>JACOTM010000007.1 GCA_016178305.1 Flavobacteriia bacterium | reverse complement strand
CTCCTTTCATCTCATTCTCAAGTGTGTTGTTAATTCTTTGCTTCTTAAAGTCTTAGTGTGTTTAACGTTAAGATTAATCCCTTCATCTCGTTATATTAAAAAAAAACATCCCTATTGAGATAACAAATCCATTATTCAATCTTCCCATTAGCAACTCTTTTTATTCCTTCTCGTATCAGTGTAACATTAAAATTAATTAACAATCCTAATTTACAGTCAGTCAATTTAAGGTAAGTAAGTAATTGAGCAAAATGGACATTATGAAAATATTCCGTAGCTTTTAATTCAATGATTACTTTGCTATTGATTAACAAGTCTAATTTATAAGCAGCATCAATAAATAATTCATCATAAACAATGGGGATTTTCTTTTGACTTTCTACAACTAAATCGAATTTATTCAATTCATGAATCAAACACTTTTCGTAAGTGCTTTCAAGTAATCCAGGGCCAAGTTTTCGATGTACTTTTAAAGCGCTATTTACAACAATTCTAGCAATTTCATTTTCACTCATTAATATTTAAGTTTAAGATTATTCTATTGAATTTAAACAAAAACATCCAAATAAAATCAATAAAAATCAAAAAAAATAAAAACCACCTCCTCACACTTTTACATTACCTCACCCAAACACTACCGCTTAAATATCATAGCGTCTTAGTGCCTTAGTGATCTTAGCGTAATAAACACACATTCACATCAATTCCTCTCATCCCAATATTGTCATCATTAATCCTCCTCACACGTTAACATTGCCCTACCCAAACACCACCACCTAAACATTATAGCGCCTTAGTGCCTTAGCGATCTTAGCGTAATAAACACACATTCACACCAATTCCTCTCATCCTAACATTGTCATCATTAATCCTCCTCACACTTTTACATTACCTCACCCAAACACTACTGCTTAAATATCAAAGCGTCTTAGTGCCTTAGCGATCTTAGCGTAATAAACACACATTCACACCAATTCCTCTCATCCCAATATTGTCATCATTAATCCTCCTCACACGTTAACATTACCTCACCCAAACACCACCACCTAAACATTATAGCGCCTTAGTGCCTTAGCGATCTTAGCGTAATAAACACACATTCACACCAATTCCCTCATCCCAATACCGTCATCATTAATCCTCCTCACAAATTTACATTGCTCCACCCAAACACCACCGCCTAAATATCATAGCGTCTTAGTGCCTTAGTTTTCTTAGTGTAATAAACACACATTCACACCAATTCCTCTCATCCTAACATTGTCATCATTAATCCTCCTCACACTTTTACATTACCTCACCCAAACACTACCGCTTAAATATCATAGCGTCTTAGTGCCTTAGCGATCTTAGCGTAATAAATACACATTCACACCAATTCCCTCGTCCCAACACCGTCATCATTAATCCTCCTCACACTTTTACATTAATGCAATCAAGCATTTCTCCATCACTGTACTTTTTCAAGAATAACAATTTCAAATTACGAAAATTCTAAGAACATATTATTCCAGTTCCAAAACCAATTAAGAAAATAAAACTACTTTTGTTTATAATTAAAAATAATTCAAATGAACATCGTTCGCATACATAAAAACAAAGTAAATTCAATAGAAAGAAGACATCCTTGGGTATTTTCAGGTGCTATTATAAGTGAAGTCGAAACATTTAAAGATGGAGATATTGTTACAGTATGTGATCATAAAGATCGATTTTTAGCACGAGGACATTTTCAGCATGCAACAATATCAGTGCGAATATTGACTTTTGAACCCGTAGATTTAGATCAAGAGTTTTACAACCAAAAAATTCAAAATGCGGTAGAATTACGAGAAAAATTAAATTTAATTAATCCAAATTCAAATATTTGTCGTTTAGTGCATGGAGAAGGGGATTCTTTACCTGGTTTAATTGTCGATTTTTACAATGGAGTAGCGGTAATTCAATGTCATAGTATTGGAATGTATAATTCCATAGAATTGATTTCAGAAGCATTAAAGAAGGCATTAGGAGTAAGTTTAACAGCAGTTTATTCTAAATCATCGGATACTTTGCCATCAAGAGCGGAAGGGAAGGATGTTTATCTTTTTGGAGAATGTTTAACTCCACATGTAGCAAAAGAAAATGGTGTTGAATTAAATATTGATTGGATTACAGGACAAAAAACAGGATTTTTCATAGATCAACGAGAAAATAGATTTTTATTAGGGAAATATGCACGCAATAAAAAAGTGCTGAATACTTTTTGTTACTCGGGTGGATTTAGTTTGTTAGCATTAAAAGAAGGGGCGGAATTAGTTCATTCGTTAGATAGTTCTAAAAAAGCAATTGCATTAACGGAGGAAAATATTGCCTTAAATGATTTTGGAAAAAAACACCAATCAATTGTTGCTGATGCTATGGAATACATGAAAGAATTACCCGAAGCCTATGATATAATCGTTCTAGATCCTCCTGCATTTGCAAAACATAGAGATAAAAGACATAAAGCTATTCAGGGGTATAAAAGATTAAACGCTCACGCAATTCGGCAAATAAAGCCAGGGGGTATTATTTTTACTTTTTCATGTTCTCAAGTTGTTGATAAATTTTTGTTTACCAATACAATCATTGCTGCAGCTATAGAAGCAGGTCGAAATGTTCGAATTTTAGAACAGTTACATCAACCAGCAGATCATCCGATCAATGCTTTTCATCCCGAAGGAGAATATCTTAAAGGATTGGTTTTACAAGTAGATTAATGTTAGATTATAGATATTCCACTATATTGAAAGTAGCGTTACCTTTAATGGTTTCAAGCTTTATTCAGGCCATCGTTTTTTTGACAGATGCAGCTTTTTTAGGTAGATATGATGCGTTATCGTATGATGCTTCAGGAAATGCTGGATTGATTTATGTGACGGTTTTCATTGCTTTGTCAGGAATGGCAGATGGTTCTCAAATTTTAATTGCACGTAGAATTGGTCAAAAAAGATTTGATTCAATAGGTAGAATATTTGGTACGTCAATAATAACACATTTATTGATTGCTTTATGTTTATTTTCTTTTATTCAGTATGTTATGCCTTCTTTGTTGTATTATTACTCGAAGCATAAAGATTTAGCAAATGCACAAATATCTTTTCTTTCCTATCGCAGTTATGCTTTATTTTTTGCAATGATTACATTGTCAATTCAAGCCTTTTTATTTGCTTCTGGAAAGACTTCTGTGGTTTTAATTAGTGCTTTAATTACTGCTCTTTCAAATGTTTTTTTAGATTATGTTCTTATTTTTGGAAAAGGATCATTTCCTGAATTGGGATTAGAAGGTGCTGCCATCGCAAATACAATTGCTGATAGTTGTGGAATGTTGTTTTTGGTAGGATATATATTCTTTTCAAAATTAAAAAAAGAATATAATTTATTTGATCACTTTTCGTTTAATTATACTTCATTTAAAGAATTAATTAAAGTGGGTAGTCCTATTATGTTTCAAGGTGTTATAGCATTAGCTACTTGGACAATTTTTTTTACATGGATAGAGCAGATTGGTAAATTCGAACTAACCGTTTCTCAAAATATTAGGGCAATTTATTTTTTAGC
Organism: Flavobacteriia bacterium; assembly: GCA_016178305.1. Classification (GTDB taxonomy): domain Bacteria; phylum Bacteroidota; class Bacteroidia; order Flavobacteriales_D; family Crocinitomicaceae; genus CAIUKX01. The sequence continues at coordinate 94,690 of JACOTM010000007.1, read as the reverse complement.
ATTTGTGCCTATATGGGGTTTTTCAGCAACTACAAAAACGTATATATCTCAGTATATTGGAAGTGGAGATTTGGGAGCGTTAAAAACAATTCAAAAGCGAATTCAAATATTGACAGTATTGTTTCTTTTTGCAATTTTTCACGGAGCTATTTTTTATCCAGAAGTGTTAATTTCGATTGTTAACCCAAAAGCTACTTATCAAGTTGTAAGTGGAGAAATTCTTCGCTATGTATCTTTGTCAATTTATATATATGGATTTTTTACAGTTTACTTTCAAACAATAAATGGTAGTGGTAATACAAGAGTTACTTTTTTTATTGAAGTTATATGTGTGATTATCTATATTATAGTAGCTTATACTTTAATTAAAATTTTAAGCGTAGATATATTTTGGATATGGAGTGTTGAGTATGTTTATTTTATTTCAATGGGAGTTCTATCCTTACTCTATTTAAGATTATTTGATTGGAAAAGAAAAGTTTTATAAATTTCAATTATGTCGAAATCCCCCCCCTAAAAAAACACCCACACCCACACACAAACTCCTCCGTCTATCTTAGCGACCTTAGCGTCTTAGCGTTCTCCGTGTCAAAACAACACCCCCCCCCCTCAATACCGACAAACCAATAAAACTCCCGACTCACAAATTCCTTTCAAATAAATAATGATTCAAAACATAAAAATCAAAAATAATACTCATCTCTAAACTACTGTTTTACTGTAGTTAACAAATAATAAATAGAAATAATCGTGTATTAAATTTAAAAATTTGATTTCGTTTAGTTAAAAAACTATAAATTTGTGCGCTCATGAATGGTTGAATAATTTAAAAAGATACAAATGTCAACAGCAAATGATTATTTACCGATACTTATTCAAGCCGGTGTGGCTATTGGATTTGTGGTATTGGTGTTGGTTGTAACGCACGTTTTAGGACCAAAATTAAATTCAAAAAAGAAAGATGCCAATTTCGAATGTGGTATCGAATCAAAAGGAGACGCTCGTTTCCCCGTATCGGTTCGTTACTTTTTAACAGCGATTTTATTCGTGTTATTCGATGTAGAAGTAATATTCTTTTATCCTTATGCAGTGAATTTTAGTGATTTAAAGTTGGAAGGACTTCTAGCTGTTATCATGTTCGTTGCATTCTTCTTAGTTGGATTTTTCTATGTACTTAAAAAAGGAGCTCTCGAATGGGAAAAGTAAACTTTGATGCGAAAGTAGAGACTATCAACGGTCAAGGATTTCAATTAACAACTTTGGATAAAGCAATTGGTGCTGCGCGATCAAATTCGTTGTGGCCTTTGCCTTTTGCTACATCTTGTTGTGGTATTGAGTTCATGGCTACGATGGGAAGTAACTACGATTTAGCTCGATTTGGAATGGAACGGATGTCGTTTTCTCCTCGTCAAGCAGATTTGTTAATTGTTGCAGGAACAATTTCTAAAAAATTAGCTCCAATTTTAAAGCAAGTTTACGAACAAATGGCTGAACCGAAATGGGTTCTTTCAGTTGGTGCATGTGCTTCTAGTGGTGGTGTTTTTGATACTTATAGCGTTCTTCAAGGAATTGATAGAGTGATTCCAGTGGATGTTTATGTTCCTGGATGTCCTCCTAGACCAGAGCAAATTATAGATGGAATTATGAATATTCACGAAATGATTAAAAATGAATCATTGCGTCGAAGAAATTCAGATGAATACAAGAAAATGTTACAAACTTATAACATTGAATCAGATGGCAAATAGTACGTTGACGAATGAACTCGTATTTTCGAAGTTAAAAGAAAAATTTGGGGAAAGTTTAGGCGAACAACAAGAGCCTTTTGGTTTATTAACTGTTGAAGTAACGTCAAATGAAATACATTCAGTTATTGAATGGTTGAAGAATGAGCCTGCTTTAAATGTTAATTATTTGACATTAATAGGAGGAATCCATTACCCTGAAAATGAAGGTAAAGAATTGTGTGTAGTTTACCATTTACATAGTTTAATTCATAATTTTCGAATTCGTTTGAAATCATTTTTACCAATTGAAAATCCAACGATAGCGACAATTACTGACTTATACGATGGAGCAGATTGGCAAGAAAGAGAAACTTTCGATTTTTATGGAATTATTTTCGAAGGACATCCCAACTTAGTTCGAATTTTAAATGAAGATTCAATGAACTATTTTCCAATGCGTAAAGAGTATCAATTGGAAGATGCAACGAGAGAAGATAAAGACGATCGTTTTTTTGGTAGAGATTAAATAGTGTTGTAATATGAGTGAAAATAATTACGATAAGAATCAATTTGAAAGTAAAAAATATTACTCTTCTGAAACAATTGATGGTGATATTGCAACGTTGAACTTAGGTCCAACTCATCCCGCAACTCATGGTATTTTTCAAAATATCTTGCAAGTAGATGGAGAAAAAATATTAGATGCAAAACAAACTGTAGGGTATATTCACAGAGCTTTTGAGAAAATTGCCGAAAGAAGACCTTACAATCAAATAACAACTTTAACAGACCGTTTGAACTATTGTTCATCTCCAATTAATAATATAGGTTACCACATGACAATTGAAAAATTATTGCAATGTGAAATTCCTAAACGTGTAGATTATATGCGCGTAATTATGATGGAGTTAGCTCGAATAGCAGATCATTTGGTATGTAATTCAGTGATTGGGGTAGATACTGGTGCTTTAACGGGATTTACTTATATGTTCCAACTTCGAGAAAAAATATATGAAATGTACGAAGAAATGTGTGGAGCACGTTTGACTACAAATCTTGGACGTATAGGTGGCTTTGACCGTGATTTTTCTCCAGAGTTTCATAAAAAATTAAAAGCCTTTTTAGTAGAATTTCCTCCATTATTTCAAGAATTTGATAATCTATTAACTAGAAACAGAATCTTTATGGATAGAACAATTAATTCTGGTCCTATCTCTGCTGAAAGAGCTTTAGCTTATTCTTTTTCTGGTCCTAATTTAAGAGCTGCAGGTGTTGATTATGATGTGAGAGCAATGAATCCTTATTCTTCTTATGAAGATTTTGATTTTATCATCCCTGTTGGTTCTGGTGGTGATACGTATGACCGTTTTCAGGTTCGCCAAGAAGAAATCCGCCAAAGTCTTTCTATTATTAAACAAGCTTATGGCGCATTGCCCGAAGGTCCTATACATGCAGATATTCCAGATTTCTTTTTACCTCCTAAACAAGAGGTTTATGAAAATATGGAAGCATTGATTTATCACTTCAAAATTATTATGGGAGAAACTCCAGTACCTGTAGGTGAGGTGTACCATAGTGTAGAAGGTGGAAATGGAGAATTAGGTTTTTATTTAATCAGTGATGGAGGTCGTTCACCTTACCGTTTACAATTCCGTCGCCCTTGTTTTATTTATTATCAAGCATATCCAGAAATGATTAAAGGTCAAACAATCAGTGACGCGGTGTTGACTTTAAGTAGTTTGAATGTTATTGCTGGAGAATTGGACGCATAGATTATGATAAGTACACACGAATTGCAAAGTAAAAAACCTCCTTTTAGCGAAGAATCGTTGAAAGAAGTTAACAGAATTATCAGTCAATTTCCAGAAGGAAGACATAAAAGTGCATTGATTCGAATTTTACACATCGCCGAAGAAGAATTTGGAGGATGGCTGAGCCAAGAAACAATGGACTATGTTGCTGATCTTTTAAATATTCAACCAGTTGAAGTATATGAAGTTGCTACTTTTTATACCATGTTTAATTTAGAACCTACTGGTAAATTTGTTTTCGAGGTTTGTAGAACCGGACCATGTATGTTAGTGGGAAGTGACCAAATTATCGAACACATCAAAAATAGATTAGGAATCTCAAAAGTCGGAGAAACAAGTGCTGATGGGATTTTCACTTTGAAAACTTCGGAATGTTTAGGAGCTTGTGGTTATGCACCAATGTTGCAATGTGGTAAAGTTTATCATGAACATTTAACTCCCGAAAAAGTGGATCAGTTGATTGAAGAATATCGTGCAAAATATGCACAACTTAAAAATCAAAACTAATGGGAAGAAAATTACTATTAGAACATATTGACGTTCCAGGTATTCAAACGTATGATGTTTATCGTAATCATGGTGGATACCGCTCTGTAGAAAAGGCTTTGAAAACAATGTCTCCACAAGAAGTGGTTGAAGAAGTTCAAAAATCTGCTTTAAAAGGTAGAGGAGGAGCAGGATTTCCAACAGGAATGAAATGGTCTTTTTTGGCTAAACCTGAAGGTGTTCCTAGATATTTAGTTTGCAATGCAGATGAAAGTGAGCCAGGAACTTTTAAAGATCGATATCTGATGGAAAAAATTCCACATTTATTGATTGAAGGAATGATTACTTCTAGTTATGCTTTAGGAGCAAATACATCACATATTTACATTCGGGGTGAATATATGTTTGTGTTGGATATTCTTGAAAAAGCAATTGCAGAAGCGTATGCCAATGGATGGTTAGGGAAAAATATTTTAGGATCTGGTTATGATTTAGATTTATATGTCTCTCCTGGTGGAGGTGCTTATATTTGTGGTGAAGAAACAGCGCTTTTAGAATCTTTAGAAGGAAAAAGAGGAAATCCTAGAATGAAACCCCCATTTCCAGCTGTTAAAGGTTTATTTGGATGCCCAACTGTAGTGAATAATGTTGAAAGTATTGCAGCTGTTGTTCCTATAATCAATATTGGAGCTGAAGAATATTTGAAAATAGGTACAGAAAAAAGTTCAGGTACGAAATTGATTTCAGCTAGTGGTAATTTAGTTAGACCAGGAGTTTATGAAATAGAATTAGGCTTATCAGTTGAAGAATTTATATACGGCGATGAGTGGTGTAGAGGAATTGCAAATGGGAAAAAGATTAAAGCTTGTATCCCTGGTGGTTCTTCAGTTCCAATTTTACCACACAATCTCATTACTAAAACAGCAACAGGTGAAACTCGTTATATGAGCTACGAAAGTTTATCGGATGGAGGATTTGCATCTGGTTCAATGTTAGGTTCCGGTGGTTTTATTGTGTTTGATGAAGATCAATGCATCGTTCGAAATACTTGGAACTTCGCTCGGTTCTACGCACATGAATCTTGTGGACAATGCTCTCCATGTAGAGAAGGAACAGGTTGGATGGAAAAAGTTCTTTACCGATTAGAACATGGTCAAGGAAATATGAGAGATATTGATTTATTAGAACAAATCAATAAAAAAATAGAAGGAAATACTATTTGTCCGCTTGGTGATGCAGCAGCTTGGCCAGTAGCAGCGGCAATTCGTCATTTCCGAGAAGAATTTGAATGGCATGTAACAAATCCACAAGAAGCGTTAACTCGTAATTATGGATTAAAGAAAGTTGCAGAAACGTTATAAATAAAATATAGCTATGGTCAAAGTAACCATTGATGATGTTGTAATAGAAGTTGAACCGGGGACAACGATTTTAAATGCTGCGAGACAAGCAGGAGGAGATATCGTTCCACCAGCAATGTGTTATTACAGTAAATTAGAAGGTAGCGGTGGTAAATGCCGTACTTGTTTAGTGGAAGTTGCGGCAGGTTCTGAAAAAGATCCTCGCCCAATGCCAAAGTTAGTTGCATCTTGTTCTACACCTGTTATGGATGGAATGATTGTGAAAAACAAAACAAGCGAACGTGTTCATGAAAATCGTGGAGCAGTAACTGAATTTTTATTAATTAACCATCCGCTGGATTGTCCCGTTTGTGACCAAGCAGGAGAGTGTAAATTACAAGATTTAGCTTTTGAACATGGTAGTTCGAAAACACGTTATGAGGAACCTAGAAGAACGCATGAACCAATTGACATTGGAAACACGATTAAATTGAATCAAGATCGTTGTATTTTATGTTACCGTTGTGTTTATGTTGGAAATCAATTATGTGATAGCCGTGTACATGGCGTAATGCATAGGGGGGAACATGCTGAAATCAGTACTTATATTGAAAATTCTATCGATAACGATTTTTCTGGGAATATGATTGACGTTTGTCCTGTTGGTGCACTGACAGATAAAACGTTTCGTTTCAAAAGTCGTGTTTGGTTTTTAAAACCCATGAATGCTTCTTGCGAGTGTACAAAATGTGGAGGTAATGCTGTCGTTTGGATGTTCGGAAATCAAATTTATAGAGTAACTGCTCGTAAAGATGAATACGGAGAAGTTCAAACAATAGATGGAAAAACTGCTTGGATTTGTAATGAATGTCGTTACGATAAAAAAGAGGTTTCGAAATGGAATATTGAAGGACCAATGAAAGTAGATAAACATTCGGTTATTTCTCAAGGTCATTACGATAAACCAAATCCGTTAAATGATTCAACTAAAAACTTGAAGTAATGGATACAGGATTATTAATAGAAAAATTAATTTTAGTAGTTGTCTTGTTTGCAATTACCTTAGGAATAGCGATGTATTCTACTTTATTGGAAAGAAAAGTAGCAGCATGGTTACAAGATCGTATCGGACCAGATAGAGCAGGACCGTGGGGAATTTTACAACCCTTGGCAGATGGTGGAAAAATGTTTTTTAAAGAAGATTTTATACCGCTTCATTCAGATAAATGGTTATTTATTTTAGGACCTGGAATTGCCATGTTTACAGCATTAATTACTGGAGCTGTTATTCCTTGGGGACCAAATATTGAAGCTTTCGGTAGATCAATTCCATTGCAAGTAGCTGATGTGAATGTTGGGATATTATTTATCATGGGATTTGTCTCTATTGGTGTTTATGGAATTATGATTGGAGGTTGGGCTTCAAATAATAAATATTCTCTTTTTGGAGCAATTCGTGCGTCATCTCAAATGATTTCTTATGAATTAGCAATGGGGGTTTCTGTGATAACTATTGTTTTAATGACAGGAAGTTTAAGCTTAAGAGACATTGTTGATGCACAACATGGAATATGGTTTGTAGTTAAACAACCATTAGCGTTCATTATTTTCTTCGTTTGTGCTTTAGCGGAATGTAACAGAGCACCTTTTGACTTAGCAGAATGTGAAAGTGAGCTAATAGGTGGTTATCATACAGAATACGGATCAATGAAATTAGGATTCTTTTTGTTCGCTGAATATATCAATATGTTTATTTCTTCGGCTGTTATTGCTACTTTATTCTTTGGTGGTTACAATTTCCCAGGAATGGATGCTTTATCAGGAAATACATTAGCGATTGTTGGTACATTGGTGTTTTTTGTAAAAATATTCTTTTTCATTTTCCTTTTCATGTGGGTTCGCTGGACGCTTCCTCGTTTCCGATACGACCAATTAATGCACTTAGGATGGAAAAAAATGATCCCAATCGCTTTAGTAAATTTATTGATTACTGCAGTTGTAATTGCAGCATACAATGGTTGGTTTAATAAAAAAAAAAAAAAAAAGTTAACTATGCAAAGTTTATCAAATAGAAGTAAGTTAGTTTCCAACAAAAAAATGACTTTTATTGAAAAGTTATATTTACCTGCAATTTTTTCAGGAATGTTGATTACTATCAAACACTTATTTCGTAAAAACAATACATTAAAATACCCTGAACAACAAAAGGTATTTGCTCCGAATTATAGAGGTATGCATGTGTTGAAAAGAGACGAAGAAGGAAGAGAAAATTGTACGGCTTGTGGATTGTGCGCTGTAGCTTGTCCTGCTGAAGCTATCACGATGACAGCTGGAGAAAGAGAAAAAGAGCAAGAAAGTCTATATCGAGAAGAAAAATATGCTGAAACGTATGAAATTAATATGTTGAGATGTATCTTTTGTGGTTTATGTGAAGAAGCATGTCCAAAAGAAGCAATTTTCTTAACAGATAGAATCGTACCTACAGATATTCAAAGAGGAGAATTTATTTATGGTAAAGATCGTTTGGTTGAAACTGTAGATAATCGTATCGACATATCTAAAAGACAACTTACCGGAAAACGTAAAATATAATGGAACTACAATACATAGCATATTTATTAGGAGGGTTAACTTTAGGCTCAGCTTTAATGGTTGTACTTAGTCCTCATCCTGTAAGAAGCGTGTTATATTTAATTATAACATTCTTCCTGATTTCAGCAAATTACATTTTAATGAACGCACAATTTATTGCAATCGTAAACATCATTGTTTATGCGGGTGCAATCATGGTCTTGTTCTTATTTGTATTAATGATGTTGAACCTAAGTAAAGAAACAGAACCTAAAAGTTCAATCTTTATGAAAATAGCTGCCATAATCGCTGGAGGTGGTTTATTAACAGTGTTTATTTCTGCAATTAAAAAAGCAAGTTTGATGACGCCTTCTCTAGGTGTTGACGAAAATTTAGGATTGGTAAAAGAGTTGGGTAATGTGTTATTCAAGGATTATATTTTACCTTTTGAAATTTCTTCGGTTCTTTTTATAGCAGCAATGGTTGGAGCTGTATTATTAGCGAAACGTGAAAAACAAATTATAGATTAAGATGGTATTAGCAACTGTATTTGAATCCGGTTTATCTATGGAGTATTATTTAATACTTTCATCGATATTATTTGTGATTGGCGTTGTGGGTGTATTAACTCGCAAAAATGCCATCATTCTTTTAATGTGTGTTGAGTTGATGTTAAATGCCGTGAATTTGTTACTTGTAGCATTTTCAAATTATCACGGTAAGGCAGATGCGCAAATTTTTGTTTTCTTCATCATGGTTGTAGCTGCAGCGGAAGCAACAGTAGGTCTTTCTATTCTAGTTTTGATGTACAGAAATGCAAGGTCAGTAGATATAGGATTGTTTAACAAATTAAAAGGATAGTCGTAATGAAAATTGAACAATTAGTACCTCTGATTTTATTACTTCCTTTATTAGGTGGTTTGATAAATGGTGTTCTTGGGAAAAAATTACCCAAAAAAGTTGTAGGTTCGCTTGCAACAGCTGTCATGTTTATTGCATTCGGAATTGCATTAAATGTGTTTTTTCAATTACATGATTCTGTAAGGATTGATTTGTTTACAATCATCCGTTTGGATAGTTTCTCTTTGAATGCACGTTTTTTAGTTGATGATTTATCGATTTGGATGACTTTAATTGTAACGGGGATTGGTTCATTGATACATCTTTTTTCAATGGGATATATGAGTCATGATGAAGGGTATTATAAATTTTTTACATACCTGAATTTGTTCATCTTCGCGATGTTAATATTAATTCTTGGAAGCAATTACTTCATGCTATTCTTCGGCTGGGAAGGTGTTGGAATCTGTTCTTATTTGTTAATTGGCTTCCATTATAGTGATGAGAAAAAAGGATTGTTGAATAGTATTGCTGCTCGAAAAGCATTTGTAATGAATAGAATAGGGGATTTAGGTTTGTTAATCGGACTTTTCTTAATACTATCGACTTTTGGTACTTTAGAATACAATGAAGTTGCAGCAAAATTAACTGAACTATCACCTTCAAATTGGATGTTATTTGGTATTACTATTTGTTTGTTTATTGGTGCTACGGGGAAATCAGCTCAAATTCCATTGTTTACTTGGTTGCCTGATGCAATGGCAGGACCAACACCCGTTTCTGCTTTAATTCACGCAGCGACAATGGTTACAGCTGGTATTTTCTTAGTTGTTCGTTCGAATTTCTTATTTGAAACTCCAGGAGCTCAATTGACACAAGATATTATGTTGTATATTGGTTTAGCTACTTCTTTGGTTGCTGCTTTTATTGCAATGCGACAAAATGATATTAAAAAAGTATTGGCGTACTCAACGGTCTCTCAATTAGGATTTATTTTTGTTGCTTTAGGAATGGGAGCTTATACGGCAGCAATTTTTCATGTTACAACACATGCATTCTTTAAAGCATTATTATTCTTAGGTTCAGGAAGTGTTATTCATGCAATGTCTGATGAACAAGATATTCGACAAATGGGTGGTTTAAAGAAATTTATTCCAATTACACATCTTACTTTTTTAATCGGAACATTAGCTATCTCTGGTTTTCCATTACTTTCTGGTTTCTTTTCGAAAGATGAAATTTTAGCTCATGCTTTACATCACAATGCTTTTATATATGGAGCTCTTGCTTTTAGTGCTTTGTTAACAGCAATTTATATGTTTAGACTATATTTTGTTGTTTTCCATGGAGAATTTAGAGGTTCAGATCATGTAAAAAGTCATTTGCATGAAAGTCCTTTAAATATGACTTTTCCTTTAATTGTGTTAGCTGTATTATCAGTAGTAGGTGGAGCATTAAATATTCCTGGTTCGCATTGGTTTTCTCATTTCTTAAACCACAATGTGACAGGTTTAGATAAAGTTGCAGAATTACATGTTGACAATAGTTCTTTGATTACTTTGATGGTTACTGCCTCAGTATTAACAATTGTAGCATTGATAGGAGCTTACTCTAGCTATGTTATGAAAAAACAACTTCCAGTTTCGGATGATAAAATTACGGGATGGGCAAAATTATCTGCAAACAAATTGTATTTTGATGAGATATACGATGTTTTGTTTGTAAAACCAATCGAGTTGATTTCTAAATTAAGTCATCAATTGATAGAGGTTCTATTCTTAAATAATGTTGTACTAGGTGTCGCTAAGTCAATTGGTCGGACAGGAGATTTAGTGAAGAAAATACAAACTGGTCGTACGGAGTGGTATTTGTTGTGGATGGTTTTTGGAATCATCGGTTTAGTTGTTTATTATCTTGTAAAAATATAAAGCTTTGATACTTTTATTAATACCTAGTTTATTTGCATTACTAACGTTGGTTGTTCCACGTAATGTAATTCGTGTCTTCGCATTAGTTGGAGGACTGGCATCTTTGATTTATTCATGTACTTTATTATGTGGATTTAATCAAGATACGACTCAAGTTGTAACTCTTTTCCAATTAGGTCAAAATTCGATTGGCTTTTCAGGGAAAATGGGGTACGATGGAATTGGAATTTTTATGGTCATGTTAACAAATGTGATTACGTTAATAATATTGTTGAGTAATTATAATAGAGAAGTGTCTCAAAATAAATTATTTACGTCAATGTTGTTTTTGATGCAAGCAGCTCTTTTAGGGGTTTTTATTTCAATGGACGGATTGTTGTTTTATATTTTTTGGGAAATATCATTGATTCCTATTTTTATTATCGCATTATCATTTGGTGAGTCAGATAGAAAAGCGGCTTTGACAAAATTCTTCATTTATACTTTTGTTGGATCATTAGCAATGTTAGCATCGTTAATCGCTATAAAATCGTACGCAAATAGTTTCGCAATTGAAGATTTGATGGCGGTTGAATTATCTGCTAAAACTGCTTTTTGGGTTTTTGGAGGATTCTTTTTAGCATTTGCGATTAAAATTCCTTTATTTCCTTTTCATACATGGCAACCAAATACGTATTCAAAAGCTCCAATGGCAGGTACAATGTTACTTTCAGCTTTGATGTTGAAAATGGCCTTATATGGTATGATTCGTTGGATGGTTCCTTTAGCTCCTGAAGCTTTAAATGAATTTCAATTTCCGATAATTGTCTTAGGAATTTTTGGTGTTGTGTATGCTGGAATTATTGCCATTAAGCAAGCTGATATGAAAAGATTATTTGCATTTGCTTCTATTTCTCACGTAGGATTGATAGCGGCAGGAATAATTTTATTCGATAAAGATAATATTACTGCAGCTTTAATTCAAATGTTCAATCACAGTTTGGTCGCAGTTGGATTATTTCTAGCGGTAGATGTGATTGAAAGAAGAATGGGAACAAGAACATTAGGTGAACTCGGAGGTATAGCTAAATTAGCTCCTAAATTTGCATTCATGTTCGCAGCTTTATCCTTAGCCTCTGTTTCAGTTCCATTTTCAAGTGGGTTTATAGGGGAATTCTTGTTAATTAAAGGCTTATATTCATATAGCTGGGTTATTGGCTTAATTGCTGGAACAACATTAGTTTTTGGAGCAGTTTACACATTGAGAGCTTATCAGTTAAGCATGAATGGAGCTCCCAAAATAACTTCATTTGAAGATTTATCATGGAATGAGTGGATTGCATTTTTCATTATTATGGCAATTATTGTTGTAATTGGCGTTTGCCCACAAATGATTATTGATTTAGTTGGACCAAGTATAGACCAACTGTTAGAAACGTATAAAACAAATTCAATCATATAAGTAATATGGACGCGTTAATTGTCATCTTTTTAAGTGGTTTAATTTCATTATTTATTGCCTTTGCAAAAAAGCCAGTATTAGTGTTATTAACATCAACAGTAGGTTTATTAATTGCAATAGCTTTATTTATTGCTCAGTGGAATAATCCAGTTACTTTATTTTCGTATGAAGGATTAGAATTTACCAATACAGCTTTGTTATATTCAATTGCAGCAAGTATTTTTGCTTTATTTTCAATTTTAATAGGCTATAATTCCTATAAGAAACAACCAGAACATACAGGAGAATATATTGGGTTATTAATGTTTTCATTAGTTGGCGCTGTGTGTATGTTGGCTTTCACAGATATGTTTATGTTTTTCTTAGGATTAGAGATTCTTTCATTACCGATATATGTATTGGCAGGAACTAATAAAAAGGATTTACGTTCGAGTGAAGCATCTTTAAAATATTTTTTAATGGGGGCATTTGCTACAGGTGTTTTATTGTTTGGTATTGCCTGGACTTATGGAGCTACTGGGACATTCAAAATTCAAGAAATAGGAGATTTTATATATAACAATCAAAACACTGGAATAGCACATTCTTCTATTTTGTATGTTGGTGTATTATTAATTATGGCTTCCTTTTTATTTAAAGTTGGGGCAGCACCATTTCATTTTTGGAGTCCAGATGTTTATGAAGGCTCACCAAATGAGGTAACTGGATTTATGGCAGCTGTTGTGAAATTAGGTGCTTTTGGTGCATTCATGAAAATTTTTGGTATAGCTTTTCCTGATTTGCATGCTTTTTGGGCGCCAGCTTTGGTTATAGTTGCTTTAATTACAATTTTCTTAGGAAATTTATCCGCATTAAATCAAATTCATTTCAAACGATTATTAGCTTATTCAAGTATTACACATGTAGGTTATGCTTTATTAGCTGTTTTAACATTAAGTAGTAATTCAATTGAAAATCTTTGGATTTATTTATTTGGATATGGTTTTTCAATTATTGCATTAGTTGCTATCGCTAAATTATTGAATGATGATGAAGATAAAATTTCAGCTTTTAAAGGATTGGCAAAGAGAAATCCATTTTTAGCTACGGTTGCTGTATTGGCTTTATTATCTTTGGCAGGCGTTCCACCATTAATTGGTTTTTTCGGAAAATATTTAGTGTTTGCAGATGCTTTTACACAATATCCTTTAATAGTAATAATTGCATTAGCTAATTCTGGTATTGGTATTTACTATTATTTGAAGACAGTGATAAATATTTTCCAAAAAGAAGAAATTGAAGAGTCAAAAATTGAAGTTCCAGCAATTCATATTGTGGTTTTATCAATTTGTGCAATAGCAATTTTAGTTGGCGGATTGGTTTTATCTCAATATAAGCTTTTATAGAAGATTTAATTCTTTCAAAGTAAAATAAAAGGTTGTTCAAAGAGAGCAACCTTTTTTTGTGAACTATCGGGTTTTTATCCAAAATAATCACTTTTAAAAAAATTATTTCTTTTCAAAGACATTGTCTTTTTTTCGAGCAACGATCGAATATACAAGAGGTATTTTGTTTTCAAGATGTTTTACGCGGTGTCTTTTAGGTTCAAATTCTTCAACCTTTTCATTGAAGCAGTTGTAAGGTGAAAAGTCATATTCTTCCATAGAACCAATTTCTAAATCATTGCTAATTAATCCCATTACAACTTCTGCAATACCATGATTCCAACAAACATAATTTTGTGTAATAGGAGCATCTAAATCCGTATATGTTCCAGAATGTGTTTCTAATATTTCACCTTTGTTTAAATAATTGTATTCAACTTTTTCAAAATGATCATCAAACATCCATACTATTGGATGAAATTCAACAAAAATAAATTTACCTCCAGGATTAAGGAATGTTGAAATGACTTGTCCCCATTTATTTAAATCGGGTAACCACCCAATTGTTCCATAACTCGTATAGACGATGTCAAATTTTTCATCCAGATGATTTGGTAAATCGTAAACATCACAACAAATGAATTGAGCCTCAATATTTGCTTTTTTTGCAAGTTCTTGTGCACTTTCGATAGATTTGTTTGATAAATCTATTCCAGTAACAATTGCTCCCATTCTAGCGAGGGAAATTGTATCTTGACCAAAATGACACTGAAGATGTAAAATTTTCTTTCCCTTTAAATCACCAAAAAGCTTTAATTCGATTTCATTTAATGAGTTCTTTCCTTTTAAGAATCCTTCGACATCATAAAATTCTGAGTCTAGATGAATTTCAGTACGATTGTTCCACGATTCTTTATTTATTTCAAGGTAATTATTTTTTGTTTTCACAGCTTTTTTTTCAATAAAATTACGATAAAATTTGATTAAGGTTGAATAATGAAGGTTATATTAGTAGAATTTAGATATTTAGAACTGTTCCCGATGAATTCGAATAAGTCCCACGATTAAAAATTAAATTTCTCACTTCTAACTTCAAGTAATATCTAAAATGGAGTATTGAATTTTTACCTCACATACTAACCAAATACAAATTTGAAAAATGATTCAAAAAGCATTGATTTGTGATAACCTTCGGTATTTTGAAGGTTAGTGAATAGAATTATTGTAGAAGGTGCTGGGTTGGAATATTACCAGTTTCAAAAAACTAACTGATTTTTACCAGTTTCAATTTATATTCGCTCAACTCAATAATTTTATAGACTGATTTTCTTTTAATTCCTTTATTATCTTCATTGTTTTTATATTCTCTGTATTTGAAGACAATTCGTTTATTAGATTGCTTACCTCGTACTCTCCATCCATGACTCCATGACAAATAATAGGGGTTTATGCACCCATTGATATTGGTAGATAAATTCCAGTTATAACAAATTGAAAGCACCTTCCCTTGTAATGTTAGTATTTGAGCGTCGCCAAAACCAAACCTATCTAATCTTAATGTTGGAAAAAGGCAGATTGAATCATTCATCGTACAATTCTCACATCTTATAAATGATAATGCTTCGCTCTTAAAAAAACTACTATCATTTATTAGAGATATACATTTCCATACATGGTTTAAATTTTTTTTGTTTATCTTCTGACAAAAGACATGATTACTATAGAAAGTAATAAATATAACAATGAAAAATTTCATATCTATTTTATCAGTGTTTAAGTGAAGCTAAATAAAAGTCTATTGATACTGAAAATCTTGCTTTTTTGAACAAAAAGTACCGAGCTAATAACCAATTCAGTTTACTAATTCGTCATATTTAGCTTTAAAATCTGGATCTTCTTCAAACCATGGAGCAACTTTGTCTAATAATTTTCGAGCTTTTTCAGTTTGTCTGGAAGCTATTTGGCATTCTGCTGTTTTTAATATACCTATTTTCAATAATTCTAAATCTGCTTTTGACCAATTTTCAACGGATGTAATTTTTGCTAATTCTTTATCACATATAACCCATAAAGCATTTGCTCCACCTTTATCAGTGGCTAAATATTTACAAGCTCCTTCAAGATATTTTGCTCCAATAATGTGAAATGAAATTTTGTAATATTTGGTATCCCAACCTGCTGCTTTTTTGAAATCATTGGCATCTAATTCATTGGTTACCCGTTCTACAATCCCCATTTGAAATCCATCTACAAATTCACGGTTAGCATTATAGCAACTAGAGTCTTTGTCATTTTTTATCGCTTTTGATAATGCAGCGATTGCATCTTTATAGGCATTTTTGAATTTTTCATTGTCTGTACCAGAAGAAGCAACTTTATCTAAACCTTTAGCCAGCCACATAAAAGGAACAGGATCTTTCTTTAAATCTTCTTTTAAGGTGTATTTTTCTGCTTGTGCGACTAATTTTTCATAATTACCATCAGCATATAAAATTTTTAAATCGTCAAAATTAGGTGCTTGTGCTTTTGATAAAAGGGAAATACTAATTAAAATAGTCAATACAATATATTTTTTCATCTTTTTGTTTGTTTACGTTTTGTTTAATTTTTCAAAAATTATGCCGAATGTATAAAAAGTATTTTAATAATTCGATTCATTTGTTTATAATTACTTATTATTCAATACTTTTTATTAATAATTCAAGTATTTCTTGAGCTGCTTTTGAGATTTTTGTCCCTGGTCCAAAAACTCCAAAAACGCCCGATTTATAAAGAAAATCATAATCTTGTTGAGGTATAACACCACCAGCAATAACCATAATATCTTCTCGACCTAATTCTTTTAACTCAGCAATTACTTGAGGTACTAGTGTTTTATGTCCTGCAGCTAAAGAAGAAACACCTAAAATATGAATATCATTTTCGACAGCTTGTCTTGCAGCTTCTTTAGGTGTTTGGAACAATGGACCAATGTCAACATCAAATCCAATATCAGCAAATGATGTAGCGATCACTTTTGCTCCCCTGTCGTGTCCATCTTGCCCCATTTTTGCAACCATGATACGTGGTCTTCGACCCTCTAACTTGCTAAATTTATCAGCAAGTTCTTTTGCTTTTTCAAAGTCTTTGTCTTGCATAGATTCTGATGAATAAACGCCACTTATTGAACGAATAGTTGCTTTATATCTACCATAAGTAGTTTCTAAAGCTGAAGAAATCTCACCTAAAGTAGCTCTTTTTCGAGCACAATTAATAGCTATCTCCATTAAATTTCCAGTTCCATTTTTAGCAGCTTCTGCCAGTAAATTTAGAGCATTCTCTACTTCTATTGTATTGCGTTCTCGTTTTAATTTTTCAAGTCGTTCAATTTGTGCAATTCGAACTTTTGCATTGTCAACATCTAATATTTCGATCGGGTCTTCTTTTTCTAGTTGATAACGATTAACCCCAACAATAATGTCTTTACCTGAATCAATTCTAGCTTGTTTTCTGGCTGCAGCTTCTTCTATTCTCATTTTCGGTAAACCTGTTTCAATAGCTTTCGCCATTCCTCCAAGTTCTTCTACTTCTTCGATTAATTTCCATGCCTCATTCGCTAATTCTTCCGTTAATTTTTCGATATAATAACTACCTCCAAAGGGATCTATAAAAGATGTAATGCCCGTTTCTTCTTGAATGTAAATTTGTGTATTTCTTGCAATTCGAGCTGAAAAATCGGTTGGCAATGCGATTGCTTCATCCAAAGCATTGGTATGTAATGACTGTGTTCCGCCTAATGCTGCCGCCATTGCCTCTATACATGTACGAGCAACATTATTGAAAGGATCTTGTTCTGTTAAACTCCAACCTGATGTTTGGCAATGAGTTCTTAAAGCCAGCGACTTATCTGATTTAGGTTGAAATTGTTTTACCAATTTTGCCCAAATCATTCGACCTGCTCTCATTTTTGCAATTTCCATGTGATGATTCATTCCAATCGCCCAAAAGAAACTTAGTCTCGGAGCAAATACATCAACATCCATTCCCGCTTTGATACCTGCTCTTAAATATTCTAGACCATCTGCTAAAGTATATGCAAGCTCTATCGCTGCAGTCGCTCCAGCTTCCTGCATGTGGTATCCAGAAATAGAAATGGAATTAAAACGAGGCATATTTTTTGAAGTATATTCAAAAATATCTGCAATAATTTTCATAGAGGGTTCAGGAGGGTAAATGTAGGTGTTTCGAACCATGAACTCTTTCAAAATGTCATTCTGGATAGTGCCAGATAATTGTTCTTGTTTGACTCCTTGTTCTTCGGCAGCCACAACGTAAAATGCTAAAATGGGCAATACCGCTCCATTCATGGTCATTGAAACGGACATTTCATCCAGTGGAATTTGGTCAAAAAGTACTTTCATGTCCAATATTGAGTCAATTGCAACACCAGCTTTACCAACATCACCAACAACCCTTTCATGGTCAGAATCATAGCCTCGATGTGTAGCCAAATCAAAGGCAACTGATAATCCTTTTTGACCTGCTGCTAAGTTTCGTCTGTAAAAAGCATTCGATTCTTCCGCTGTTGAAAAACCAGCATATTGTCTGATTGTCCATGGTCTGATCGCATACATTGAGCCATACGGGCCTCTTAAATAGGGAGCAACCCCAGATACAAATCCAATTTGTTCTGAATTGAGGATGTCCTCTTTTTGATAAAAAGAAGAAAGTTTAATTTTTTCAGCAGTTTCATAAGAAATGCTTGCCTTATCATCTTGATTGTTGCAATCAGAAGAATAATTTATATTTTCAAAAGAAATTCTTTTCATTGCGGTTTAAATATCACGTTCGAAAATTATTTGTTTCAATCCCAAATAGAAGCTTACAGGTTTCCAGGTTTTAGTTTCAATTTGTGGATTAGGAAATTTATTAATACCGATTAATATTTTTTTTCCTTCCTTAATTTGATTTAATTTTAAATTTACTGTTGAAGTGATATCGATTGCGAATAATTCTTTGGATTCATCTGTAGTAATTCCTCCTAATTTATCAATTTTTTGGAAATATTTCCATGCGTTGTTTGCAATTTGTGTTGTTAAACTTTCAATAGAATAACTTCCTCCAATCGGGTCAATAACTTTGTCGAAATAACTTTCATCTTTTAAAATGAGCGAAATATTTCCAGCCATTCTTGTAGATATTATGGATTCTCCTTCATTAGAATCTGAATCATAAGGTGTGACAATTATGGTATTGACACTTGCAGAAATAGCGGACATTACTTCCGTTGTTTGCCTTAATAAATTGGTGTAAGGATCTTTTAAAGATTTATTTTGAGATGTAATTTCAGCGGTAATAAAGGAATTTACAGTGCAATTTTTTTGATATTCTTGAATGATTGAAGTCCATAATTTTCTGAAAACTCGAATTTTACTAATTTCATAAAAGTAAGTATTCCCAATTCCAAATGAAAAATGTATGCGATTAATTGCATCTTCAATTGTATAACCATTTTCAATTAATTGAATTAAATATTCATGTCCTGTAGCGATTGAAAAAGCTAGTTGTTGCGAAATATTTGCTCCCGTTTTTTGAAATTCGGAACCATTTACATAGCAAAATGGAATTTCATTGTTTTTCATAATTGCTGCAATTTCTTTGAATTCATTCCAAGAAAAATCATGATTAAAATCCAATCTAAAATTTATATTTTCATTGTTGTTTGCTCCGAAATAAGTTATGAGTGTATTTAATTGATTTAAATTTTGAATGTTAAATTGTGTGTGAATAAATTGAAATTCAATATTTTGAAGTAAGTTATTTGGATCAATATTTTCAGTGTTAAATTGAAAAATCAAAGAATCGATACCTTGTAAAAGTTTTGTTAATGCAATTTTATTTGCTTCTTCTTCATTGGATACTTGAATGTATGAAGCATTAAACCAATCGTTTGAATCGTTTTTAAAGCCTCTTGTATAAGGTGCTTTTCCCGGAATGTTATTGGTTAATTCTATATCTGAATGGTAGGTATAAGTAGAAAAATTTAATTTTTCTATAAAGTCATTTCTTTTTAAAAAAGCGTCGAAATCAGCTCCTTTCAATTCTTTTATTAGTACATCTTCCCATTTTTCTTTGGAAACTTTTGGGAATTCAGAAAAAAGTTCTTTCATTTAGCTTTTTGTTCTATATTAACTTTATTAGGACTACGATGATTATGTTTTTTAGGCAATTTTTTTATAGAATATAAATAAACAATTGTAGCAATCATTGTTGCTATTATAGGTGCAATAATATATCCGATATATGGTATTTCTTTTAATAATAAAAAAATAGCACCCGTAAATGACATTGAAACTAAATAATTTGAAGCAAATTTCAAACTTCTTCTGGTGCTTTGATTGTATCTTTCTAAATTGTAATCATAAAATGAAAACCCCATAAAAAAAGCAGCAACTAAATAATAAATGATTGGATTAATTAATTGAAAACTAGGAATGGCAGTAGAGATTATAAATGATAATAACCACCAAAGCCCTAAAATTATAAATTCAAAAAAGATAATAATTATAAAAATAAAAATCATTCTGAGAATATTATTTAATATTTCAGTAAAGCTAGAAGTATGTACAGATCCTGTAAGAGAAGTATCTAGTTTTTTTGAAAGAGTGGCATTGATAGGGGATAATAAAATTAAAATGAAAAACATGTAAAACTGTGAAGCAATGAATTTTAAAGCAGATATTATTACAGTTGTTGTTTCATTGATTGTTTCATTATCAGATGTTGTAATAAAACGGTTCAAAATATCTTGAATACCATAATACAAAAGAGTAATAAAAATACTGGGAAAGAAGTAAACGATAAATTTTCCTTTTGAAAATTGTTCAAGTATTATTTTTAAAGCTTTATAATGATATTGAAATGTTTTCATCTTATTTTTAACACTACGAAAATACAAAAAAAAGTTTTATAATAATTGATTGAGGACATTCGATTTCTTCTTTTAAAGGATTAAAATTCGATATCTAAATTAAAGATATTTTTGAAAGAGTGTAAATTTGGATTTTTTTGAGCCATGTTTGCAAATCGGTCTTTACCTGTTAAAAATTTTACTTCTACTTCGTTGTTTTCTAGAAGATTTAACTCTATTTGAATGGAAAAATTTTTCAACTCATTTCTGAAATATCCAATTAATTCTTGTAAATGTGGTGTAATATAATCAATTTGTATTTGATTGTCCACATCCATTATTAAAGTGTTTTCTCCGATTAATTTTGGTTCTCTTTTAATCATTGCATTGTAAAATGTTTCCATTCCCTTTGCTTTTGCTTCATGTGCAAATCTTCTCCAGCTCATTTTTACTTGATCAAAAGTAAATGCTTCATGAGGAAGGTCTTTTAAATTTGAAATGTTATTACTGGAATTTTCTTCTTTCGGAATTAATAATTTTTTGATTGAAAGATTTGTTGTATTTAATTGTCCTGTTGGAGTATTTAATATTTTTGCCTCTGGTTTTTCCATTGATAAAATGGCTGGCTTTGTATTGACAGGTGGTGTATGAGGTTTAGGAATGCTTTGATTTAATTGATTTGGGAAAGGAATTATTTCAACTGGATCAGTTAATTGTTTTTTTTTTCAAACTCCTTTTGAATAGAGCATAATTGCATAAGAGCCATTTCAACCAAAAGACGTTGGTTTTTAGAGGCTTTATAATCGACATCCGTTTTACTTAATACACCTAAAGCTCTTAAAATATGAGTGCCATCAATATTTTTTGCTTGTTCAATATATTTATTTTCAACTGTTTCGCCAACTTCAAGTAATTTTGCTGTTCGCATATCTTTGCAAACAAGTAAATTTCTATAATGACTAGCTAGTCCAACAATGAAGTTATGTGTATCAAAACCTTTTTCGATAATGTCATTTAAAAGTAGTAAAACACTTGGTATATCTTCTTTTTGAGCGGCATCAACAATTCTAAAATAATAATCGTAATCTAAAATATTCAAATTATCGATAACACTTTGGTAGGTTAAATTATTCCCAGCAAAAGTTACAATTTGATCAAATATCGAAAGGGCGTCACGCAAAGCTCCATCTGCTTTTTGAGCAATCATATTTAAGGCTTCTGGATCAGCTGTTATTTCTTCTTTAACAGCAATAGAAGCTAAATGGTCTGCCATGTCAACTATTTTGATACGATTGAAATCAAATATTTGGCATCGAGATAATATGGTTGGTATAATTTTATGTTTTTCTGTAGTTGCTAATATAAAAATAGCGTGTTTGGGAGGCTCTTCTAATGTTTTTAAAAAAGCATTAAAAGCTGATGTGGACAACATGTGAACCTCATCTATAATGTATATTTTATGTGTTCCTAATTGAGGCGCAATGCGAACTTGGTCAATCAGATTACGAATGTCATCAACTGAATTATTTGATGCTGCATCTAATTCATAGACATTTAACGATGCACCTGAGTTAAATGAAAGGCAAGATTCACATTGGTCACAAGCTTCTGTTGCTTCAGAAGGATTTGTGCAATTGATAGTTTTTGCTAAAATACGTGCGGTTGTCGTTTTTCCAACTCCTCTTGAACCGCAAAATAAAAAAGCTTGTGCTAAGTGATTGTTTTTAATAGCATTTTTCAGCGTAGAGGTAATAGATTTTTGACCAACGACTGTGTCGAAAGTTTGAGGTCTATATTTACGTGCGGATACTACAAAATCACTCATGTAACAAAATTATATAAAAAAAACAGACTTTAGATCGATTGTGAATAAATTCTTTTGAATTAATCGAATTTTTGATTTCTATAAAATTCAGATAATAATATGCCTGTAGCTATTGAAACATTTAGTGACTCAGCAAGCCCAAATCGAGGAATTGTGATGGGATGTGTAATGTATTTTTGTATTCTTTCAGAGATTCCATTTCCCTCATTTCCTAAAATTAAATGTCCATTTGGAGTCAAATTTTCAGTATAAATATTTTTTCCTTTTAAAAGGGCGCCAAATATTTTCCCTTTTTGTATTTCTAAATATTCTTCAAGGTTACAGTATTTGACAGGGATTCTAAATATTGCTCCCATACTTGCCTGCACTACTTTTGGATTATAAATATCTACAGTTTCTTTAGAGCAAATTATTTCTTTCACATCAAACCAATCGGCTAATCGTAAAATAGTTCCCATATTTCCTGGATCTTGAATATCATCTAAAACAATTTTAAATGCACTTTCAGAATTTTGTAAAATAGGTTTTTTTACAATTGCTAATGATTTATTTGGATTCTTCATGGACGAAATAGATTTTAAGTCTTCATCCGAAGCAATTGCAGATAAAAAAGTTGGAAATCTTTCTGAAACGATACTGTCTTTTGTGGCGCAAATAAATTCAATCAAATCAGGATAAAATGTGATTAATTCTGAAATCATTTTTTCACCTTCAACGACAAAAACATTTGATTCATCCCTATGTTTTTTAAGTTGAAATGAACGTATCCATTTAATCTTATTTTTAGAAAGATTTTCCACTATTTCTAATTTATTAACTTTGTACTTATTTTTGTATTCTATTGAAAAAGGTCAAACATACATATTTTCTTTTAATCATGCTTCAAGTGCTGTTTGCCTGTGGTGTTACGAAACATGTTCCAAAAGGTAAATTTATTGTAAAGAAAAATAATATACAACTGCTCAATTCATCAATAAATAAAGATGAGATAAATGAATTTATTATTCAACAACCAAACACTAAATCGTTATTTTTATTCAAAATGAAATTATGGGTTTATAACCATATAGACTCCTCTAAAGTTGCTGAAAAAAGATTAAATGAAAATGAAAAATTAATAAAAAAAAATAAAGAAAAACAAAAAAAACAAGACGAAATTAATGCTAAAAGAATCAAAAAAGCGAAAGAAAAAGGAGCCAAATTATATACTAAAAAAATAAAACAGCAAAAAGATTTAAGTGATCCTAGAATGTTTTTCAAAGAATGGTTGAAGTATAAACTTGGTGAACCTCCAGTTATTTTTGATAGTTTATTATTTCAAAAATCGATTGAACAATTGAGTTTAGTTTTAAAAAATAAAGGATATTTGAAAGCTACTGTTTCAGGAGAAGTTAATTATACTAAATTTTCGAGAGCAAAAGTCACTTATACTATTTTACCTAATCAACTATATGTCATCGATTCCGTTTATACGAAATGTCAAAATTCTACGGTTTTAAGTTCTTATAATTCATTTATTTTAAAGAGTATTGAAAATCAATTGGTTAATAAGCCTTTTGATAAAGATTTACTCGAAAATTATAGATACAATTTAGCTCGCTTTATGCGGGATGATGCTTTGTATGGATTCAGTCCATCTCATATAAAATATGTTGATGTAGATACATTTACACGCAAAAATAAAGTGATTTTAGAAATAAAATTTTTAGATAGAATGGTTTATTCTGATCTTAATAAAGATAGTTTAATTCCTCGTAAACATGAAGTTACAACAATTAATGAAGTTTATTTTCATATTAATGATACTTCAAGTTTTAAAGGGAATTTCAAAAAAACAGTTGAAGATTTAGGTTTGAGTATTCTGGATGAAAACATTATAAGAACAATTGATACGCTAAATTATCAAAAAATAATGTTGAAAAAATCATTGGAATTAGATGAAAAAAGAAAAGCAGTATTTTTTTATAATGGAGAATTATTTCTTGATCCTGGGTTAATAGAAGTTCAGAATTTTTTAGAAAAAGGAAATTATTACAAAGATAAATATGTTGATAGATCTTATTCTTATATACAGCAATTAGGCTTGTTTCAAAGTGTCAAAATAGTTATCAATGAAGTTCCAAATGCGAATAAAGTAGATGTACACTACTATTTAATTCCATCCAAAAAGCAAAATTTCAGTTTTATTCCAAGATGGTCGAATTCAAATGGTTATTTAGGAGTTTCTTCTTCGATTAATTATACAAACAAAAATTTATTTAAAGGAGCTGAGAAATTTACTTTTGCGATTTCGGGTGGTTTTGAATCGCAACCCCCAGTTTTCGGGAAAAATGAGGAAGGAATCTCTATTCAACAAACCTCTAGAAGTTTTAATACTTTTGAAATAGGTCCTTCAGTAAAACTAGAAATCCCTGGCTTATTTCCTATCAAATCAACAAAATATTATAAAAGACAAAGAGCAAGAACGATTATTTCAACAGCTTATAATTATCAAAATAGAAATGATTTTTCAAGAGAGATATTTCAAATGAATTATTCATGGAAATTTTTATCCCCCAATAAAACTCAAGTTTTTCAAGTTGGATTACCTTTATTATCAGTTATTAAGTTTGTGAATATTACCAAATCAGCGAATTTTCAATCCAATATTAATGCTCTCAATGATCTTTTTTTAAAAAATACATACAGTGATCAATTTATTTGGCAAGATTTTAAATTTACGTTTGAATATAAGAATACAGAAAAAGATCGTAAGTCTAAAGCAACGGTTTATTTATCCAGCTCTTTCGATGTGGCAGGAAATCTATTAAAAATGTTTCATCGTATTCAAGATACAACTTCAACAGGTGAATATATGTTTAGAGGATTAATTTATAGTCAATTTGTAAGGCTGGATAACCAACTTAATATCTCTTATCCCATCAATAAAAATAGAAGTATTCATTTTAGAGTATTAGTAGGAGGAGGGTTACCTTATGGAAATACGGCTACATCAATGCCTTACGATTATAGTTTTTTTGCAGGTGGAGCTAATGATAATAGGGGGTGGAGAGCCAGAACTTTAGGGCCAGGTGGTTATAAATATTATTTAGATTTGAATAGAATTCAAACGCAAGTCGGTGATTTAAGGATTGGAGGAACAGCAGAATACAGATTTTCTTTCGGTGCTTCATTGAAAGGAGCATGGTTTGTTGATGCAGGTAATATTTGGACAATACATGAAGATACCAATAGGATGAATAGCAAATTCTCCAATAATTGGTATAAACAAATAGCAGTAGCAACAGGTTTAGGTTTAAGATTAGACTTAGACTTTTTTATTTTACGTTTAGATATTGGATTGCCAATTCGTAATCCAGCTCTTCCTAAAGGTTCAAATTGGATTTTTCAATCTATGGAGAATTATCAAATAGAAGTTAAAGCTAGTGGTCTTACAACGGATCAGTTAGAAAAATTGCCTCATCGATTCTTTTTACCAACCTTGAATTTTGGTATTGGATATCCTTTTTAGAAACTCCTATGTTTATTTTATCAAAGAGAAAATAGCAACAGGAATTGAATAAAATGACATAAAGAGCATCATGATTAACTCTGTAACATTAGATGTACAATAAATCAAAATCATTCACGTTATACAAGTATCTACTATATTCAAAAAAACTATAACTAAAAGAATTAAAAAAGTTTGATCAAACATTGAACGAATTTCAAAAAGAGGTGTACAGCTTTTTGAAAATGTTACAAATCCCCTACTAATTGTAACATTCGAATTTAATTTTTTATTGTTTAACCCAAGAGTGTTTTCACTTTAACACAGAATTCCGTTTTATTTCAAAATTATTAGTTAAGACTCAATCTTCTCATTGGATTTCTATGTACAAAAAGTCTGAAAATATTCAACAAAAACTTATGAATTATGGTAGTATTATTCAGTATTATTGGAATTGTGACTTTCTTTTCCTTGTTTGATTATTATCAATCACGGAACTGGCAACAAGTTACGTCCTATAGTCGAAATGATGTTGTATTTGAACATCGTAACAAAGAGTATGGCGCTTATGTTATGCGTCGTGATTACAACAAGCAATTAATGACAATTCTTTTTGTGACTATTGCAAGTTTTGGAGTCACATTTGGAGCTTATCGGTTAACAAGAGGTGAAAACGAAAAAATCAACAATAACGATCCTATTTATAGCGATCCGACAGTTATGCAAATTCCTCCAAAAGAAGAAATCGTAGAAATTCTGGAAGAAAAAATTGAACCGTCTCAGCCTTCAGGCGCGACATTTATTTTTATTGAACCCAAAGTAGTTGACGATGATCTTGAAAACGACAGCCAGATTCAGATTCCAGATGGAGAAAAAAATGCAGGATTTACAAATGGAGATGGAGATCCTGATGCGTTGGGTGGAGATGGAGATGGTCCTGATTTTTCCATTTTGGATGAAACACCGACATTGGAAGATAATACTCCTAAATTATATGTTGATGAATATGCTGAATTTCCAGGAGGAATAACTGCAAGAACAAATTTTCTTCAAACTAAAATAATTTACCCTGAAGA
Organism: Flavobacteriia bacterium; assembly: GCA_016178305.1. Classification (GTDB taxonomy): domain Bacteria; phylum Bacteroidota; class Bacteroidia; order Flavobacteriales_D; family Crocinitomicaceae; genus CAIUKX01. Next base: position 67,902 of record JACOTM010000007.1, on the reverse strand, counting down.
TGCAGCAAGAGAAGGGGTTACTGGAACTTGTTATTTACGTTTCGTGGTATCTAAAGATGGCGAAATTAGTTTTGTAGAAGTTACGAAAGGAATCAAAGATTGTCCGGAATGCAATAAAGAAGCAATTCGAGTGGTGAAATCTATGCCCAAATGGAAACCTGGAAAAGTAAACGGAAATCCAGTGAATAGTTATTTTGATTTAAAAGTTAGTTTTCAAACAGAATAAGAAGGAGTATAAAATCTAAAATTGGGATGATTTTTACATTTTAAGAGTGTGTTTTAGCGCACGCTCTTAATTTTTCATCAGTTATGAACATTCCTTTTAATTTGAAAATAATCTTCTTAAATTAGGTTAGGAAAAACATATTCATTATGAAAAAAAGAGTCGTCTTCATTTTTGCTTTGTTTCATTTCATCGCATTTTCTCAGGATACTACATCTGTTTCTGAAATAGTTATTGTAAAGACGCAAGCCGAATTTCCAGGAGGAAATCTTGATTTAATATTCTTTATTGATGAAAATATTCAAATTCCATCTGTAGTCAAAGAGAAAAATATTAATGGGAAATGCATTTTGAGGTTTATGATTACAGATAAAGGAGAATTAAAAAATGTTGAAGTTATTCAAAATGTACCAGATTGCCCTGAATGTGATGCTGAGGCTATTCGATTAATTCAGTCCATGCCTAATTGGATACCTGCAACGAGAGATGGTATTCCGATTCGAACGCATTATAATATTCCAATTGTGTTTAAAATCTGAGTGTAAAACTTTAATTGAATTCAGGGTCAAAAATTAAAAGAATCCTTATTTTTGTTAAAAAAAAGAATACATGAATAAAATTAATATTGTATCTATTTTCATTTTATCATTACTTTGTTTGTCCGCTTTTAGTCAAAATAATGAAAATATTGAAGTCGAAGAAGTGTCTGCATCAGAAGTGTCAATTACTGAAAGTACGGATTTAGTTCTTCCTGAAAAAATTATCAAAGATTCCATCAATTATGTTTTTGACTTAGTTGACATGGAAGCTGAATTTCCGGGAGGAAAAGAGGCATTGATACAATTTATTCAACAAAATTTAATTTATCCTCAAAATGCAAAAGAAGAAGAGATTCAAGGAAAATCTTATGTTCGAATTATTGTAAATCAGGATGGCTCAATTTCTCCAGAAATTAAAGTGTTAAAAGGAGTTGTAGCTTGCCCAGAATGTGATCAAGAAGCTATACGAATTGTAAAACTGATGCCCAAATGGAAACCGGGACAAATAAACGGGAAAATAGTTCGAAGCTACTATATATTACCAGTGAAATTTATGCTTTAAATATTAAAATCGCAAAATGAAAATACTCTTAATCATTTTTACACTTTCTAACATTTACACTTTTTCTTTTAGTCAAAGTACTAATGAAGGAACAGAAACTTTCATTATTCCCGAATCCGAGCCCAAAAGCGATTCAATAAAATCTGAAGAAATAGCCACTTTTGTAGATGAGCAAGCTGAATATCCAGGTGGACATGAAGCGTTTTCTTTATTTCTTTCTAAAAATATTAATTATCCCAAATCAGCATTAAACAAAAATATTCAAGGTAAAAGCTTTATAAAATTTGTTGTTGATAAAGAAGGACAAATTAAAAATATTGTAGTCGTAAAAGGTGTTCCAGATTGTCCTGAATGCGACCGTGAAGCTATTCGAATTTTAAAATTAATGCCCAATTGGAAACCAGCTCAAAAAGATGGTAAAATTGTAAATAGTTATTACGTAGTCCCGATAAATTTCAAATTAACAAAATAAAACAATAAATTAATTTTATAAAAATGAAGAAGATTAAAATATTAATAATTAATATGTTAATGATTGTTTTTTTTATCAGTTGTTCTGATTCAAAAGACGAAAAAATTGAAACCCATAGTATAGGTGAAGGAAAAATGATGATTGATGAATCATATCAACCTTTATTTGAAGCAATAGAATATACCTTCGAAGGTCAAAGACCAGGAGCAGATTTGACAATTGATTATAAACCTGAAAACGAGGCAATCAATGCTTTTTTTATGGATCAAACAAAAACAATCTGTATTTCAAGAGATTTAACTCAAAAAGAATATCGTACATTGAAAAATCAACGAGCAAACATTGTTACTTATAGATTAGCAAAAGATGCTGTAGCATTATTGATTAATAAACAAAATGTAGATTCATTGATTACACTTGAGAAAATCAAAAAGATATTACTAGGAAAAGATACTGTTTGGCCAACATTAAAAACAAAAATAGCACTTGTGTTCGATAATGAAAATACAGCTAATTTTAATTATTTTCGAAAATTAATCGCAAATAATTCATTGGCAAAAAATGTTTTCACAGCTAAATCTACAAAAAATGTTATTGACTTTGTGAAGAAGAATAAAAGTTCAATAGGAGTTATTGGTTTTAGTTGGATTAGTGATGAGGATGACAAACAAATTTGGAAATATTTAGAAGGTTTAACTGTTATGCGGGTTGCAAAAAATGAAAAATCGAAATATTACCGACCAAATCAAAATAACATTTACACCAAAGATTACCCTTTAACTCGTGAGATATGGATGATTAATCGCGGAAATATGCATAGTATTAATACTGGGTTTCAAAACTATTGTATTCGTGAAAAGGGACAATTAATTATTCATAAATCGAACCTTGTTCCCGATGTAGCGCCTACACGACAATTAAAAATTGTTTTAGAATAAGAATAAACTATTCAAAATGTTTAACGGCATAATAAATTGATTATTTTTGCCAAAAATCAATAAAAGAATTTTTTGGCAAGACAATTGATTAGATTAATATAGTTAAAACAAAAACAAAATTTATTAAATAAAATAACAACATGAAAACGTATAAAATTTTAGCATTTTCATTCCTTTTTGGATCATTTGCACAAGCACAGTCACTCGAAGAAGCAATCAAGAAAACAGATAATGAGAGATATGCGGTTGCTGGTTCTGAATTTAATGCATTGATAGCAAAAGAACCTGCAAAAGCGGATAATTATTATTATTACGGAGAAAATTATTTCAAAAAAGATGAAATGGACTCTGCAAATATGATGTGGGTTAAAGGAAGTACTATTGATCCTTTAAATGCTTTAAATGTTGTTGGTCAAGGTAAATACTTGTGGTATAAAGGTGATACTGCAAAAGCTAGAACTTTTATGGTAAAAGCTTTAGTGATGACTAAAAATAAAAATGCAGAAGTGTTACGTAAAACAGCTGAAATTTTCACGTATGCTCCTATTAAACATTTAGACGAAGCAATTAGGTTGTTAGAATTAGCAATTAAAATTGATAGTAAAAATCCTGAAAGTTATTTGATTTTAGGGGATGCTTTATTGGAAAAAACTCCCACAGATGGTAGTCCAGCAATTAAAAACTATAATTTAGCTTTATCATTGAATCCAAAATCAAGTAAAGGAATTGTTCGAACTGCAAAATTGTACCAAAGAGCAAGGAATTATGAATTAGCTGATTCAAAATATAAAGAGGCTCAATCTCTAGATCCAACTTATGCTCCGGCTTTTAGAGAAAATGCAGAATTAAACATGATGTTCAACCAATCATCAAAAGCAATTGAAAATTGGAAAAAATATTTAGCATTAAATAACAGTGTTGAAGCAAGATATAGATTTGCTACTTCTCTTTTTACAGGTAAAAAATATTGTGAAGCAATACCTGAATTATTAAATGTTCAAAACAATGGTTTTAATAATTTTTATATTGAAAGAATGTTGACATACTCATATTTTGAATGTGCATCTGACCCTGTAAATGTAAATTTTGAAAAAGGCTTAATGTCTTCAGATAATTTCTTTAAAATTGTTCCTGCTGAAAAAATTATCGGTTCGGATTATAAATACAAAGGTATGTTGTACACCAAATTAGGAAAAGACTCATTGGCTATTTCTCAGTATGAATCAGCTGCTTTAAAGGATACGAGTATTACAAAAGATATGTTAGGTGAAATCGCTAAAATATATTCGAAAGCTAAAAAATACGACAATGTTATTGCAACATACATAAAAAAAATGAATGGTAATCCTAATAATATTACTGCTCAAGAATATTATGATTTTGGTAAAGCTTATTATTTTGGTCCCAAAAATTATGCTTTAGCAGACTCTTGTTTTTCTAAATTAGCGGAACGCTCTCCTTCATTTTCTGTTGCTTACATGTGGATTGCTAGATGTAAATATAAATTTGAAACACCTACTACAAAATGGTTGGCAAAAGACAACTATAAAAAATTCGTAGATATGCTAAAACCAGAAGAAATGAGTGCTCCTTCATACAAAACATTTACAATTGAAGCAAGTAAATATTTAGGTGATTATTACATTAATTCTGCTGAAAAAAATAAAGATGAAGCTAAGAAATATTGGGAAATTGTTCGAACATTAGATCCTAATGACAAGCAAGCAATTGCTTTTTTTCAAAGTGTTCACGGTAAATAGTAGAACTATACTTTTAAGAGATAGAGGCTGTCCTGAAAGGGGTGGCCTCTTTTTGGAATAAGCTTACTGGAATTAGAGTTTAAATGATTTACTTTTTTATTTTCTTCTTCCGACTCTCTAACTCAAATAATATATCTCTCAAACGTGCAGCTTCCATGAAATCTAGCTCTTTAGCGGCTTTTTCCATTGCTTTTCTAGTGGATTTTATTGCTTTGTCGAAGTCTTCTGAACCGTAATTAGTTGTTCTTGGCTCTGCTGCAAGTGTAAAACCATTTTCAGAAGAGGTGTCATTACGCTCAAGGTAAATCCCTGTTCCATCAGCCACTTTTGTTGATTCGATAATTTTATCTTTTGATTTATTTAAAGGCTGAGGAGTTAATCCATGTGCGATATTATAATCTTCTTGAATTTTTCTTCTTCTAGCTGTTTCATCAATAGTTTTTTGCATAGAATCTGTCATTCGATCAGCGTACATAATTACTGTTCCGTTGACATTTCTGGCTGCTCGGCCAACTGTTTGAACTAAAGATCGAACATTTCTCAAAAAACCTTCTTTGTCAGCATCTAAAATGGCAACTAAGGAAACTTCTGGTAGATCCAATCCTTCTCGTAATAAATTGACTCCAATCAAAACATGAAACGTTCCTAAACGTAATTGCCTTAATATTTCAACCCGTTCAATAGTGTCGATATCACTGTGAATGTAGCGGCATAGAATTCCCATACGGTCAAAATATTTATGCAATTCTTCGGCCATCCGTTTTGTTAAGGTCGTAACCAAAGTACGTTCATCTTTATCAATTCGCTGTTGAATCTCTTCAATTAGATCATCTATTTGGTTTAAACTTGGGCGAACATGAATAATAGGATCTAATAAGCCTGTAGGTCTGATGACTTGTTCAACGACTACTCCTCCAGATTTTTCCAATTCAAAATCAGCGGGAGTAGCAGAAACGTAAATTGTTTGAGGCATTAACATTTCAAATTCTTCAAATTTTAAAGGTCTATTATCCATTGCTGCTTGAAGCCTGAATCCGTAATCAACGAGATTTATTTTACGTGCGCGATCACCCCCGTACATTGCGCGAACTTGTGGGACAGTGACATGACTTTCGTCGATAACAAGCATGAAGTCTTTAGGGAAATAATCTAATAAGCAGAAAGGTCTTGTACCGGGAAGTCGTTGATCGAAATATCGGGAATAATTTTCAATACCAGAACAATATCCAAGTTCTCGAATCATTTCGATGTCATAATCGACGCGTTCTTTTAATCTTTTACTTTCTTCAATTTTTCTTTCTTTTCGAAAAGCTTCGACTTGCAAAGTCATGTCTTCTCCGATTTGATCTAAAGCTTGTCTGGTTGTTTCTGGGCTTGATACAAAAATATTTGCAGGATAGATGTTGATTTCGGTATATATATCGAACTTCGTATTTGTTTCAGGATCAATAGATGCAATAGATTCAATATCATCTCCCCAAAATTCAACCCTCAAAGCATAATCTGTATAAGCTAAATAAATATCAATTGTATCGCCTTTTACACGAAACATTCCCCTTTTAAATTCTTGATTTGCTCGAGAATAAAGATTTTCAACTAATTTATATAAAAATTTATTTCTAGGGTAAGACATACCAACATGAATAGACATGATACTATTTGCAAATTCATTTGGATTTCCGATACCATAAATGCAGGAAACAGATGAAACAACAACAATGTCTTTTCGACCAGAAAGGAGGGCGGAAGTAGTTGATAGTCTTAATTTTTCTAATTCATCATTAATTTGTAAATCTTTTTCTATGTAAGTACCTGTAACAGGCATATATGCTTCCGGTTGATAATAGTCGTAATATGAAACGAAATATTCAACAGCATTGTGGGGGAAAAATTGTTTGAATTCACCGTACAATTGGGCTGCCAAGGTTTTGTTATGTGATAAAATTAAAGTTGGACGATTTACTTCTTTAATTACATTTGCAATCGTAAAAGTTTTTCCACTTCCAGTAACACCTAATAAAGTTTGGTCGTGTGTTTCATCATTTAAACCTGTAACAAGTTGTTTAATTGCTTCTGGTTGATCACCAGTTGGTTGAAAATCTGAAAAAAGTTGAAAATCCATCGTTATTTTATTTAAGGTAAAAATACGTTTTTTTTAAATTGAAGAAGTTTGTATTCAATGATTCGAAAGAAAAGCGCATATTGTTTTGATTTCATAAGGTTAAAATAATTCTAAAAAGTATCTTTGTATAAATATGACAAATTAAGATTATATGATAGTAGAGCAATGGTATGAATTTATTAACGAGTTTTCAAATAATCCGTTAAATGCATTATTTTTGATTTTAGGAATCATATTGTTAGAAGTTATTTTATCCTTTGATAATGCGGCAGTTCTTGCTACAATGGTTAAAGATTTATCTCCTGAAAATCAATCTAAAGCATTGCGATATGGTATTTTAGGTGCTTATATATTTAGGGGGGTAGCCTTGGTTTTGGTTGAGAAAATTCTGGAAATATGGTGGCTAAAACCAATCGGAGGCTTGTATCTGTTATGGATGTGCATTCAGCATTTTAGTCAAAACACGAAAGATGAAGCAGAAACAGAAGCGAAAGAAACAAAAAAGAGTTTTTTATATAAATATACTGTTGGAATTTTAGGTGTTTTTTGGTCCACTGTTTTAGCTGTTGAATTTATGGATATTGTTTTTTCAATTGATAATATTTTTGCTGTTGTGGCATTTACGGAAAATTTAATTATCATTTGTATAGGTGTATTTATAGGGATATTAGCAATGCGTTACGTGGCAAAATATTTTGTTGTTTTGATGGAAAAATATCCATTTTTAGAGAAATCAGCCTTTATTGTAATTGGAATTTTAGGAGTGAAATTGTGTTTTTCAGTTTTGGTACATTTTAATAAAGAAAAATTTGAATGGATTGAAAGTGAGGCTTTTGATATGTTTATATCTGTTTTAACTTTAATGATTTTCTTTCTACCAATTCTTTCTGCTAAGTATATTAAAAAGAAATAATGAGTAATCGTAAGATAATCCATGTAGATATGGATGCTTTTTACGCTTCCGTCGAACAATTAGATAATCCAGAATTACGTGGAAAACCTGTAGCTGTTGGAGGAAATTCGGAACGTGGTGTAATTGCAGCCGCGAGTTATGAAGCTAGAAAATTTGGAGTAAAATCAGCAATGAGTTCAAAAATGGCTGCTCGAATGTGCCCAGATTTAATTTTTGTTCGACCAAATTTTCAACGATATAAGGAGATTTCAAAGCACATACACAACATCTTCAAAAGATATACAGACGCAATTGAACCTTTAGCATTGGATGAAGCATTTTTAGACGTAACAGAAAATAAAATGGGTTTAAATTCAGCTACTTTCATTGCTCAATCTATTAAAAACGACATTTTCACAGAACTTAATTTAATTGCATCAGCAGGTGTTTCATATAATAAGTTTTTAGCAAAATTAGCTTCTGATCAAGACAAGCCAAATGGATTATATGTCATCAAACCTGAAGAAGCAGTTGCCTACATGGAGAGTTTACCTGTAGAACGATTTTTTGGAGTGGGGAAGGTGACTGCAGAGAAAATGCATTCATTGCAAATCTATAAAGGAAAAGATTTGATGAAGTATTCGGTGGAAGAACTTCAATCTAATTTTGGGAAAATTGGTTCTTTTTTGTTCTCAATTGTCAGAGGAATAGATGAGCGAGAAGTGATTTCTAATCGTGAACGTAAAAGTATCGGAGCAGAAACTACCTTTTCTAATGATATTTTCGATGAAACAAATTTTAGAAATTTTGCATTTAATTGTATAGATATTTTGTGGAAACGCTATAAATCATATCCCCAAAAAGGTCGGACGCTTACAATTAAATTAAAATATAACGATTTTACTCAAGTGACTCGTTCAATAACTGAAACCGTTGAGATTAGCTCCAAAATTCAATTGGAACAATTAGCAGATCGATTAATAGAACTGGTATTACCATTAGATAAATCTGTACGACTAATTGGATTTCAAATCAGTGGATTTGCAACAGAATCTAAAGATACACAGCTAACGATGGATGATTTGTTTAATTAGTTTTAAGTTTCCCTTTGTCTCCCCTCAAGGGAAGAAAGATTAAAAAACAACTTCTATCTTAACAGGAAGATGATCAGAATATCCTCCTAAATAGTTTTTAGCGTAAGTTCTGAATGGGACTTTTTCGCCTTTGTACGTTGTAATAAGGAAAGCAGGAGAAAGAATTTTACCAGAATTTGGTACTATTTTAATCCCTTTTTTTGGATTTAAAAAACCACTCGAAACGGCGATATGATCTAAAACATCCCATTCATTTTTAAAATTATGAGTTCCACCAAATTCACCCGAAGTTTTGTATATCATTTGAGTTAAAATACTGTAAATCATTTGTGGAGCTTTGTCTTGAGGGTGGTCATTTAAATCTCCCATAAAAACAATTTTAGCATTTTTATCTTTTGTTAAAATTGAATCGATGAATGTTTTTGCGGCAGTTGCAGCAATTACACGGTTGATTTCACTTTCTTTTTCACCGCTTCTTCTACTTGGCCAATGATTTACGAGTGCATAGAAAGATGTTTTTCCTTTTTTAAATTTTACCCACAGAATATCACGTGTTTTAGAATATGCCGTGTCTGGAAGGCTGTATCGTAAATATCCAGATTCGATTACTTTTAAAGTGATACTGTCGTACATTAAGCCAACATCAATTCCACGTTCGTCAGGACTATCATAATGAACAATACCATATTTTCCTTTTAATTTGGAAGATTTATTGATGATATCACGGATAACTTGAGTATTTTCAATTTCACATAATCCTATGATAAGTGGATTTTCAACTTCTTCAATAACTTGATTGATATGATTTAATTTCTCATTGTACTTGGAAGTGTTCCAATTGTTTTTGCTTTCTGGTAAAAATTCTTCATCGTTGATATTGGGGTCATTAATTGTATCAAATAAATTTTCAACATTGTAAAATAAAATGCTTCGTTTTTCTTGAGCATCAATTGATATTGTTAGAAATAATCCAACAGCGAGTAGTAAAATAGTTTTCATAGTTTTTTTATATAATCTTTAAGTCGGAAATTTATACCTATTGTATTTTTTTAAGAATCCAGTACCATTTTTTAAATTTACAATGGTTAATGTCGACGGTATTAGTACAAAAAAATAGAGAGGAAACGGGCGTCTCCTCTCTACCTTTTAATCAACCTAACCTAACCACCTAAATCAGAACAAAGATAGGATAATTTTTTTAATTACAAAATTAAAATGAAAAAAAATTAAAAATTGATCATTTTTTCTTCTTCTTTTTCTGAAATGGGCTTTCTGAAAATTATTTTTCCATCAAAAATATCCATAACAACATTTGTAGTTGTATCAACTTTTCCTGCTAAAATTGATTTTGATAGTTCATTTAAAACTTCTCTTTGTATAACTCTTTTAACTGGTCTAGCTCCGAAATATGGGTCAAATCCTACTTCCGCAATATGTTCAAAAGCTTCTTTTGAAACGATTAAATGAATGTCTTTTTCAATTAAAATTCGTTTTAAATTATTTAATTGTATTTGTACAATTTCATGTATGTTTTCTTTGGTTAATGGTAAGAACATGATGGTTTCATCAATGCGATTTAAAAATTCTGGACGAATTGTTTGTTTCAATAATTCCATTAACTCAAATTTCGCTTTTTCTGTAGCGCGCTCGTATTCCGCAGGCTTAATATTGTCAAATTTTTCATGAATAACTTGAGAACCAATATTTGAAGTCATAATAATAATTGTGTTTTTGAAATTTACAACACGACCTTTATTGTCCGTCAATCGACCATCATCTAAAACTTGAAGTAGTATATTGAACACATCTGGATGTGCTTTTTCTATTTCATCTAGTAAAACAATAGAGTAGGGACGACGACGCACGGCTTCTGTTAATTGCCCCCCTTCATCGTAGCCAACATATCCTGGAGGGGCCCCCACTAATCGACTTACAGCATGTTTTTCTTGGTATTCACTCATGTCAATTCGAGTCATTGCATTTTCATCGTTGAATAAATATTCAGCCAAAGCTTTTGCTAATTCTGTTTTCCCAACTCCTGTTGTACCAAGAAATATAAAGGAGCCAATTGGTCTGCGTGCATCTTGTAATCCAGCTCTTGAACGACGTACAGCATCGGAAATTGCTTCAATCGCTTCGTGTTGTCCAACAACTCGTTTTCCTAATTCATCTTCGAGTCGTAGCAATTTTGCAATTTCACTTTCAATCATTTTATTCACAGGTATTCCAGTCCATTTAGAAACAACTTCCGCAATTCCTTCAGCATCAACTTCTTCTTTAATCATTTTGGAATGGGATTGCATTTCATGAAGTTTTAGTTTGGTTGCCTCAATGGTTTCTTCGGTTTCTTTAATTTTTCCATATCTTATTTCAGCAACTTTACCATAGTCTCCTGCTCTTTCAGCTTGATCAGCTTGAAATTTATAATTTTCAATATCCTCTTTCATTTTTTGAAGGGCATCGATAACGTCTCTTTCGGCTTGCCATTTAGCTTTGAAAGCATCTCTTTGTTGGGATAAATTTGAAAGTTCTTTTTCTAGAGATTCTAATTTTTTGATGTCATTTTCACGTTTAATTGCTTCTCGTTCAATTTCAAATTGCATGATTTTTCGTTCCAATTCATCGAGTTCTTCAGGTTTAGAATTAATTTCCATTCGAACTTTAGACGCAGCTTCGTCAATTAAGTCAATTGCTTTGTCTGGTAATTGGCGATCAGTGATGTAACGTTGAGAAAGCTCAACAGCAGCAATAATCGCTTCATCTTTGATTAACACCTTGTGATGATTTTCATATTTTTCTTTGATTCCTCGTAAAATTGAAATAGCATCTTCGGTTGTCGGTTCATCTACTAAAACGGTTTGAAAACGACGAACCAACGCTTTGTCTTTTTCGAAATATTTTTGATATTCATTTAAGGTTGTTGCTCCAACGGCTCTTAATTCTCCACGAGCTAAAGCAGGTTTTAAAATGTTTGCAGCATCCATAGCTCCTTCTCCTCCACCTGCTCCAACTAAAGTATGAATTTCATCAATAAAAAGAATAATTTCACCATCAGCAGCAATAACTTCTTTGATCACAGCTTTTAAACGTTCTTCAAATTCACCTTTGTATTTAGCGCCTGCAATTAACGCTCCCATATCAAGTGAATAAACAATCTTTGATTTTAAATTTTCAGGAACATCACCACTAATTATTCGGTGGGCTAATCCTTCGGCAATAGCTGTTTTTCCAACGCCAGGTTCTCCAATTAATATAGGATTGTTTTTAGTTCTTCTAGTTAATATTTGTAAAACACGTCTAATTTCGTCATCGCGTCCAATTACAGGGTCTAATTTCCCTTCTTTAGCTAATTCATTTAAATTTTTAGCATATTTTTCTAATGATTTGTAAGTTCCTTCTTGACTGTTTGAAGTTACTTTGTCTCCGTTTCTTAAATCCATAATTGCTTGTTTAAGAGTTGATTTTGTAATATTGTTATCTTTTAAGAGATGTCCAATAGAATCGTTTGAATCGAGCATTGCGTAGAGTAACATTTCGATTGAAACAAATTCGTCTCCAAAATTTTTCATTTCATCTAAAGCATTATTTAATACTTTTTGAGAGTTCGGAGCTAAATAAATTTGCCCCCCAGAAACTTTGGAATAAGATTCGATAATTTTCTCCAAAGCCATTTCTAGCATTTTTTGGTTTACAGAAAGTTTTTGAAGTAGATAAGGTACAATTTCCTTGTCTTCTTCTAAAATTGCTTTTAATAAATGCCCTAATTCAATTGTTTGATTACCACTTTTTTCGGTAATAAGTTGCGCTTTAGAAAGAGCTTCTTGTGATTTGATTGTGAATTTAGTAAAGTCCATAATTTATTTAATTTTTTAGAACATATATTTTTTGTCAAATGATAAACCAAATTAGAAATCAGTTTATTTCACTGAAAAAATGACAGCTTTTTTTAGTTGAACATGACTTTTTGTCTAATAATAAAACATATCAATTAAATTGAATTCAATTTTCGTGTAAAATTAAAGTTGAATTTAAGTATTCTAAAGTATAATAAGTCTGATAAAAATCATTTTTTTATTGTTATTAACAAAAAATGTAACCATTGTTGATAACCTTCGTAATAGTGCAAAATGAGTTTTATGAAGAAATTTCTCTTTTTAGTAATAACAAGTTCAGTATTTCCTTTTTTTGGAATAGCAGGAAAGCTTATTTCGAAAGAGGAATATGTTGAGTTATGGAAGAAAGTTGCTGTTCAACAGATGATTGATTACAAAATTCCAGCAAGCATTACGATGGCTCAAGGAATTTTAGAAAGCGGAAGTGGAAATTCAGACTTAGCAACGAAAGGGAATAATCATTTTGGAATTAAATGTTCTGATTGGACAGGTGAAAAAATGTATATGGATGATGATTCTAAAGGAGAATGTTTCAGAGTTTACACAACTGCGGCAGATTCTTATTTAGATCACAGTAAGTTTTTAACTATTAAAACGCGTTATTCAAAATTATTTGACCTGTCAATTACGGATTACAAATCGTGGGCTCAAGGATTGAAAGATGCTGGTTATGCTACCAATCCAAAATATCCAGAGATGTTAGTTGATATAATTGAAAATTTGAAATTGTATCAATTAGATGCTTTAAATGGAGTTGTTACTGAAAAAGTGCCAGAACTTTTAGCTGAAAATAATACTGTAAGCATGACACATGTTACTTTGATACATTCGAATAAAGTCAAGTATATAGTTGCAAAGAAGGGAGATACATTTTATAAAATAGCTAAAGAATTTGATATGGGGTTGTGGCAATTATACCGATACAATGATTTAGGAATTAAAAAAGATGTATTGGTTGAAGGAGATATTATTTATTTACAACCGAAAAGACATCATTCAAAAGGAAAAAGCCATGAATATGTTGTGAATAAAGAAACAACGTTACGCCAAATTTCGCAAGAAGAAGCAATAAAATTAGAATCATTAATGAAATTAAATAGTCCCTTAGATGCGGATCAAAAAATTAATAAAGGTCAAATTATCACAGTACGATAATCTTTATTGAAAGAAAAAGCTCTTCATAGAGTTTTGTTTGTTGTTTGTTGTTTGTTTGAAAAAGCTCTCGCCAATTTTGGTATGAGAGCTTTTCGTTTTTTAGTTGTTAAGAATCCAACAATATTAAATCTATAAAATCGATAGGAATTCAAGTATTTTTTAGAGCTAAACTGTTTAATCAATAGATGATACAGTTTAAATAATTGAATTAGAAATAAAATGGTTTTTGAATATTTTTTTCCGTACATTTGAAACAATAGGAACTAATACGTTGTGAAAAATGAAGCCTTCTACAGAACTTTTTAAACTTATCAAGTCACTAACAAAATCTGAAAAAAGATTTTTTAAATTATCTTCTTCGTTGCAATCTGGCGATAAAAATTATTTGAAAATTTTTGATTATATTGAAAAGCAAGTAGTATATAATGAAGATGATTTAAAAAAGGCTTTCGCAAAAGAAACTTTTATAAAGCATTTGCCTTCTGAAAAGAATCACTTGTATAAATTGGTGTTAAAAAGTTTGCGCTCATTTTACTCGGAACAATCTGTGAGTAGCTTGTTGAAGCAAGAAATAAAGAATGTTGAAGTTTTATACAATAAAGCTTTGTATAAAGAATGTGAAAAGTTTGTTGCAAGGGCAAAAGAAATAGCAAAAGATCACGAAAAATTTTACTATTGGTATGAATTATTATCATGGGAAAAAAAATTATTAGAAGAAGCATACGAAGCAGGAGAGTTTACGACAGATTTAGATCAATTGGTTGAAGAAGAAGAAATGGTTATTGCAAAGCTTCGAAATTTAGCTGAATACCAAGTGATTTATTCAAAAATTAATTTGATTTTTAGAAGTGGTGGGTTTTCAAGAACTGAATCTGAAAATGCTATTGTAGAAGGAATTGCGGATTATCATTTAATTAAAGGTAAGAATACAGCATTATCGACTCGTGCAGCTTCTATGTGTTATTATATTAAAGGTTTATGTGCAGCAACAAATCGTAATTATGCTGACAGCTTTCAATTTTTTAACAAAACAAGAGAAATTTTAGATCATAATCCGAATATTAAAATAGATTCTGCTCAACGTTACGTGATGACAATGTCACATTTACTAAGATGTTATATCGATAGTAAAGATTTTGAGAATGCGCAAAAAATGATTGTAGATATGCGTGCTTTGGAAACGGTTAAAGGATTCAATTCGACAGATATTTTGGTGCGTTTATTTTCAAATTCTTACAATCAAGAATTAACGTTATTGCATGCGATGGGGGAATTCCAAAAAAGTGTTGATTTAATTCCAAAAATTGAAGAATTGCAAACTTTTTATGGAGAGAAAATTAATAAAGAATATGAAGTTGTACTGACTTACAATAAGGCTTATAGCTATTTTGGAATAGGTGAGTATAAGAAAGCTTTGTCGTATATTAATTTGGTATTGAATGATAATGAACAAAATTTAAGACAGGATATTTATAGCTTCTCTCGTTTAATCAATTTGGTGTTACACTTTGAATTAGAGAATTACGATTTCTTGGAATATGTTATTAAATCAACAAATCGTTATTTAAATAAACAAGAAAGAGATTATGAAGCTGAAACCGTTTGTATTAAACATATTCGAAAATTAGCTAAAGCCGTTACAAATTCAGAAAAAACATTGGTATTGAACCAAATGCAAAAAGATATTTGTAAAGTTTTAGAGAATCACCATGAACAAGCATTGTTAGAATATTTTAATGTCATCGCGTGGATTGAAAGTAAATTGAATAAAATTTCTTATTCCGAAGCAGTAAAAAAAGAGTTGGTAATAAGTTAGTTGAAATTAGCTGATAATGACAATATTTCAATCATTTTGATAAGTAAATCGCTTTTTATTAGGTGAAATACAAAAAAGTTTTTCAATTAAATTCAAATGGGTAGTAATGTTATCTTGATTTAGCTCCTTTCGAAGGGCTTAAACTATCGTGCTAAACATTTTTCTTTCAAATTGAAATAAAATCTGAGTGTGAAATTTTAATCGAACTCCTATGTTTGAAAAATATCAATTTTATAATTGAACATAATAAAGCAAATTATTTAATGCTGACGGCTCTGTTTTTAGACTTGTATAAAAAGAAATAAATTTAGTTTTAATAAATAATTATATTTTCATTTCTGTTTTAAATTTGAGGTATAATTCTAAATATCCCAAATTATGAAAATTAAATTATTAACAGCGACTTTACTTTGTTCTTCTTTATCCATCGCACAATTTTCTAGAACATTTTTTAATACTGATCAAACACAAAGTTTTGAAGAAACTTTTGCGTTGAAAGACGGGGCGAACAATTTACTATTTCATGTTTATGAAGATACATTGAATAATGATATTGATTTAAAAATTGGATATGTTAATGATTTAGGAGATTTGTTGTCAGTGACAAAAGTAATTCTAAATTCAAATATTATTGACGCTAGGCCAAAGGTTACAGGTGTGATTAAAAATTCGGACGGTTCATTTACCTTAGGCGTATTAAATAAAATTGGAAATAATTCAAAAATTTCATTTTACAACATTTTAAATGGAGTGGTAACAGATAGTTATTTGTTTTCAGATTTACTTAATAATGGTTATTTGAAATCGTTAGAAATAAACGGGGAAATTGTAACGTATGTTGTTTCTTCAACGCAAGGTCTAATTCGCTTATCCTCACCTTCAATGAATCTGAATAATTTTTCTACGGAGGTTGTTGATGTATCCAATGTTGTGACTACTAGTTATTTAGGTGGTAATAAAGTTGTGGAGCAAATTGTCGTAAATGGAAAAGAATTTACAGCATTTTCAAATGGAAAGGTTTATAAAAGAACAGCTGTAAATAGTTATCAAACAGTTCAATTTGCAGGTGTTTCCACAAATTTTAATATTGAGTTGTTGTCACAAGGTAATACTTTATTATTCTTTTACAAGGATAAGTATTTGAAATTTGATGAAAATTTAAATTTAATAGAAACAAATTTTTTATCTATTCCTTATATTGATGCAGTAGGAAGTTATAAAAGTATTGAAGGATACGCGAATGGAACCTCAATTTATTTAATTTATCGTGCTTCTCAATCTAATGGAGTTGTTGTAAAGTTAGATTCTCAAATGCAATTATTAGATTCTTTAATCTATTCAAAAGGATTTTATATTAATTCATTGTTTGTTGATAATAATGAATTTTTAATATCAGGAACAATGAATATAAGTACAGGAGGTCTTATAAATGCTAATAATCAAAGTTTAGGGAATTTTACAAGTTCATTTTTAATGAAAACGAGTGATTTACTTTCAGATCTGAATGTGATTGAATTTTCACAAAAGTTTATGTATAATAATATAGAAGCTTATGTGAGAAATGGTTTTGGCTTGTTTTATGGAGATAATACTACAGCAGGATTTAAAATTAATAACAATGATACATTGTCTTCAGCAATGTTTTTTTCTGAAAATTATCTTGTAGGTTTAAACAATAATGATGAGGTGGTTGGAGTGCAAGGAAATGGAATTTATAATGATTTAAATTACATGGTCGGACCAAGTTCAAATACTTATGGCGATTTTGATGTATATACAGCAAAATACAATAGAGGTTATTATGTAACGAAGGATATGATAGTAGATCATCTAAACAATTTGCAATGGGGAACCTTGAACTATGTGGCACCTTTTGGGATTAGAGAATGGCCAGCTCACGGAAATGTTGCTCAAGGACAAGCAGTGAATTTAGCAAATTTTGTCGATGGAAATAATAATGGAATTTATGAGCCGTATTTAGGAGATTATCCTGCTATTTATGGGGATAAATGCATTCTGACAATTCAGCATGCTATTGATCCTTTAGTTGGTTACAATATGGAATGGTACAATTATTTTCATGTGTTTGATTGTGATGTCAATGATGCTGAAAAAAATACAATTTTTGTGAAATCAATTTATATGAATAGGGGCGGAGATGTTTATAATGCCTATTTAACTAATTTTAGTGACTTTGATTTGGGCTATTATGGTGATGATTATACTGGAACAAATGTTCAAAACGGTTTAATTTATGTATATAATGGAGATAATTTTGATGAAGATGGAGGTGGGGTCAATGGATTTGGAGAAAATATCCCATCAATGGGAATGCAATTTTTAAAAGGTGCTAAGCTTGAAAATGATGGAATAGATAATGCTTTTGGAGTAGATTCGGCTCAATCTATCAATGGATTTGGATTTGGTGATGGAATTATAGACAATGAATTTGGTACTTTAGAGTCAAGTTTAGTGGTAGGTGGTTCAAATGTATTTCCTTATAATGATCCAAATTCTGCTGTTGGTATTTACAATTGTTCTCAAGGACTGTATCAAAATGGACAGACTCAAACTTATGGAGGACAAGGACCAAATGCTGTAAATGTAAATACAAGATATGCTTATCCGGGAACTTCTGATAGTTTAGGATATGGGACTTATGGTCAAGTTGTCAATAGTGAATGGAGTGAAGGTTCCAGTCAAAATAGTCCAGGGGATAGAAGGGTAATGGGGAGTACTGGTAAATTTAGTATGGCAAATGGAACAAATGTTTCCTTTCTTCAAGCTTTTACGATAGCGTTTGATACCGTGAATTTAACACCAGATTCAAGTTCTCAAAAATTATTTGAATATGCAGCAATTCTTCGAAATGAGTATGCCCAAGATTCTACAGCTTGTGGAAATAATTTTGGCACAATAGAGACAGACTTGAGTGTAGTCGAAAAGAAATTAATCGATTTCAATGTATATCCAAATCCATTTTCGACATTATTAAATGTAGAAGGATTAAAAGCGGGTGCTGGTTCAATTGTAGTTTATAATTTAGAAGGTAAAAATTTGTATTCAAAAGATATTATTGAATCTAAAGAAACGGTTCAATTAGAAGGGGTAATTGATGGAATTTATTTAATGAAAATAACAAACAGCGGACAATCTATTGTCAAAAAAATCGTTAAGAAATAAAACGTAATCACCTAAAGAAAGAGTGAGTTTGTAAGTGGGTCAATGGAAAACAAGGTTATTCTAAACGCATTTACAAACTCACTTTGTTATTTGAATAATATTGCTTTTTCAAATTTTAGTAGGGTTAATTTTATTAACTTCGCAATCTAAATATTTTCAAATTACAATGGCACAAAAAAATTGCACAAGGGAGGAAGATTATTCAAAATGGTACAATGAGTTAGTAACAAGAGCTGATTTGGCAGAAAATTCAGGAGTAAGAGGTTGTATGGTAATTAAGCCTTACGGTTATGCAATCTGGGAAAAAATTCAAGCTCAATTGGATAAAATGTTCAAAGAAACAGGTCATCAAAATGCTTATTTTCCTTTGTTTGTTCCCAAAAGTTTATTCGAAGCAGAAGAAAAAAATGCAGAAGGATTTGCTAAAGAATGTGCAGTTGTAACTCATTATAGATTAAAAACAGATCCAAATAATCCGTCTAAATTAATCGTAGATCCTGAAGCAAAATTAGAAGAAGAATTAATTGTTCGCCCAACAAGTGAAGCAATAATTTGGAATACATATAAAGGATGGATTCAGTCTTATAGAGATTTACCAATATTAATCAATCAATGGGCTAATGTTGTTCGTTGGGAAATGAGAACTCGTTTATTTTTAAGAACAGCAGAATTTTTATGGCAAGAAGGTCATACAGCTCATGCGACTAAAAATGAAGCGGTTGCAGAGGCTGAGCAGATGTTGGATGTTTATACAGAATTTGCTGAAAAATTTATGGCAATGCCTGTTATTCGAGGACGTAAGACAGAAAGCGAACGTTTTGCAGGGGCAGATGATACTTATTGTATCGAGGCAATGATGCAAGATGGAAAAGCTTTACAGGCAGGAACTTCTCATTTCTTAGGTCAAAATTTCGCGAAGGCTTTTGATGTGAAATTTGCAGACAAAGAAGGAAAGTTAGAGCATGTTTGGGCAACTTCTTGGGGAGTATCTACACGTTTGATGGGAGCACTTATTATGACACATTCAGATGATGAAGGATTGGTTTTGCCTCCAGCATTAGCACCTATTCAGGTTGTTATGGTGCCAATTCATAAAACAGATGAAGATTTGGTGCGCATTTCAGAAAAAGCAACTGAATTAAAAACTAAATTGAGTCAATTAGGAATTTCTTTCAAATATGATGACGATGTAAACAAACGTCCCGGATGGAAATTTGCTGAATATGAAACGAAAGGCGTTCCAGTTCGATTAGCGATGGGGCCACGGGATTTAGAAAATGGAAAGATAGAAATCGCAAGAAGAGATACGAAAGAAAAATCAGTAATTGACTTTGAAGGCTTAGAGATTTATATTCAAAATTTACTTCTTGAAATTCAAACAAATCTTTACGAAAGATCTTTGAAGTTTAGAGAAGAAAATATTCAAAAAGTGGATACTTACGAAGATTTCAAAACAAAAATTAAAGCTGAAGGAGGATTCTTTTTAGTACATTGGGATGGAACCGCCGAAACAGAAGAATTAATAAAAAATGAAACGCAAGCAACGATTCGTTGTATTCCTTTAGACGCACCAGAAGAAATAGGTGTGTGTATGGTGACAGGAAAACCATCTTTAAAGAGGGTTGTGTTAGCGAAAGCATATTAGAAAATAAACAGAAGAGTGTTAGATATCGATACGAGTATTCTTCCTTTTGATTTTAGAATGAAAAACAGTAATAAATATGCTGTAAAATGTTGATTTTTAGTTTTAAATTAAAATATTTTCAAAAAAAGATAAAAAAAATACATTTTTATTTGGAGTTTTACGAAAAACGTGCTTATATTTGCACTCCGAAAATAGACAACGGTTTATATTAGGAAAAGGATTAAGGCCCATTCGTCTAGTGGTTAGGACATCAGGTTTTCATCCTGGAAACAGGAGTTCGATTCTCCTATGGGCTACAAAGATTAAGTTCTGTAAATAATAATAAAGAAAAAAATGGCAAATCATAAATCTGCACAAAAAAGAATTAGATCAAACGAGTCTAAAAGACTACGTAACAAATACGTTCACAAAACAACTCGTAATGCTGTACGTAAATTGCGTGCTGCTGGAAAAGATGAAGCTGTGACATTGTTACCAAGTGTAATAGCAATGATTGATAAATTAGCGAAAGTTAAAGTTATTCATGCTAATAAAGCTGCAAATTTAAAATCAGGATTACAAGTTTTTGTAAACAAAAAGTAATTGTTGATTTTTTGAAATATTGAAGGGGCATTTGCCCCTTTTTTTATATCTTTAACTTTCGTTTGAACATCATGAAGTTTACGTTTCTTTTTCTTTCATTAATTTGGTGCTTTTCTTTGAAAAGTCAATTAGTGACTATTTATGAAGAATCGGATTCTTTAAAATATGGTTATCTTTCAGGAGGTGAATTGGATTCTTTAGATGTAAAAACGACGAAGTTATTTACTAATATTCCCGGAGGAGGTTTTGGTCTAAATTCATTACTTAATCCCGAATTATTGTTTCATAATAATACGTTACAGTTAATTAATTCCGAACCTCAATTTAAAGATTTGAAGTTTACAGCTTTGCCACATTTGGGATTTAATTATGCTTTTGGTTCAAAAGGTACTCAAGTATTAAACGTAGATTATGAGCATGCAATTTCTAGTAAATCATTATTGAATATCATTATTCAGCAAAATAGCACACAAGGAGTATTAAAAAATAATAATTTTTCGAAGAAACTGTTACAAGTAAGTTATCGAAGAAACACTATTTTTTATACAACTAAAATTGAAATGCTTCTTGAAAATAAAAACACCAAATTAAGCGGTGGGGTCTATAATGATTCAACTATTTTGTATCAAGGATTAGAATATGCAAATGTGTATAATTCATTTTCAGATTCTTGTTATCGGAATTTGAATAGAGGAATTGTTCAGTGGGAAAACCATTTTGATTTATTGAAAGATTCATCGAAAGCATTAGGATTTATTTCAAGCCATAATTATCAAATTTCAAGTCAAATTTATCGGGAAGTATTTACGGATTTAACAAACTATTCAAGCTATAATTATGATTCCTTGAAGTCAAAAGATCAATTTCGATTAGCTTGTATTTCAAATGGATTCGGAGTTTTTACTAAAACAAAGAAGATTTATTTAAATGGATTACTTATACAGAAGTATTGGGATGCTCAAAATTTGGCGAGACATCATGATACGACTGAAATTAGTATCTCTTCTAATCTAAATATTAATTTCAAGCAAATAAAGTTTAAAAATGTATTTTATTTTAATTTAATAGGAGCGAAAAACGAACGTTCTAATCATGCTCAAATTGAATTTAAACGTAGAAATTTAAATGTCTTTGCGAATTTATCAATGGAACAAAAATTACCAATTCCATATCAGAGAAATTATTTTTCAAATAATTACAATACTGCTTTACCAGGGTTACAATTGCAAAATAAAATTTTTTCAGCTATAAAAATTAAATATACGTTTAATTCAAAATTTTATATTGGCACAGAAGCTTCTTCAACGGTTTTGAATAAGAATTATTTTTTTATAGACTCTGTTTGGCGTAATGATACGTTAACGAATATTTCTTTATCGAATGCAAGTTTATATTTGAGTTATACGATTTTTAAAATTACTTTCCAGCCAAGATGTGTACTTTCCAGTTCGACATTAAATTTTAATTATGTTCCAAAATATAATTTAGGATTAAGAATTTTCTTTAAAACAAAAGCTACGAAAACAAAAAAATTAGATTTTATTATAGGATCTGATGTTTCTTATATTTCAGATTATCACTTATTGAATTACAACCGACCAATGGAAGTAATGCTTTTGAATCAGTCAACAGCTGCTTTTCATTCAATGCTAAACGTAAATGCGTTTCTAGGAATTGGAATTCGAGAATTTAGAATGTATGCCAAAATGAGTAACATAGGATATTTTTGGAATGATCGATTAAATCAGCAAATGATTGGGTATCCTATTCAAAAAAACTTGATTCAATTAGGGATTACATGGGATTTCTTTAATTGATGATTGATTTAAAAGACTTCTTAAAGTTGAAAATTAATAATTTTACTATCTTTGAAATCGTGAAAAGTGAATAAAAGCTTTTATTAAATTGAAAAATATAATTATGGGTTTATTACAAGATAAAGTGGTTTTAATCACTGGAGCTTCAAGAGGGATTGGTAAAGCGATTGCTGAAGAATGTGCAAAACAAGGAGCAAAAGTTGCGTTTACCTATTTATCATCAGAAGAAAAAGCAAGAGCTTTAGAAACTGAGCTCTCTGTTAATGGAGGTATGGCTAGAGGATTTAAATCAGATGCAGGTAAATTTGATGAGGCTCAAAAATTGGTTGATGATGTTGTTGAAGCTTTTGGTACGATAGATGTTTTGGTGAATAATGCTGGGATTACTAGAGATACCTTGTTGATGAGAATGACAGAAGAACAATGGGATGAAGTTATTAATACGAATTTAAAATCAGCTTTTAATTTAACGAAAGCAGTACAACGTCCAATGTTAAAAGCACGAAAAGGATCTATTATCAATATGTCTTCAGTTGTTGGTGTTAGTGGAAATGCAGGTCAATCGAATTATGCAGCATCAAAAGCAGGGTTAATTGGATTTACAAAGTCAGTAGCTCAAGAATTGGGATCAAGAAATATTCGTTGCAATGCGATAGCACCAGGATTTATTGAAACAGAAATGACTGGAGCTTTAGATCAAAAGGTTGTCGAAGAATGGAGAAATTCAATTCCTTTGAAAAGAGGAGGCTCACCAAAAGATGTTGCCGATTTAACGGTGTTTTTAGCGTCAGATATGTCGGCTTATATTACAGGGCAAACAATTAATGTTTGTGGTGGAATGTTAATGTAACAATGAAGTAAATAACATTAAAAGCAACTTTCGGGTTGCTTTTTTTATTTGATAGGTTTTTTAATTAAAAAATTAATATTACTAATGAGTTTTTTAATTAAGTCATAATAAAGAACGATTGTAGAAAGAATAGTCATTATCCAAAGAATAATAAAATTACTCCAGAAAGTTGAGATAATAGTTCCGAAAAAAGATTTTTCAGGACAATAAAAAGGAGTTTTAAAAAAAGTATAATTATGAGCATTTAAATAGATAGGATCTTCTTTTTGAATTAGCTCATGATTATAAATGATGATTTTATCACTTTCATGCTTATTTGTAGCTATATCTGAAATGTTTTCATTGGAATGAGCATTTTGCAGGTCTTGATATTTTTTGTTGCCAATATTTTGAATTATTTGATCAATTTTACGATTGGAGTTATTAAAAATAGAGGTGTACTGATTTGATAAGATATCGAGTAAATTTCTAATTTCATCAATTTTTTGCTCGTTAATTTGAGGTGAATTAAAATGAATGCGGTTAATCAATGAAATTAGATTTTTCCATTTATACGATTCTTTATTTAGTTCATTTTTGATTAATAATAATGCATTCTTCTTGGAAGAAAAATCGATATTTTTATCTTTTAACAGATTCAATTGATTTTTCATTTCAGGAATCCAATAATTTTTTTTCCAAGCAGCTTCACTTTTAGTCTTTTTTAATTCAAAAAAAATGTTATCAAATTGGTTGTTTTTCAATTGATCAACAATTAATGCTTCGTATCCCCATCTCGATGCCATTAAGTTTCCTATCCAAGGTACTTCGGTACTTTTTGATAACGAAGGGTTTAATTTATCGAATTTTACAATCACTCCACTTAATAATAATTGAGGTATTATTAATAATGGTATCGTGATATAAATTACTTTTGCAGAATTGAAGGCGCTTGAAATGTTTAATCCCATTACATTTGCAAGACATGAAATAGAAAATAAAATTAACCATTCAGAAATCCAAATATCTTTTATTTCTAAAACAAGATTACCAATGATTACAAAAAATAAACTTTGAATAGCCGAAATGATAAATAAAATTGAAATTTTGGACGCGAGGTAACTACTTCTTGATAAGTTTAAAAAACCTTCTCTTTTTAATATTTTTTTATCTTTATTAATCTCTTCTGCAGCAACAGTTAGCCCTAAAAATAATGCAACAATAACACCTATAAATATAAATTGTGGAATATTTTCATTTTGATAAAAGGAATAATAAGAATTGGAGTCTGTTTTTTTATAATAACGAACAAATAGAGATAGAATAATTGCTAAAATAGGAGCGACGAATGTGTTGATTAGAAGGTATTGTTTATTTCCTATTTTACTTAGAAAATCACGTTGAAAAAAAACAATAAATTGAATTAATTTATTCGCATGTTTAGTTGGATTTAGTGGTTGTAATTTTTCTTTATTATTATTATTATTGATTGTATTTTCATTTTTTACAATGTGTTGATATTGTGTATATAATTCATTCCATTCTTTAGGAATTGTTTTGCGATGATTGGTGAAATTTCCATATTCATCAACTACTTTAGCATCAATTATATTAAATATTTGTTCTGGATTTACATTGCCGCATAATTCACATTCTCGGTCTTCAGCATTAACGTGGTGAATATGTGTTTTGAAATATACGATTGAATCTAATGGATTTCCATCAAAAATAGGGTAACCACCTTGGTCTAAAACGAGTAAACGGTCAAACATTTTAAAAATATCTGACGAAGGTTGATGAATGACAACAAAAATTAATTTACCTTTTAAAGCTAATTCTTTAAGTAAATCCATAATATTTTCGGAGTCCCTGGAAGACAAACCTGATGTGGGCTCATCTACAAATAAAATAGAGGGTTCACGGATTAATTCTAAAGCAATATTTAATCTTTTTCTTTGTCCACCAGAAATCGTTTTTTCGAAAACACTTCCAACTTTTAAATCTTTAACGTCTTGTAATCCAACAGCAATTAATACTTCAATAACTTTTTTTGAAATTGATAAATCACTTAAGTTTTCAAAGCAAAGTTTAGTGTTAAAAAATAAATTTTGGAATACGGTTAATTCTTCGATTAATAAATCATCTTGACTGACATATCCAATAACCCCTTCTAATTCAGTTTTATTGTGATGTACATTAATGCCATTGATTGTTATTTTTCCTTTAGTTGGATGAATATTACCGTTAAAGATATTTAGTAATGTTGATTTTCCCGTTCCTGATCCACCCATAATCCCGACTAATTTTCCGGATTCTTCGGTAAAACTTAATTTATGTAAGCCAGTATTTCCTTTTTTAAATTGGTGTTCAATATTTTCAACAGAGAAAATGATTTTTTCTGTTTGGTTATCTTCTAAAAATCGTGTAATTACGTCGCTATAATAAACTGTTTTGCTTTTTAATGTTTTGATTGAGGAGCCATTGTTTAATATATATGTACGATCATTTGAAACAATTTGACCATTCATGACTAATTCATCTTGCCCAAAATATCTAAAAAACAAAGTGTTTATACTTTTAATTCTTAAGATTCTAATTTCATTGTCTAAACCTTCTAATTGAAAATTTTTAGCTAATTCAAAATGAGATTTATTGGGAGAAATATATAAAATATCCTTATCATCTATTTTTTCACTCCAATCTTTTTTTTGAATATACTTTATAAGTTTAAATTCATTTGATGAAATGTTAAATGATTCAGAAACAGTACTTACAAAGTCTAATTCTTGCGAAGTAATAACTTCGTTTGAATGGATGTATTCAAAAATTCGAAAAAGAACGATTACTTTTTGACGTTGTGTTAATTCTTCATTTATTTGATAACAAATTCGTAAAACTTTAACAGAATTTACAGAAGTTCTTTTCTTTAAAGCGATATTGTTTTTATCTTTCCCTTGATGAATTAATATGTAATCTTCATATAAATTCGTGTATTTTTTGACTAATGAGGTGTTTAATTCTGATTTTAAAAAAGACTCAACTATTTTTCTTGAATTATTTATCTTGGAAATAGTGCCTGGATTATTTTCATCTTCTTCATCAACTTTCGCAATAATTGCAAAAAGTTGCATTAAAGCTCGAAGAATCCGCTCACTCATTTCAAAATATTTTTAAGATTATTGTTTGAAGCCAATTAACATTACAGCACATCCCGTAACTTTTTTGTCTAAATCTAATTCAGTTACGATTATAACAGGAATTGTACTAGGTATTACGAAATCCCAATAAGGCGAATTTTTATGATTTTTGTTTGTAAAAATAATATTACCTTTTAAATCTTTTATTGTAAAAATTACAAAGTCATCATCATTTCCTGCGCTTGCTACAACTCTATAGGTAGAACCTCCATAAAATGTTGTTCTAAATTCAGCTTTCTCACGATCTAAAAATGCAGTATAAACTTGGCCGTCAGAAATGAATCTTGAACTTCCTTCTTTACCATTTAAATAGCTTTCACATACTTTAACGATTTCATTGCAATCTTGACCAATAGCACTGCTTGATAAAATAATAATAAATAATAATGAGTTAAATATTTTTTTCATGTTTAATAGGTTTATTAATTAGTAATAAGATCTCTTATTGCTTGAATTTGAGTCGTTATTTCAATTAAAAGTGCTTTTTCAATTTTAACCGAAGATATATGTTGAAGAGTTGTAATTTTATTTTTAGAATCAGTTTTTGGTTTAACATACTGATAATCAATAATTACTTTTTCGTACATTTTATCTAATAAGGATAAGCTTTCAATTAATTTATCATTTTCTTTGGTTTTATTATATTCTGAAAGTATTTCAATTATGGTTGACAATGTTTGTTTTTGTTCCCCGATACGTGTAATTATTTTTTCGTTTGCTTTCAATGCATTTAATTGACACGCATAGTGCATAGATTCAACCCATCCACCAGTCAAAATTAATGCAGAAGTCGATTTTCTTTGTGAGTTTTTTAAAAAGTTGTCCCCTTTTCTAAATGCATCAGCAATAATGTGCATCACAGAATCATTATTTGTATGATATTTCTCGAATCGTGAGATGAAGTTTTTATCAAAAGCACTTTCCAAACCTAAATTAGATGTTATTCCTTCTACAATACTTAAATATTTTAAAGAAATTCCATTTTGTTCATTTAAAGAAGCGTATCCTAAATCGGTACCATAAACACCTAAATTTAAGGCTTGTTGATGTTCTGTTATGTATTTTTTGCGATTTTCAATTTTATTTAATAAAGATTCATTAAACGGAAGTTTTGTTTCTTTTAATAAAATAGCCATTTGAATTGGAGATGGGATACTAAATATTTTTCCGTCAAAATTAGTATTTAAAGAACTATTTGGATCTAAACTATCTTTTGCTTGACTCTCAATGTCTGAATTGTCAGTACATGAAGTTAGTAAAACACAAGTTATTATAGGTACAAATTTTAAAAAAATCAATTTCATAAGTCTGTGAATTTGTATTTAAGTTAGGCTAAAAATAATAAATAATCTTGTTAATTAATTATTTCTAAAAAAAAAACTGAAAAATGATTTCTAGGAAAATTAATTCACAATTTCTACTTTTGGCAAAAACGGATATAAAATGCAAATTCGACCAAGAAGAAATAGGAAAAACATTGCAATTCGAGCGATGGTAGAAGAAACTAAATTAGGAGTTGAAAATTTGATTTACCCTATCTTTATTGAAGATGGAAAAGGGATAAAAACAGAAATTAAATCTTTGCCAAATAATTTTCGTTGGTCTTTGGATTTACTGTTGCCTGAGGTAGAGGAATGCTTGAAGTTAGGTGTTAAAACATTTGATATTTTTCCAGCTGTTTCGGAACATTTAAAAGATCAAATTGCTTCTTACAGTTATGCAGAAGAAAATTTTTATTTGCATGCTATTCGAACGTTGAAAGAAACGTTTCCTGAAATTGTTGTGATGAGCGATGTTGCAATGGATCCATATTCTTCTGATGGTCACGATGGGTTGGTTGAAAATGGACGCATCATCAATGACAAGACATTACCGATTTTAGGAAAAATGGCTATTGCACAAGCACAAGCTGGAGTTGATATTCTTGGTCCTTCAGATATGATGGATGGTAGGGTAGGATATTTAAGGAATGAATTAGATATTAATGGTTTTACAGATGTTAGTATTATGTCTTATACCGCTAAATATGCCAGTGCATTTTATGGTCCTTTTCGAGATGCTTTAAATTCGGCACCTAAATCTGGAGATAAAAAAACTTATCAAATGAATCCTGCAAATAAGAGGGAAGCTTTAATTGAAGCAACGTTAGATGTATCGGAAGGAGCTGATTTTATTATGGTTAAACCGGCACTTTGTTATTTAGATATTATTCATTTATTGAAGGAAAATTTTAATACGCCGATTACAGCATACAATGTGAGTGGAGAATGTGCAATGGTTTATGCCGCATCAAAAAATGGATGGTTAAATTATGAAGCTACGATGTCTGAAATGCTTTTAAGCATCAAAAGAGCTGGAGCAGACGGTATCTTAACTTATTTCGCAAAAGATTTCGCAGCTTTTGTGAAACAATAATGGATTTGAGTTGTATAAATACTTACATTCGTAAAACAGACTTTAAATATTATGGAAGAATTTGACTTTTATCCCAATAAACCTGAATTAGCAGAACCAAAACCTCAGAAAAATGGAGGAAGAACTATTTTTTCTATTGTCTTATTTGTTTTGTCAATGCTACTAGTCTTTTCAGATGAATTTAGTTTTATATTTTTTTTAGTTATTGTCTTGTTAATTCATGAATTAGGACATTTTTCAATGATGAAATTATTCAAATATGAAAATGTTCGTTTACTATTTGTTCCTTTAATGGGGGCATTTGTTCAAGGTAAAAAAGATTTGTACAAGCAAAGTGAAAGTATTTTAGTGATTCTTGCAGGACCTATACCAGGAGTATTGATTGGCACTTTGTTACTTTATTTTGGAGTTGACTTGCATCAAAATGTTTTGATAGAAATAGGAGGACTGTTTCTGTTTTTAAACATGATAAATTTATTGCCAATTGACCCTTTGGATGGAGGGCATATTTTAAAAATATTTATCAATAAAAATCAAGAATTATTTCAATTAATTTTCTCTTTCATTTCGTCGCTTGTATTAATAGGAATAGGAATTTTAATAAATAATTGGATTATCATCATATTTGGTTTTTTAATGGGAATTCGCGTTCGAACGATTCAGAAAAACTATCAAATACATAAAGAATTAAAAGAAGAGAATATTAATTTTACTACATCTTACAAGTTATTATCCAATAAAGATTTTTCAAAAATAAAACAAGTTATTTTAAGTTATTCTCCATCGTTAAGAATGTATGTAGATCAATTGTCTTCAGAAGAAACAGATCCAATTATAGCTGGACAAGTGAATAATGTATTAGTAACTCCTATTGATAGAGATGCTTCATTATTCTTTAAAATAGTTGCTATTATTCTTTGGTTAGCGGCGTTCATTGTGCCAATTATTGTAATTGCAAATTTAGATTTAAAAGCATATTTAAATGGACTTTAAAATTGGAGAATCGGTCTGTTTTCTATATGAAACAGGAACAGGTAAAATCAAACGGTTTTTAGATTCAAAGAATGTTCTTGTTGAGGATGAGTCAGGTTTTGATCGAAATTTCAAACGATTATCATTTACCTGATGATCAAGATGTTTACTTAAATGACGATGATTCATTGGGAGCGAATAAACATACGGTTAAAAAAGAGCAAAAAACAGGATACCGAAAGCCGATTGATGTGTGGGAGATTGATTTACATATTGAAGAAATTACGGATTCACATGCAGGACTTTCAAATTTTGAGATCTTAAATAAACAGTTGAAAGAATTTAAAAACTTTTTTAACCGTGCCAAATCCAAACGAATTCGAAAAATTGTAGTCATACATGGAGTAGGAGAAGGCGTCTTGAAAGAAGAGATTAGAATCTATTTATCAAAACAAGAAGGCGTAGAATATTTTGATGCTGATTTTCGGGATTATGGAAAAGGTGCTACTGCTGCGGAAATTCATTACAACATTTGAAAGAAATAAATACATACTTAATAGCTGATAGTGGTGGAACTCAAACGGATTGGTGTTTTGTTAATGAACTTGGCGACCGACGTTATTTTACTACAGGATCATTTCATCCAAGTCAATGGGATGAGTTATTTATCGAGGAATATAAAAATTATTGGAGTAACTTTTCTATTTATAAAGAAGCAAAAGTGATTTTTTATGGTGCAGGTTGTTTGAATGAAGAAAATAAAGACCGAATTAAAGATATATTTCGCATTTGGGGATTTGAATGCATTCAGGTTTTTTCGGACGTAGAAGCAGCTTGTCATGCATCATTAGGTTCTGAGGAGGGAATAGTAGCTATATTAGGAACTGGTTCAGTGGTTTGCAAATACAATGGAAATGAAATTGAGCATCTTTATGGTGGATTTGGCTACTTAATTGGAGACGAAGGCAGCGGGTATCATTTTGGTAAAACAGTTTTAAATAAATTTTTAAATAATGAATTTTCGAGTTCTGTGACCGAGGAAATTGAGTGTTTGATAGGTGGAAGGAAAGCTATTTTGTTAAATGTTTATGGTCATGAAGGTAAACAGTTTATAGGTAAGCTTTCGTCTAAATTAATAGATGTAAAAGAGTTAAAGGATGTTCATTTCGAAAATTTAAACACGTTTTTTGAGAAGTATATTTTTCCGCTAAATCCAATTCAAAAAGAATTATATATTATTGGAAGATATGGTTTTTACCAACAAAAAATAATTGATAATATTATTCATAAAAAAGGATGGAAAGTTAAAATGTACATTGATAAACCTATATTATTCGTTGTAAATCACGTTTTATCTAATACCGTTTAATCAATAAATACTACTTTTCAGTATATAGATTTAATTTAGTTTACTTAAAATGTACTTTTGTCTAAAATATTGACGGATTCGTAGAAAAAAAAATTGTATTCAAAAAATATTATAGAAATTGCATTATCAAATTATAAAGAATGGAAAAATTGATTATTGAATCTTCTACTCAAACACCATTTATTCATTTTGACAGCCAAAATGGATTGATGGAAATTTCTGGTAGATCTATTCCAAATAACCCAGATGAATTTTGGGGACCAATATTGTCTTGGTTTGATTCTTATTTATTGAATCCAAATGCAAAGACAATTGTAAAAATTGATTTAGAATATTTTAACATTTCATCTTCTAAACGAATTTTATTTTTACTTTATAAACTTAACGAGTTATCTGAAAACGGTTATAAAGTAAAAGTAGAATGGCATTACAGAGAATCAGATGAGGATATGTATGAAGTAGGTCAAGATTATGCTTACATGGTTAAAGTTCCTTTTGAATTTAAAGAATATGAAGAGTCTGATTTAGTTTTGGCTATTTAAAATACGAAGTTCAACGAAGTTAAATAAATGTCTATTATGACTGAAAAACGGATCTTTTCTGAACGAAAAATTCAATAAAATCGGATCATTAAATAATTTTAGATAGTTTCTAAGAAATATTAAAAGATTTGAAATGCGCTTTGTTTGAAGCGCATTTTTTATTTTACGACATTTGTTTTTGTCTTTATTTTTCATGTTAGTAAACAATTTCTATTATTTTTGTGTAAAATTTATAGATGAGATTAGTAGCAGATGTACCGCATGAAAGATATAAAAT
The DNA here is from genome assembly GCA_016178305.1 of Flavobacteriia bacterium. Lineage (GTDB taxonomy): Bacteria > Bacteroidota > Bacteroidia > Flavobacteriales_D > Crocinitomicaceae > CAIUKX01. Next base: position 35,608 of record JACOTM010000007.1, on the reverse strand, counting down.
TCAAATTTTTAATTACAATGCAAAATACATAGTGAAAATAGAGCTGGCGCAATTCGAACAGATATTTAAAATTTCTGAAATGGATGTGAATGGTTTGGAAGATGTAAAAAAAATGATTACGGATCAGATCTTAAAAAATAGTTTGGATCGATTCATTACAATGAGAACAGATTGGAGTGAAGCATATAAAAATATTAATGTATAAAAAATGACAAAATTATCTATCGCAAGTATCGTATTAGTTGGAACATTGATTGCTTCTTGTGGGGCAAAAGAAGTAAAAAAAGAAGAAGTTAATACCGTTCCTTCTGTACAACCAACTAAGATTGGAGAGTTAAAAATTGCTTATTATAATCAAGATACCATGAAAATGGATTTTAAATATTATAAACAGCAAGATGCAATTGTTACTAAAAAACAATTGGCTTTTCAAAAAGAATTAGAAACGCGTGGAGCGAAAATTCAAGCAGATTATAATTCGTTTATGCAGCGATTTCAAAATCAAGAATTATCACAAGTTGAAGCAGAGGGAATTGATGCAAATATTAAGCAACGTCAATTTGAATTAGAAAAATATTCGCAAGAACAAGGTGCTAAAATTGAAAAAGAAACAATTCAAAAATTAGAAACAATTAGTAATAAAATTGATAAATTCAGCGAAAAATATTGTAAATTACACCATATCGATATTTTAATGATTCATGCAAAAGGAGGACAATTTAATTATATTAATCCTAAAATGAATGTGACAAAAGAATTTACTGCTTTCTTGAATCAAAATCAAGAGGAGATTGAAAAAGAAATGGGTAAAAAATAAGTTGAAATGTTAGTAGCTCAACAAAAGTTAAAAGAAAATATTGCAGAATACATCTTGTACATGTATCAAATTGAAGACATTGTACGGGCGTATAATTTTGATCTGGAAGAAATCATAGAGCACTATGTGAAGCCTCAATTACCGGATGATTCTTTTCTTTCGAGTTATAGAAAATGGTATGCTGATATTATTTCACAAATGAAGTCACAAAAAATTGAAAAGACTGGTCATCTGTTTGATTTGAAAGATATTATGGTTGAAATATCCTACTTGCATAATTCAATATTAAATGTTGTTAATGAGGAGAAGTATAAAGCCGTTTATGAAAGGGCTGTACCTTATATTGAAGAGTTTAAAAACAAATCCAATCTAAAAGATAAAAATCATGTAGAGATTATCTTCCATGCTTTGTATATGAAATTGTTGTTAAAATTAAAAAAACAAGAAATTAGTGCAGAAACAGAAGAAGCTTTTGATACAATGCGTGTTATGGCTGCCTATTTATCGAGATCTTACCATCAAATGAAAAGTGGAAGTATGGATTTTATGAATAATTGAAACTCAATAAGAAGTTTTTTTACAGAACAACTATATTCTTTAGAAGGAAAATCTAATAAAATCTGTTAGTCAAATAATTTTAGAATGTTTCTAATATTTTGAAATCTTGCATAAGATTAATTTTCAGTGTTTTAGTAGAATTGCGTAATTACCACTCGAAGTAATTCCAACTTCATAAAAAAACATTAAATCATTTTTGGTTGCAATTTTTAAATATCCTTTTTCTGGAATTACTTCGTAGAGATATTCATAGAGGATGGTTTCTGTCTTAAGTTGATGATTGAATTCTAAGATTGTTAATATACTGTCTTTAAATGCCCAAATTATAACATTTTCTTTAATTGAGTCCTTTGGATATATAAGTTTTGATAAAGGAATTTGCGGTGACTTTAGGATAATGGAGTCTGAAATTTTAGAAGTTGAAATCCAATTTGTATGATTTAAATTATTAAAAAAAAGAGATTGTCCAAAACTGTTTAAGTTCAAAATAAAGAGAAAAATTAGCAATGAAATAATTTTCATAATAGGTTCTTTAGAAATTTAAAAAACATTCAATAAGGATGATAAATTTAGACAAAAATCTTTTCAGGGTTTAATATGTTTTTCGGATCAAAAACGGCTTTTATTTGTTTCATTAAATTCAAAGTGACATCAGGAAAAGCAATATCCATATAAGGTTTTTGTACATAACCTATACCATGCTCTCCTGATAATGTTCCACCAAGTTTAATAACTTCATTGAATAATTCTCGAATAGCAATAGGTAATTTCTGTTCCCATTCTTCATCAGATAAATCACCTTTGATAATATTAATGTGTAAATTACCATCTCCAGCATGACCGTAACAAACAGATTTGAATCCATACTGATTTCCAATTCGCTTCACATGATGTAGAAGTGTTGGAAGTTCGTATCTTGGAACGACAGTATCTTCTTCTTTGTAGATAGATTGAGATTTAACAGCTTCACCAACTTTTCTTCTTAAACTCCAAAGACTATCTTTTTGAGCTTGACTTTCAGCGAATAAAATTTCATCAGTTTCAAAATTTTCTAATACAACCATGATTTTTTCACATTCTTGCATCAATAACTCATTGTCAAAACCATCTACTTCTATTAATAAATGAGCAGCGTGATTCGTAGCAACAATAATTGATTCATCTTTGGTGAATTTTTGAGTCCAAATAAGAGCATCTCTTTCCATGAATTCCAATCCACTAGGTGTTATTCCTGCACGAAATATTGCCGCTACAGCTTCACATGCTTTTTCAGCATTAAAGAAGGGAACTAAAATCGTAAGGTCATTTGTGGGGTGAGGAATTAATCGTAATACAATTTTTGTAATAACAGCCAATGTTCCTTCGCTTCCTACGATTAATTGTGTTAAATTATAGCCTGTAGCATTTTTTAAAACATTTGCTCCAGTCCAAATAATTTCTCCAGTAGGTAAAACGATTTCAAGATTTAATACATAATCTTTGGTTACACCATACTTAACAGCTTTTGGACCTCCTGAGTTTTCCGAAACATTACCACCGATAAAACAACTTCCTTTACTAGCCGGATCAGGAGGGTAAAATAATCCTTTTTCTTTAACGGCATTTTGGAGTTCTTGTGTAATTACACCAGGTTCCGTAATAACTTGTAAATTCTTTTCATCAATAGTGATGATTTTATTGAATTTTTCCATTGATAATGCGATTCCATTACAAACAGGAAGAGCACCACCACTTAAACCAGTTCGTGCGCCAGATGGTGTGATAGCAATATTTTTTTCGTGCGCATATTTCATTATTGCAGAAACTTCCTCAACAGTTTCAGGTTTTAAAACAACATCTGGAAGAAAACTTAAATCTTCGGTTTCATCATGACTGTATTTAAAACGATTTTCATCATTCGTGAAACAACGTTCTCCGATTAAATTCGAGAAAAACTGAATGTCGGTTGTATCAATTTTCTTATACATGAAAGTGGATTAAAATAATTGTTGTAATTCTTTTTTCAAATAATCTACAGCTATTTCAGAAGGTAATTGACCAACTTCAGCAATAATTTCAAAAATCTTTGCCGCTAAATCAGAACTCATAGAAATGGGGGTCATTTGTTTACCCGCAAGATTTATAATTTTGATCGTTTCTTCTTTTGAATTACGAACCATTTCCCATCCAGGGAGAGAAATAAAAATTTGTTGAGCAACATTGTGGTCATATTCTTCCCGAATTGCCTTTAATAATTCAGCTTGAAACATTTGAGCAGGTAAACCAGGGTTGTGTAAACGCATAACTAAGCTATTGGGATGAATACGCTCCATTAATAAAACCGCTCTTTGATACGATTCAACTCTAGAAGGTAAGAAAAAATTTTGTCTTTCTTTTTTTAATTCGCTGTTCAAATGAATAATTTCTTTTTCACTTTGTTTTTTTAAAAATAAGTATGTTGTGTAAAGTACAGCTCCAGCAGGTAAAATAACTAAAGCAATGTTTAAAATAATTTCCATATTGTTTGTTTTAAATACAAATATAGAATCCAGAATATTAAAAAAGTAACAATGATTAAACTCATTTTATTAAATATTTTTTTTAGATCTTCAACTACTTGTTTTACAGAGCTTATGAGTTTTTTTTATTCAGATTGTTAATAAAGTACTTAAAACCTTTGTACATTATATTGATAGTATTGATTTGAAATTTTATATTTGCGCCTTCAAAAGATTAAACTAATTATTTTAAAAATGCGTAATAAAGGTTTTTTTTGGTTTCTGACGATATTATTAACAGCAGTATGCGTTTACCAATTGTCATTTACATGGGTAGCGTCAAATGTTGAAGGTAAAGCTAATAAGGAAGCTGATGCAAGAGTAAACGAGTTGTTTGCTAAAGTAAAAAGTAAAGGTGAGACATTGGCTGAATTGCCAAATGACACAGAAGTTGATATTACTAATCCTGAAGCTAGAGAATTAGCTAAAGCAGCTTTCTTAAATCAAATTTTGAAAGAAAAAGCGGATACTAAAGTTTATCCAGGAATCGGTTCTACTTTTTCAGATGTAAAAAAGAGCAGTTTAGCTTTCGGGTTAGATTTAGTCGGAGGGATGAGTGTTACGTTAGAAATTTCAATACCAGGTATGGTTGAGGAATATGCTAATAATAAAAGAGATATTCGTTTCAAAAAAGCATTTGACCGTGCTGTTTCTGTTTATAATGCTCAAGGAGGTGATTTTATTGAAGTTTTCGCAGAAGCAAATCAAGAAGTTAACAACGGAACAAAGCTTGCAAAATTGATCAAAGTTTCAGAGTTTACGAATTTGAAATTTGATTCTTCTGATAATGATGTGATAAGTGCATTGAAGGAAAAAGCAACGAGTTCAATGGAAGGTGTTGAATTAATCATGAGTCGAAGAATCAATCAATTTGGAGTTGCTCAACCAAATATCCAAAAAGACCCAATTAATAATCGTTTGTATATCGAATTACCTGGTGTTCAAGATGAAACTACGGTAGCGACAAAATTACAATCAACAGCTAATTTACAATTCTTTGAAACTTATACGATGTCTGCAATTGCAAATTATTGGCAACAAGCAGTAATGCTTTCAAAACAAAAAGAAATTGTAGTAGAAGATATTCCTGTGGATACTTTATCAGTAAAAGATTCATCAGCAACAAAAAGTAAAACTGATAAATTAACAGCTAGTTTGTCAACTGAAAAAGGATTAGATGTTTTAGTTAAACCGTATTCAGATGTAGTTGTTGGATTTGTTGATATTAAAGATAAACAAGCCGTAGATAAAATTATTAAAAGAAATGATATAATAAATGCGCTTCCTGAAGATGTCCGATTAATGTGGTCAGCTGATGAAGAGGCTATTGATAAAAAAGGAAAAGTAAAAGGATATTTTTTATACGCTATTCGTGTAAATGAGTCTGGTGAAGCTAGAGTTAGTGGTAAAGATGTTCAAAACGCAACTGCTAGTATTGATGAAGATGGTTCATTCTCTGTAGATTTAAAGATGACAGACGAAGGAGTTGATAAATGGGGTGAAATGACTTCAGATAATGTTAATCATTGTATCGCAATTACGATGGATAACTTAGTTTTTAGTGCGCCAAATGTTCAAAATGCAATTTACACATCAACGACTAAAATTACAGGAAATTTTACAAATGAAGAGGCAAAAGATTTATCTAATTTATTAAATGGAGGAGCTTTACCTGCACCATGTGTAATTAAAGAGCAAACTAAAGTTGGGCCAACAATTGGAGCTGAAAATTCAACAGCAGGTTTGGTTTCATTCGCTTTTGCATTCTTAGCGGTATTACTTTATATGTATTGGTATTATGGTAAAGCAGGATTGGTTGCAAATATCGCATTAGCTGTTAACGTTATATTTATTTTCGGAAGTTTAGCTTCTTTTGGAGCTGTATTGACTTTAGCTGGTATTGCAGGTATTGTTTTAACAATAGGTACAGCTGTCGATGCTAATATTTTGATTTTCGAACGTGTTCGTGAAGAAATGAATAGAGGAGTTCAGGTAAGTGATGCAATAAATATTGGGTTCAAAAAAGCTTTGCCATCCATTATTGATGCGAATGTTACTCACTTATTGGTCGCAATTATTTTGAAAGTTTTCGGGAAAGGTGAAATAGAGTCTTTTGCGACAACTTTGATCATTGGTATTTTTACTTCTATGTTCTCCGCAATTGTAATTTCTAAATTAGTTTTCACAGCTTGGTTAGCTAAAGGAAAAACAATTACTTTCAATACAGCTATGTCTAAAGGATTATTTCAAAACTTCCATTTTGATTGGGTTGGAAAAAGAAAATATTTTTACATGTTTTCAATATCTTCTACAATTATCGGTGTAGTTGCTTTATTTACTTTAGGGTTGAAACAATCGGTTGAATTTACTGGTGGTCGAACTTTATCAGCAAAATTTGAACAAAAAGTAGATATTGAAGTGTTAAGATCAGCTTTAGAAAAAGTGTTAGTTGAAAAAGGTGAAACAGCTTCTATTGATTTGAAAACCAAATCAAATGATTTTAATGTTGAAATCGTAACCAACTATAAATTGAAAAATGATGGAGCGACTGAAGAAGTGAATAATAAAATCAAAGAAGGTTTAGATGCTTGTAAATCAAAAATGGGAGGCTATCAAGTGACAAATACCCGTAGTGTTTCTGCTTCTATTTCTTCTGAGTTGTGGTCTTCATCTGCAGTAGCAATCACATTTGCTTTAATTGCTATTTTTGCTTATATTTTATTGCGTTTCGGACATTGGCAGTATTCAATTGGTGCTATTATTGGTTTAGCGCATGATGCGTTCTTTGTAATTACAATTTTCTCTTTATTGCATGGGCATTTGCCATTTAGTTTAGATGTAAATCAAGCTTTCATAGCAGCTATTTTAACTGTAATTGGTTATTCTATGAATGATACAGTAATTGTCTTTGACCGTATTCGTGAAAATTTAAGAAATAGTAAAGAAGATGATCATCACCACGAAATAATCAATAAATCTTTAAATACAACTTTGAGTAGAACATTTAATACATCAATGATTTTATTTGTAGTTGTTTTAATCATGTTTATCTTTGGTGGACCAGCTATTAAAGGATTTTTATTCGCTTTATTGGTAGGTGTTGTTATTGGAACTTATTCTTCATTATGTGTAGCAACTCCAATATTAATCGATTTTTCAAAAAAATTAAAAAAATAATTTTAACTGAATAATTTTAAAACCGCTATCTTAATTGGTAGCGGTTTTTTTTGTAAATAATTGAGAATGTTCGGAAGTTTTTTCTTAACTTAATATAGAAAAAGTAAGAATGATTCAAAATACAACCATCAAATATTGGGCAGAAGATGATCGTCCGAGAGAAAAATTAAAACTAAAAGGTAAGCATAATTTATCTGATTCGGAGCTTTTAGCAATATTATTAAGCACAGGAACAAAAGAAAAATCAGCCTTAGAATTAGCGAAAGAATTATTGAATTCTGTCTCTTCAAACTTGAACGAATTTGCACGTTTAAGTTTTTCTGATTTAACTAAATTTAAAGGAATTGGAGAAGCAAAAGCAATTACAATTTTAGCTGCTCTTGAAATTGGAAGAAGAAGAAAAGAAATAGTGGATAATAAAAAAATAAAATTTACTTCAGCTCCACAAGTTTATAATTTTTTAAAACCAATCTTTCAAGATTTAGTACATGAAGAATTTCATATTGTATTATTGAATAGAGCAAATGGATTGATATGTACAGAATTTATATCATCTGGAGGTTATGCAGGTACAGTTGTAGATGGTAAAATGGTTTTTAAAAAAGCAATAGACAAAAATGCACATGCAATCATTTTATGTCACAATCATCCAAGTGGACAATTAATGCCTAGTGAAGAAGATTTAAAAATTACCAAAAATTTAAGTAAATTTTCTAAATTAATTGATATATCTATTTTGGATCACCTTATTTTCACAGATAATGGTTATTTTAGCTTTTCGGAAAGCGGAATCATGATATAATACAATAAAATGAAGAAAATTATTACAATAATAGGGGCAAGACCACAAATCATAAAATCATCAGCTATTAGTAGAGCAATAATTACAAAATATTCATCGGAAATAGAAGAGAAAATTGTTCATACAGGACAACATTATGATGAAAATATGTCTGAAATATTTTTTGATGAAATGTCTATTCCATATCCAAATTATAATTTAAATGTAGGAAGTGGTTCACATGGCGTACAAACAGCAAAAATGATTGAAGGCTTGGAAGAAATTTATTTGAAAGAAAAGCCCGATGCGATTTTAGTTTATGGCGACACAAATTCAACCATAGCTGGTGCTTTAGCAGCGGTTAAAATTCATATTCCAGTAATTCATGTAGAAGCAGGTTTGAGAAGTTTTAATAAAGCAATGCCAGAAGAAGTGAATAGAATTGCTTGTGACCACATGTCTTCCTTACTTTTTTCCCCAACAAATACAGGATTAATCAATTTGAAAAAGGAAGGATTTAATTTGGAATTAACTTCAAAAGCTTCTGCAAATACTCCTCGCGTTTTTCAATGTGGTGATATTATGTTCGATAATAGTCTTCATTTTTCTTCTATTTCAGATGAGAAATCAAAAATATTGGAACAAATGGGATTGAATCAAAATGAATATATTTTAACGACGATTCATAGAGATTCTAATACTGATATTGCTGAGAATTTAGAAAATATATTTAAAGCTCTTGTTGAAATTAGCAATTTATCAGGCCTTTCCATCGTCTTCCCAATTCATCCAAGAACGCGTAATAAAATGAAAGAACAATTATCAGTAGATTTATTTGCTGAAATTGAATCGAATGATAAATTCAGGATGATTGACCCTGCTGGATTTTTAGATATCATTGCCTTAGAAAAAAATGCAAAATTAATAGTTACTGATAGTGGCGGTTTACAAAAAGAGGCTTATTTTTTTAAAAAACCTTGTGTGATTTTAAGACCCCAAACAGAATGGGTAGAAATAGTTAATAATGGAAATGCAATTTTAGCAGATGCAGATTATCATCGAATTATTGATGCCTTTTTGCAATTGAATTTGAAAACGGATTTTACTTTTCCAGCGTTTTATGGCGATGGAGCAGCAGCAGAGTTTATTTGTGAAAAAATAATTGAGTTAATTTAATGGTTGAAATATTTGTCGATCAAATTTCTGAAAGGTTAATTTATACCTTGGATTTTGTCTTTTTGGAAAGAGGGCTGACCTACAAATTAAACAATGATTTTTACTCTTTTGAAAATTCTTCTAATTTAAAATTCAATTATTCAGAAAGATATTTTGAAAATGTACCTCACTTAACACCTTCTACTTTATTGTTTGATGAGGCGATTTTTACTTATGCACTTGGAAAAGGTGTTTTTGAGGAAGAAATATGTTTGACATTTAACCGTATTTTAGATCCTTTAGCATCTATTTTTTATATTCTTTCAAGAATGGAAGAATATATTGAGAATAGAATTGGGCGGTAGATTTTTTAATTAAAAAAAAAAAAAAAAATGGATTAGAGAATAATTTCCAAAGTCATTTTGTTGAAATTAGACCAACTTTTGATATTGACAATGCTTATGCCTATCAATATAAGGAAGGAACACGTAAAATTTTATCCATTGTAAAAGATGTGATAAACCAGAATAAGGAAAGGTTAACAGAACGAAAAAAAGTGCTCAATAATCATTTAAAAGATCCGTATGACACTTATGATTATATTGCATCGATTCAAGAAAGAGGTTTTAAAGTAAATATATTTTGGCTTTTAGGAGATTTTACAAAATTTGATAAAAATTTATCTTATAAAAATTGGGGGCAACAAGCAATAATTGAACGTTTTAATATTGATAAATTTATTATAGGAATTCATCCGAGCTATAAATCAAATTCTTACTATTACAGTATTGAAGATGAATTAAATCGTTTAAAATCGATTCTAAAAAAAGAAGTAATTCATTCCAGACAGCATTTTTTAAGATTGAATATTCACAAAACATATTCGAGTTTATTAAAAGTTGGTATTACCAATGATTATACAATGGGATATGCTGAAAATATTGGATTTAGAGCAGGAACAGCACGCTCATTTTATTGGTTCGATTTATTAAAAAATGAAAAAACGAATTTATTGATTCATCCATTTTCATACATGGACGGTACATTGAATGAATATTTAAAAGTTTCAGTAGAAGAAAGTAAAACATTAATATTGAAGTTGTTTCAAGAGTTAGAGAAATATGGAGGAGATTTCATGTTTATTTGGCATAATGAAACAATAGGTGATTATAAAAAATGGAAAAATTGGTCAGAAGTTCTGGAATTTTCCTTGAATTTAAATAAAAGATAGATGAACAAAAAAATCATTTTTACAGGTTTGATATTACTAATTACGGGTATTGTTTTGGGTGCGTTCGGAGCACATGCCTTAAAAAAGGCTTTGCTTGATTTTCCAGAAAAAATTATTTCATTTGAAACAGGAGTACGTTATCAAATGTATGGAGCATTTTCTTTTTTAATTTTAGGATTAAATGCGCATAAGTTTTCTTTTAATTTGAAATTAAATTTCAGTTTACTTTTATTAGGACATTTATTGTTTTCACTTTCAATTTATGGTTTAGCAATAATGCCTTTATTGAAAATGAATTTCAATTTTTTAGGACCTTTAACACCGATTGGAGGAGCATTGATCATTCTCAGTTGGAGTTTGTTTTTAGTTAAATTTTTAAAAAATAAATGATTTGAATACTTTTAAAATTACAATACTTGGTTCGGGTACATCACAAGGAGTTCCTGTGATTGCATGCGATTGTCATGTTTGTAATTCAAACAATCAAAAAGATATTCGTTTAAGAAGTTCTGTTTTACTTTCTTTTACAAATGATAATTATGTAATAGATTCAGGACCAGATTTTAGACAGCAAATGTTGCAGCATCATGTAAAGTCATTACGCGGAATTATTTTTACACACGAACATAAAGATCATGTTGCTGGATTAGATGATGTTAGGGCATTTAATTACAGAGAAAAAAGAGATATGGAAGTTTTTTGTACAGAACAAGTTTCTCTAGCATTGCATCGTGAATTTCAATATGTATTTTCAGGAGTTCGTTATCCCGGAATTCCTAAAATAAATTTGAATATTATTCAAAATGAAGAATTTCAACTTCCTTCTGGGATCAATGTTTTACCGATTCAAGTTTTACATTATAAAATGCCTGTTTTAGGTTTTAGGATTGGAAACTTTACTTATATTACTGATGCAAAAACAATTAGTGAGCAAGAAATAGATAAAATAATAGGAACTGAAATATTAATCGTAAATGCGCTTCATCAGTCTGAACATATTTCACATTTTAATCTTGCTGAAGCATTAGAATTTGTTGATAAAATAAAACCTAAAAAAGCTTTTCTAACTCATATCTCTCACTTGTTTGGAACGTATAATGAAATAAGCAACTTGTTACCTGAAAATGTATTTCCTGCTTTCGATGGGTTAATTTTAGAAGGAAAGTATTGATTTAGCTTTACAAGAATATCAAAAAAAACAACTAAATCATTTTAGTATAATTCTTGTTCAATCGGTAACTTTGTTAATTATTTAATGAAAATTTAAGATTTTTATTATCTGTATTTAAATTAAACTATTTTTATTATGAAAAAATCTTTGCTGTTTTGTTTGTTAGCAATGAACGCAATTTTAATCAATGCTCAAGATACAACTTGGGTTCAAACTTTTACTTTTGATAGCATTACTTCAAGGAGAGCTATATTTGATTTTCCTCAAGAATTAAATTCTAAGCGTTTTGAAAAAGTGTTGATGTATTACAAATTAAAATGTAGTCCATTAACAACTTGGGATCAGTATAACTGTGGAGAATGGGATTATTTGACTTATACAACGGTAAACGAGCATACTGGTATTTTTGATTCAACTAAAATGAATTCAGTGAAATTTAAAGTAAATGAATCAACACCAACAACATATAATTATAGAACAGAACCTTTTTACGATACTTACCAAACTTATCAATATAATCGAACCTTAAGTCCTGCGAATGATGTTTCTGTGATTAGTAATTCTGGAGCGTCAATGGTATTATTAAACACAACAAATACGGGAAATCGAGTTCAATTTCTTGTTACAGCAAATGAACTGACGAGTGCGGGTATATTGATGGGAGATATTACAAATTTAGCTTTTGCGTTTAGTCAATTGGGTAATAATACTGAAAAATTTACAATTAAAATTAAAAGCTTTTCAGGAACGAGTCTTACAAATTTTGAAACAATTGGTTTTACAACAGTTTACGAACAAAAATTAGAAAATGCTACAATCGGATTAAATAATTTTATTTTTTCAAATCCTTTTAATTGGGATGGAACTTCAAATTTGGTGGTAGAAATCACTTTTGAAAATCCAATGCTTGGAACTTCTGATTATGTTGTTGATGCTAATGAAACAATTGGACAGAATTTAGCGGTTTCATATCCTGCAAAAAATGGGGTATTTAATACGACTTTTAATAATTACGCTGAGTTAGATGTCTCTAATGATGATTTTGGAGGAGATATTACGATTTCTTTTTGGTCTAAAGGTAATGGAAGCGCAGCTAATAATACGTCACTTTTAGAAGCAGTAGATTCATTAGGAAATAGAGTTTTAAATATTCATTTTCCTTGGAGTGATAATACAATCTATTTCGATGGTGGAAGTAATAATGGATATGATCGTATTAGTAAAGCTTCAAGTGCATCTATTTTGGATGGAGCTTGGCATCATTGGTCTTTTGTAAAGAAAACATCTACGGGTCAAATGTTTATTTATTTAGATGGAGTATTATGGCATTCGGGAACAGGACTAAACAGACCTATTGGAAAAATAGCTAAATTTATTATTGGTTCAGATGTTTCTCTAAGTTATGATTACCAAGGAAGTATCGATGAATTTTCAATTTTCAAAACAGCTCTTTCTGCTACAAATATTGCAGCGTGGAAAAATAAACAAATTTCTCCTTCTCATCCGAATTACAATGATTTAATTTTATATTATGATTTTGATAACGAGAAAATCATTAAAGATAAAAGCGTAAACAATCGTTTAGGGATGCCTTCTGAATACGGGATGATTAATTTTAATCAATTGCCTGTAAGTGGAGTTGTTGCATCAGGAATTAGACCAGCAATTACTTTTGGACAAGGCGTTTTAGGAAATTTAGATTCAACTTTGGTTAATATTAATGTAGCAAATGAACCGCAAGTAATATTTGAATATGCAGCAACGGATAATGCGTTTCAGATTGTAAATACGACTGTAGCATATCCTGGAGGAACAAGTCATGTATATGATTATTTGGGTGCTGAGATTTCTAGTTTACCTGAAGTAACGACTGAAATGATAACAAATGACTCAATCTATTACTATAAAGAACCAGTTGAAAAAATTAATAATATTGAAATTTCTAGATATATTACACCTTATGGAATTAGTTTTGATTTAGGTCCTAATGGCTTTTCGTGGATTGCAGAGGTTACAGATTATCAAAAATATTTGAAAAATTCAGTTGATTTATCGGCACATAATACACAGGAATTAGTTGATTTGAAATTTGCATTTATTGAAGGAATTCCCCCAAGAGATGTACATGATAGACAACCAATTTGGTCTGAATTTATGAGTTATAATTACGGTCAAATGGCTGTAGATACGGTATTAAAATCTAAAAATATTTTATTAAGCGATACTTCATCCATGTTTAAAATTAAAACAAGAATTACAGGACATGGGCAACAAGGAAATGCAGGATGTTGTGAATGGAATCAAAATTTTCATAAAATTGCTTTAAACGGTCAAGAACATTTTAATTGGACTATCTGGCAATCTTCAGAATGTGCTACAAATCCAAATATAGGGCAAGGTGGTACATGGCCTTATGCAAGAGAAGGATGGTGTCCTGGGGATCTCGTAAAAACATTCGACCATGAAATAACACCTTTTGTTACTCCAGGTACAAATGTTGCAATTGATTATTCAGTCACACCCCCAGCAAATAACGATCAAGCCGCTGGTGGAGGAAATTATGTTGCTGCATTCGATTTAATATCATATTCTGCTCCAAATTTCCAAACGGATGGAGCTATAGCTGACGTCTTAAATCCAAATAATTGGGAATATTATAGTAAGTGGAATCCAACTTGTTCGAATCCTAGAGTTATCATACAAAACACAGGAGCGCAAGATTTAACAAGTTGTAAGATTCGTTGTTGGATTACTCCAGGGAATTATTTAGATTATACTTGGAATGGAAATTTAGCATTTTTAGAAAAAGAAGTAGTTGAAATTCCAGTTACTGATTTAAGTTGGTGGACAGATTATGACGCCTATTTTGCTCAAAATGGAAACTTAAAATTTTCAGCACAGATATTAGATTTAAATGGAGTAGCGAATAGTGATGAATATGCTAATAATGATATTTATACAACTAAATTTGCTCCTCCAAATGCTGTAAACGGTAAATTTTTAATTTGGTTTTCAACAAATAATAAAGCGAGTGAAAATAAATATAAATTGGTTGATCAAAATGGTACAGTAATCTTCGAAAGATTAACGTTAGCAAATTCTACAACTTATAAAGATACCTTTGATTTAGCTCCAGGATGTTATAGTGTTATTCTTGAAGATTCAGATGATGATGGAATTGGTTTTTGGTATTCTAGTCAAACAGAAGGTGAAACAACAGGTCAATTTCGAGTTAAAAGAGTAGGAGGAAGTAATGTTGAAGCTTTTCCGAGTGATTTCGGAAGATATTACCGTACTGATTTTTCAGTTGGATTCACTTTGGATTTAAATGAAAAAAATTTAGATCATGAAATTAAAGTGTTTCCAAATCCTAATAATGGAATTTTTAACATTGAAATCAATGGGTTTATTGAAAATGAAGCTAATTTAGAAGTTTTCGATATCATGGGGCGTAAAATATTAACACAATCAATGAATGCCACAGCTCTTTTTGCAGAATCTGAAGTTGATATTACGAATGCACCAAGTGGAGCGTATATTGTAAAAATTACAACAGGAGAAAGTGTTTATACGAAACAATTCATTAAACGATAAAATCAAAATCAAATAAAATTAAGGATGTCAATTTACGGCATCCTTTTTTTATGTTATTTTTGTTTAATTAATCGGTATTAGAAATATAATATGAAACTTACAGCACATTTTTATTTGTTAAATGATCATTTTTCACAAGAACACGCAGATGCTCAACATAATGGAGAAGAATCGGAAAATAATTATAAAATTGAATGGGAAGATGAATTAGGTGTAAAATCTGAAGTTTCATTGGTTGATATAATCCGAAAAGGAATTTATATTATTGAAGGAGAATATGCCGAAGGAGGAGAATTTAAATTTGAAATCGAGGACATGCTTGTTTTTAAAGTAATCTCTAAAGATGGCTTATTAACTGAGTTTGCGTGTTCAGAACAAGCGGTTGACTCTTTTGATTTGGAAGAGACAAAAACAGAATACATTTTAAAAGTTTACCTAAAAGGAGATGAACCTTGTATCAATCCAATTCCAGGAATATATATCGTGAATCAAGATTTTCCAGAGAAATTAATTGGTTAAAATGCTTTTAAAAATTTCAAATATTGAATTTTCGTATGAGCAAAAAATTATTGATAATGTCAGTTTTTCATTAAATGAAAATGAAATTATTGGAATTGTTGGTAAAAGTGGAATAGGAAAAACAACTCTTTTAAAAATAATTGCAGGTTTAAAAGATGCTGATAAAGGTTCTGTATTTTTAGAAGATGTAAAAATTGTCGGACCAAATTTTAAATTAGTACCAGGTTATGATGATATTCAGCTCGTAAATCAAGATTTTGATTTAGATATTTACCATTCAGTTGAAGAGAATATTCGAGAGAAAATTTTGTATTTACCTTTAATTGAAAGGGATGAATTAGTTCATGAATTACTTGAATTATTGGAGTTAATGCCTTTAAGGAATAAAAAAGCATTGTTAATTTCAGGAGGAGAACAGCAAAGATTGTGTTTGGCAAGAGCACTAGCTTGTGAACCTAAAATATTATTATTAGATGAACCTTTTGTGCATTTAGACACCAGATTACGTACTAAAATTGCACAATATCTTTTGAAATTGAAAAAGAAACGTAAATTGGGAATTATTTTAGTTTCGCATGATGGTGTCGAAATATTAAATTTAGCAGATAAAATAATTCATTTTGATAAAGGTCAAATCAAAAGGATGGATATACCTTTTAATTTTTATTTTTTTCCTGAAAATTTCAAGCAAGCAGAATTATTTGGGATTGTTAATAAAGTGAAATTACAAGGGAAAACAATCTTATTTAGACCGAATGAGTTTACTTTTGAAACGAAAAAAGAAATTGAACTAAAAGTAGATTTCGTTGAATATCAATTTTGTGGTGCGTATTTTGTTAATCATTTTGTAACAGAAAAAAAAGAAAAAATTCAAATTTATCACACAGAAATTTTAAATGAAACCAAAAAAATTAGCATTAAAAAAAGGAATAAGGCATTTAACATGGTCTGAGATTTGGCTTTTAATCAAATCAACATTCATAGAGTTTTTTAAAGAGAAAAGTTTTTTTCATGGAGCAGCCTTGTCTTATTATACCATTTTTGCATTAGTCCCAATGCTTTACCTTTCGTTTGCAACTTTTGGAAAATTAGTTGGACATGAAGTGATGGTTGAGATTGTGGGGAAAATGTTAAAAGAACAAGTAGGGATCAAAGATATTGGAGGAATAATATCTTTTTTAGATGAAATGAATATGGAAAAAGGCAGCTTTATCTTAAATGTTTCAGGAATAGTAGCTTTAATCTTATCGAGCACAGCTTTATTGATGTCTCTCAGAGGAAGTTTAAATGATTTTTTTGATGTAGAACGAAAATTTAGTAATAAAAAGAAATTAATTGTTAATTCAATTACTTCAAGGTTAATGTCTTTTAGTATGTTGGTTATTTTCGGAGTAGTTACAATTGTTTTGTATTTTGCACAAACAATTTTGATTTCTTTTGGGAATGATTTTTTTAAAGAATCAACAGCTATAAATTGGATTTTTATGGAGCTTGCGCAGCATGGTTTGTCTATTTTTACAAATATTTTCATTTTTACATTGATATTTAGATATTTACATGATGGTATTGTGAAATGGAAATTAGCACTTGCAGGAGCATTTGTTACTTCGATATTACTTTATTTTGGACAATTATTTATTAAATTTTATATCGGGAAATATTTCTTTGCTAAAGATGGAGGAATTGCTGGAACGTTAATGATTATACTCGTTTGGACTTATTATTCGTCTCAAATTATTTTCTTTGGAGCTAAATTTACAGCCGTTTATGGTAGAATGGTTGGGAAAACAATACAAGCAAGGAAATGATTAAATAATAATCTTTATTTTGTTTATTAAATAAGAAATGTTATTTTTACTTCTGAATTTAAAAATCAACTCGAAATGGAAGTCGGAAATAATTTAAAAATACTCCGTAAAAGATTAAAAAAATCACAGGAAGATGTCGCTCAAGACTTGAAATTGAGTCGTTCGACATACAGTGGTTATGAGAATGGAGTAGCCCAACCTAATATCGATAACTTAGTTCTTTTCAGTGATTATTTTAAGGTTTCAATTGATGAGTTAGTTCGCAAAAATTTCGAAAATTTTTCAGAAAATGAAATGGAAAGATTAGAAAAAGGCTTGATGATCGATGTGAAAGGACAAAAATTAAGAATTCTAACATCGGTTGTAAATGAGCATGAAGAAGAAATGATTGAGTTGATTCCTATGAAAGCGAGTGCTGGTTATGCTAGAGGATACGCAGATCCAGATTACCTAAAAGTTTTACCGACATTTAACCTACCGTTTCTATCTAAAAATAAAAAATACAGGTCATTTCCAATTCAAGGAGATTCAATGCCTCCAGTTGTTGAAGGTTCATTCGTAGTTGCGGAATTTATTCAAAATTGGATGTCTATTCGAAATTCAACTCCTTGTATTGTTGTAACTAAAGATGAGGGTATCGTTTTTAAAATAGTACATAACTTATTAGAATCTACGCAATCATTTCAGCTCTGTTCCACAAATACATTCTATAAACCGTACTTTGTTCATGCTAATGATATTTTAGAAATATGGAAATTTGTAAACTACATTTCTCCTGAGTTGCCCGAAATTCGAATGGATGACCATGATTTGTCACGCTCCTTACAAGAATTACAAAAAGAAGTTCATGAATTGAAGTCAATAATTAATAAATAATTTGTGAAAAGTCAATAATATCAAAACTTTTACTTAAATTTGCACCCTTAAATAATTTATTTATTAACTGAAGTTTCGTACTTCAACTTATAAAACAAAAAAAATGGCAACAAGAATTAGATTGCAAAGACACGGGAAAAAAGGGAAACCTGTATTCCATTTAGTAGCTGCTGACTCAAGAGCAAAAAGAGATGGTAAATTCATCGAGAAATTAGGTGTTTACAATCCAAATACAAATCCAGCTACAATCGACATCAATTTTGATAGAACATTAAATTGGGTACAAGTAGGGGCTGAAATGAGTGATACTGCTCGTGCAATTTTATCTTATAAAGGGATTCTTTACAAAAATCATTTAATAAACGGTGTTAAAAAAGGTGCTTTAACAGAAGCAGATGTTGAAACTCGTTTTGCAGCATGGTTGGCAGATAAAGATGCTAAAATCAACTCTAAAAAAGATGGTTTAGGTAAAAATGCAGATGCAGAAAAAGTAGCTCGTTTGAAAGCAGAAGCTGAGAAAAATGCAGCAAAAGCAAAAGCAATTGAAGCTAAAAATGCACCAGTTGCAGAAGAAGTAGAGGTTGCAGAAGAAGAAGAAGTGACTGAAACTGAAGTAACAGAAACTCCAGAAGCTTCAACTGAAGAAGAAAATTCAGCTGAATAAAATTTGATTGAATGAATAAAGCAGATTGCTTTCATTTAGGATATGTAGCGAAACTTCACGGATTTAAAGGTGAAGTTTCGCTGTTTTTGGATGTTACGAATCCAGAAGAATATGCTAATATTGATAACGTTTTTATCGACATAAATAACCAATTGACTCCTTTTTTTATAGAGTCTTTTAAGTTAAAAAATCATCCTTTTGCCGCCGTAAAATTTGAAGGTGTTAATTCTGAAAATGATGCTAAAATAATTTTAAGAAAAAATTTATATTTACCGTCAACAATACTCAAAGAATTAGAAGGTAATAATTTTTATGACCATGAAGTAGTTGGATTTAACGTTATTGATGAGCATTATGGCGAAGTAGGTATTCTTGAGTCGATCATCGATTTATCCGTTAATCCATTAATTCAAGTAATGAATGGTAAAAAAGAAGTGTTAATTCCTTTGTTAGACGGCTTAGTAAAAAATGTTGATCGAAAAAACAAGACCTTATATATTGATGCTCCTTCAGGATTAATTTCGTTGTATTTAGATTAATTTTTTTAGGTGTCCACATTTACATTTAAAGAATTTGAAATTTATCAGGCAAATTCAGCATTAAAAGTTGGGACAGATGCGATGGTTTTAGGCGCTTTTGTGGATGTATCTAATAAAAAAAAATGTTTAGACATCGGAGCAGGAACAGGAGTTTTATCTTTGATGGTTGCTCAGAAAAATCTATTCATTCAAGTAAAAGCAATTGAAATTGATCCAGCAAGTACAATTGATTTGCTTTTTAATTTCAAACATTCAAAATGGCAAAATCGATTGGTGGGGGAGTGTCAGGATTTTTTAACCTTAGATACTTCTGAAAAATTTGATTTGATAATTACGAATCCACCCTATTACGAAACTAAAAATCTGAATTCGAGACAAAATATTGCTCAGGCAAAACATGAAGGAAGTTTACCTTTTAATTTATTATTTCAACAAGTGAGAGAACTGTTAATGGAAGAGGGAACTTTTTGGATGATTCTACCTGCGGAAAATGCACTTAAATGGAATCGTTTTGCTGAAAAATTAGGGTTATTTTGTAAAGAAGAAATTTCTATTTTTGGTAAACCGGGAAATTTAAAAAGAAAAATTTTAGCTTTTTCAAAGATTAAACAGGAAAAAAAAGAAATTAATTTAATAATTAGAGACTACTCAAATCAATACACCAATGAATACAAGGCATTAACAAAAAAATTTCACAGCAAAGAACTATAATAAAAGTAGATTTATTTTACTTTTAAACCATTTTTTTTGAAAATAATTTAATTTTTTCTTGCGTTTTATAATTTATGTTGTAAATTAGCAGATATTAATAATAAAAAATACGGTAGCCTATAGCATAATTTTACTCTTTTAAATTGAAAAACGAATAATTGTTTACTTCTAAAACGAGGAATTATGAATATGAAACTAATGGATGACCGTGAATTAATCTCTTTATATACTCAAGGAAACGAACAAGCATTTAAGGTGTTATTGTTACGTCATAAAAGTAAAATTTTTCGCTTTATTAATATGAAGTTGAATGATAGAGATTTGTCTGAAGATATTTTTCAGGAAACTTTTATTAAAATTATCAATACTTTTAAGTTAGGTAATTACAATGAAGAAGGTAAATTCTTGCCTTGGGCGATGAGAATTTCTCATAATTTAATCATCGATCATTTTCGAAGAACGAATAAAGTTCAAATGGTTTCTGAATCTACGTCATTGAAAGCAGATTATAATATTTTCAATACATTAAAGTTTGAAGATGATAATGTAGAAGAACGTATTACAAAGTCTGAATTGGTTTCTCAAATGGTTGAGTTAGTTGAACATTTACCAGATATGCAAAGAGATATTTTGAAAATGCGCTTATTTCAAGATTTATCCTTTAAAGATATTGCAGATAAAGAAGATATTAGCATTAATACGGCATTAGGAAGAATGCGGTATGCATTAATTAATCTTCGAAAATTAATTGAAAAACATCAATTGGTAGTTGATTAAGAATAAATGAAATTGTATTGAAAGGGAACTAAAACTCCCTTTTTTTATTGAATAATATTTCGAGCCATTGGACCTAAATTACAAATGACATCCAATATTGAAAGGTTTGGAGTAAAAGGAAATTTGTCGTTAAAAACTTGAAAATATGTCTTGTAATTATTTTTTTTTTCTTGTTTTTTTGAACTTAAAATTTCTCGTAAATCTAGTTCCAATTCTTGTTTGATATATGTATTTGTAAATTGAATTTGAGTTTCAATTCCGAGCCATTTTTGAATTCGTGAATTTATTTTTTGATTGAATAAGAGTAAATTAGGTTCATAATCGTAAATTAATTCTTCGATTTCAAGACCATAAAAATCAAAATATACTGAAGAAGAATATGCACTTTCAATGGCTTTCCAATGATCTTTCCTCCAATCATTTAAAGGAGAAATTTCTACTTCATCAATAACTGTTTTAGAACCATTTTTGCGAATTAATGGAATCGATAATTGTTGAACTCCATTTGAAGTCAGAATATCACATCGATTTCTGTATGACTGTTTCTGTATATGTTCCTTACTTTCAATTGAGATAGTGTTACATTTTATTAATTCACTATAATAGTTGATATTCCCAAAATAGGAAGTAGGAAATATAAGATGCATTAATGAATGATGTTAAATAAACGTTCCCAACGAATACCATAGTTTACACTTTTAGAAAACCAAACCAGTGAAGCTTTACCAACAACATGATCTTCGGGCACAAATCCCCAAATTCTAGAATCTGCAGATTTGTATCTATTATCTCCCATTAACCAATAGTAATTCATAGCAAAAGTATAAGTTGTAACTTTTTGACCATCAATATAAATTGCATTTTTGGTTTCTCTTAAAGTATGTCCTTCATAAGCTGTTATTATTCTTCTATACCAAGCAATATTTTTCGGACTAATTTTAATTGTTTGACCTTTGAATGGTATTTGAAATTTTGTAAAGTCAGTGATTGTATTATTTACGTATGGATCTTTAGGAAAGCATTCTAAATTTGTAATCATTTGTATCCCAGAAGGTAAAGAAGTTGATGAATCAGAATATTGAGGTATTGATTTGATAAGAAACTTTACATTTGGATTATCTTTTTTGATTTGTTTATACTGACTTTTAGTAAGATTTAAAACATAGCTGGAATCATCAATTGGAGAATAATCGCCACGATCTTTTTCTAAACCGTATCTATCTTTCATAATTGAACTATCCCGAGGAGTATAATTGTAGGCTATATATTCAATGTTTTGAAATTCAGCAACAAAAGCAGGTTTATTATTGATGTATAATTTTGAATTTTTAATTTCTAACCAATCACCAGGCAATCCAACACAACGTTTAATATAATTTTCACGTTTATCTACAGGTCTGTATATTATCCCTCCGTGTTTGATAAATTCCAAATTATTATCTAATGTAATCTTATCAATGGCAATTGTTGTTCTAGCTTTGGATTTCCATTTTTCTAATTCATTAATAAATTCAATGGCTTTATTATTGATTATTACTTCAGAAGCATAATTTTGAGAATATTTTCTTAATGCATCTAAATTATATTGATTTTGTGGGTTGGAACGAATAATACTGTCATAAAAATTTGCTGCGATAACATTGTAATTACTTTTGTATTTTGTTTCACTAAATATTCGTTTCGCCTCTCTAATTACAATTCCATGGTAATCGTGTCCCATTAAGCCATCAGGAACCCTAGGGTCGAGAATAGCTGTGTCTCCTGAAGGATAATTGAAAACAACAACGTCGTTTCTTTTAACTTTTCCAAATCCTGGGAGACGTGTGTAATTTAATGTTTCTAAATAACTATAAGATTTGAAATTGACGTAAGGGATATTGTTATGAACTAAAGGGAATGAAAGAGGAGTAACAGGTACTTTTGGTCCGTATGCTAATTTATTTACGAATAAAAAGTCACCTACTAATAGGGTTTTTTCCATTGATCCTGTTGGAATTTGAAAAGGCTCAAAAACATACGTTCTAATAACACTAGCAGCAACTAAAGCAAAAATAATAGAGTCTCCCCATTCCTTTACTTTTGTTTTTTTTCCTGGTTTTTCTCTTGAAATAGCGTTAAAAATGAAGGAAACAGCATGACCAATTATAGGAAGAGCTAAAAATAATGCAATATGATCACCCATCGACCGATCGTGTACTTCTTTTCCATTTGCCCAATTTGTTTCAGGTAATGCTTTATCGTTGTTTTTAGCAATTTTAGCAAAAATGAGGTAAGGAAAAAATATACCTTGAATTGTGTCGCTCCAAGAATAATAGCCGAATTTACGAATGTAACTAGTATTTAATGATGCTAACATCACCAAATGTACCCCTGGAAATAACATCAAAACCGCCCACCAAGGTTTTTGACAACTAATTTTAAAAGCAATGAAATAATTATAACCAGGAACAAGTGCTTCCCAAGATTTTCGATCAGCTTGTTCAAATGATTTCCACCAAAAAGATAGGTAAGGGTGAATTAAAATTAAAAGGTAAAAATAGAATGCGTTCATAGTTATTTAAAATTTAAAACATCTTTCATTGAATAAACCCCTTTTTTATTTTGAAGCCATTCTGCGGCAATAACGGCACCTAAAGCAAATCCTTTTCGATTGTGAGCTTCATGGGTAATGGTTATTGTATCAACATCGGATGAATATTTGATTGTATGTGTTCCTGGAACATCTGGTTGTCTAAATGATACGAGTGGTAACTGTCCAAAATTAGTATAAGGAGCAATTTCTTTACCATGAGCCCATGAAATATAATCAGAATTATTTTCTAATATTCCATTAGCTAATGTAATAGCTGTACCACTTGGAGAGTCTAATTTTTGTAAATGATGAATTTCTTCTAATGAAGCAGAATATTCAATGTTTCCAGACATTAATTTGGCTAATTTCTTATTCAATTCAAAAAAAAGATTAACACCAATGCTGAAATTTGAAGCATGTAAAATGGAACCATTTAATGCAATTGCTTTAGATTCAATTGTAGGAATATGTTCATTCCAACCAGTTGTTCCAACCACAATTGGGATATGATTATCTAAGCAATAATTAATATGATGAATAGCTAGAGCAGGTTTCGTGAATTCAATTGCGACATCTATATTTGATAAGTCAAAGGAAGTGATATCGTTTTGACTATTACATTTTATGACAATTTCATGGCCTCTTTCAATGGCAATTTCTTCGATTGCTTTCCCCATTTTTCCATAGCCAATAAGTGCAATTTTCATGTTATTCATTTTATGAAAGCAAAATTAAAATTTAAAGTGGTTTATTCTCTATTTTTAATAAAAATTAAGATTAATTCCTATTCCAATTGTATTGTAAGGTAAAATTTTAGGATATGCTTGAAAAGTTAAATCGGGAGAAATATCAAAATGAACAAAATGTCCTTCAATATTTGCATCAATGATTTGAATGAAATAAACAGTTCCTAAAGCTAAAATAGATAAATCACGGTAAGTTAATGTTTTTTTATAAAGTATTTCTAAATCAACCAAATCATATAATTTCCATTTTTCATTAATATTCAAGGGATTTTCAATTCTATTCTCGTATTCTGTTTTGAGAGCGTGTAATTTTTGTTGGTTTTGAATCAATAAAAAAGATGTTCCTGCAAGAGAAGTGTATATTAATGGAGCTTTCCAGTAAATATTATTAAATCCTTTATCTCCTTTTTTCATGGCAAGATGATTGTAAAATTGCCCAGAGGTTGGGAGAATGGCAGAATATATCAACGCTTTTTTGGGAGAATGAAGTTTCGAAGAGTCAATATGTGTCGAATCATTTACTTGAGCAATCAAGTTACTTGTTACAAAGATAAGCGCGAAAAATATACGCGAAAACATTACTTGTTAATTAATTCAATAATTCGATTTAAATCTACTTCAGAGTTGAAATTGATCACAATTTTTCCTGATCCGTTTGCTGTTTTTTTTAACTCTATTTTTGTTGAGAGCTTATCAGCCATGAATTCTTTAAAAACATATTGATCTGTGGAAATTGCAACTGCATTTTCAATACTTTTTAAAGAAATAGTTTCAGGGGAATTTTGTTCAATATTTCCATTTCGAATTAGAGCTTCAACTTCTCTAACAGATAGATTTTCCAGTATAATTTTTGAATAAATTGCTAATTGTAAATTTTCGTCTCCAGCTGAAACAATGGCGCGAGCATGTCCCATTGAAATGATGTTATCTCGAACTCCAGCTTGAACTTCAGCAGGTAATTTAAGTAAACGTAAATGATTGGTAATACTACTTCTGCTTTTGGAAATTTTTTGACTTAATTGATCTTGAGTTAATGTACATTCTTCGATTAAGCGTTGATAGGATATAGCTACTTCAATGGCATTTAAATCTTCCCGTTGAATGTTTTCTACCAATGCCATTTCCAACATTGTTTGATCGTTTGCTACTCGAATATAAACAGGAACTTCGGTTAATCCAGCTAATTGGGATGCTCTGAATCTTCTTTCGCCTGAAATTAACTGAAATTTATCGCGGCCTAATTTCCGAACAGTTAAGGGTTGAATGATTCCATGGATTGAAATTGATTGACTTAATTCGTTTAAGGCATCTTTTTCAAAATTTGTTCGAGGGTTAAAAGGATTTGCTTCAATACTACTAATTGGTAACATTGAAATTGAACCAACTACAGCTTCAACAGCAGAATTTTTTGTAGTAATATCTGTGTTAGCATTTTCCAGAAGTGCACTTAAACCTTTACCGAGTGCCGGTTTTTTTTTCGCATTAGAGCTCATTATCTAATTCAATTTTTTTGATGTCATTACCGATTTTAGTAACGTTGTTTTTTTGTAAAATCTCACGTGCAAAGTTAAGGTAATTTATCGAACCTTTGCTTGCTGCATCATGCATAATTATTGTTTCTCCAAAACTTGGAGCTTCGCCTAATTTAGTGTTTCTATGAATTACAGTGTCAAAAACAAGTTCTTGGAAATGTGTTTTAACTTCGTCAACTACTTGATTAGCAAGTCGTAGTCTGGTGTCGTACATGGTTAAGACAATTCCTTCGATTTCTAAATTTTGATTCAATCTGCTTTGAATAATTTTAATCGTATTTAATAATTTTCCTAATCCTTCTAATGCAAAATATTCGCATTGTACTGGAATCATTACAGAATCAGCAGCTGTTAAAGCATTTACGGTAATTAATCCTAAAGAAGGAGAACAATCAATAATAATAAAATCATATTTATCTTTTACTTTTTCAAGAGCAGATTTTAACATGTATTCTCGATTCGGTAAATCAATCATTTCCATTTCAGCACCAACTAAATCAATGTGCGAAGGTAAAATATCTAAATTTGGATTTTCTGTTTTTATAATCAAATCAATAGGATTTGTTCCATTGATTAAACAATCATAAATGTTTTTTGTGTTTTTTGGATCTAAACCAACGCCAGATGTAGCATTCGCTTGCGGATCTGCATCAACAATTAATGTTTTATACTCTAAAACACCAAAACACCCACCTAAATTAATAGCAGTTGTTGTTTTTCCTACGCCACCTTTTTGATTTGCAATTGCAATTATTTTCCCCATTAGTCCAAATTTGAACCGTAAAGATACGGTAACATTCGCTGATTTCTATGTTTTTTTATTGCTAGTTATTAACCTTTTGTTTGTTAAAAGAATGTTGAGATTTTTTTTGAAATAAGTTTTCAGTTAACAAATAAAGAATTATATATTTTTACCTAGATTTCAATTTGCTCAGAACTTGATTCAAAGAAAAATACATCATTATTGCTATTTAATGTGGATTTTATTTCTTTTATCTTTTTGATGACTTCTTCTAAGCCTTCTTGAAATTTTTCAAAATCTTCTTTGTAAAGAAATATTTTATGCTTTTCAAAATTTTCTTTACCAAATTCAGAAGTTTTCTTGCTTTCCGTCATGGTAATATACAAGTCATTTCCTTTGGTGGATTTAATATCAAAAAAGTAAGTACGCTTTCCTGCCCTTACAACTTTTGAAAAAAAATCATCGTTGTTCTCTCTACCCATTTTCTAGTTTGTTTAGTTTGCGTTACAAATATGCTTATTTTTTTGTTTATCCAAATGATTAAATAATAATATTTTAGCCAATTGATATATGTCTAACGGTAGCATTCTTATTATATTTGATTTTGATTGATGAATTATGAATATGAAAAAAAGAGCACAAAAAATTTTATTTCTAGTTTTTTTAAGTTTAAATATTACTGGGCTCACACAAGTTTTAGTAACAAATCAAGATTCTTTAAGGGGGACTTTAAATGAAAATCGAACTTGGTGGAATGTGAAAAAATATTTTTTAAATTTTAAGGTCAATGAAAAACAAAAGTCAATAGTGGGAGAAAATGTGATTGACTTTTCCGTCCTTTTTCCCGGACAAATAATGCAAATTGATTTACAAACTCCAATGCAGATTGATTCAGTCAAACACCGAGGAGTTAATTTAGCTACTTCTAGATTTGGTAATATTTATTTAATTGATTTTTCTACCATCTTAAACGTTTCATCGAATGAAGTATTAGCCATTTATTTCTCAGGAAAACCTAAAGAAGCCCAAAATGCTCCTTGGGATGGTGGTTGGATTTGGTCTAAAGATAAATTGAATCGACCTTGGATCTCTGTTGCTTGTCAAGGTTTAGGAGCAAGTTCTTGGTATCCGTGTAAAGATCATCAAAGTGATGAGCCTGAATTAGGTGCAGAAATTTCAATTATTTGTGATTCAAATTTAGTAGCAATATCAAATGGAAGGGAAAATGGAACGCAAATTATAGGGGAATGCAAAAAATATTCGTGGAAAGTAATCAATCCAATCAATAATTATAACATCGTTCCATATATTGGAAAATATGTAAACTGGAAAGAATTGTATAATGGAGAAAAAGGAATACTAGATTGTTCGTATTGGGTTTTAGATTATGAATTGGAAAAAGCAACAAAACAATTTGAACAAGTTCCTAAACTATTGAAATCATTTGAGTATTGGTTTGGACCTTATCCTTTTTACGAAGATAGTTATAAAATTGTTCAAGCGCCATTTCTTGGAATGGAGCATCAAAGTGCAATAGCTTACGGAAACCGATTTAAAAATGGTTACTTGGGTCGAGATTTGTCTGCGACTGGAATTGGTTTGAGATGGGATTTTATTTTGATTCATGAAAGTGGTCATGAATGGTTTGGAAATAATATTACATCCAAAGATATTGCTGATATGTGGATTCATGAATCGTTTACAAATTATTCTGAAACATTATTTACAACATCTGAATTTGGAGTTCAAAAAGGAAATAAGTACGTTATTGGTACTCGAAAATTAATAAAAAATGATATACCAGTTGTCGGAGAATACGGTGTAAATAAAGAGGGGAGTGGAGATATGTATTACAAAGGGGCAAATATGTTGCATACCATTCGTCAGATTGTAAATGATGATGAAAAATTTAGAAAATTACTAAGAGGTTTGAATGAATATTTTTACCACCAAACAGTAACCACGGATCAGATAGAAAAATATATTAATCAAAATTTAGGTATAGACTTAACCTGTATTTTTAATCAATATTTGCGTACAGTAAAAATTCCAAACTTGGTATTTTATGTTGAGAATAACAGTATTTATTATAAATGGGACAATTGTGTTGAAAATTTTAAAATACCAGTTAAACTGAATAATGGTGAATGGATAAGTCCAAGTTTTGAATGGCAACGATATGATTTAAAGTGGTATAAACAAAAAAAGTTAGAAATAGATTCTAACTTTTATGTTTTTGTACGAAAAATTAAAAAAGTTTAATTTCTTGATTTTCCTCTTGAATAATTACGTTTTTCACTTTTCTTTTGATGACGTTTATTCATACGATCAACTCTTTTTCTACTAGCTCTTTTTCTAGCTTTATTTGCCGCTTTTATATCTCTTTTACTTTGTCTTTGTACGATTCTATTTCTGCTAGCAACATCACCATTGTGTGTTCGAGAAGTATTATAATTGGGGCGATAAGGCTTATTACCACATTGAATAGCGGTAATTGATAAGAATAGTATTAATAAAAGACGAAACATTAATTTATGACATTTAGTTTAATATATTATAGCTTGTTTGATCAAATTGAACTTTAGATGATATTTTTCTTCAAAAGTTTAATAATTACGTATTAGCAAATGCAAAACTACAAAAGAATTTTATTTATAGTTCAATAAGTTTTGCACAATTTGATTTTGAAATTTTTGAATGCATACAATTACAGTAACTTATTGCTTCCAGTAAAAGATTTATGTTGTTTACTTTGCGTTGTGGTGTTATAAATCTTTGTTTGATTCAAACTTTATACTTAGATTTTATAGAGCTACAGTGATAATTTTTATTAGCGCTCCAAATAAAATTATCCCTTTTATTTGAAATTAATTCATCCTTCAAAATTCTTTCCTTATTTTTGTGTACTTTTTAATTTATTAATATACGACATAGCATGCAACTGTGGAACACATTAAGTAAAGAGGATTTGGAAGCAAAATTGAAAGAAAATGGTCATAAATTTGTGACGATGTCTTTTTATCAATATGCAAAAATTGAAAATCCTCAAGTTTTTAGAGATTTTTTATATAAAAATTGGACAGCATTAAATGTAGTCGGAAGAACATATATTGCTTCTGAGGGTATCAATGCTCAAATAGCAGTCCCTTCTGAATTTGTGAATCAATTTCGAGATGAATTATATGCCATTTCTTTTTTAAATGGTATTCGATTGAATATAGCTGTTGATGAATCCGAAGCAGAATTTCCTTTTTTGAAATTGAAAATTAAAGTTCGATCCAAAATTTTAGCTGATGGATTGGATGATGAAACTTTTGATGTTACAAACAAAGGGATTCATTTAAGAGCAAAAGAATTTAATACGTTAATTAGTCAACCGGACACGATTTTGGTTGATTTTAGAAATCATTATGAGTCGGAAGTTGGTCATTTTAAAGGAGCGATTTTACCTGATGTTGATACTTTTCGAGAATCATTACCTTTAATTGAAAAGGATTTTTTGCATGGTAATGAAGATAAAAATATCGTCATGTATTGTACAGGAGGAATTCGATGTGAAAAAGCATCTGCATGGTTTAAGCACCGAGGATTTAAAAATGTACATCAATTAGAAGGCGGTATTATCAAATATGCTAACGATTGTAAAACTGAAGGGTTAGAAAATAAATTTATTGGGAAAAACTTTGTATTTGATGAAAGAAGAGGGGAACGAATAACGGATGATATTGTTTCTGTTTGTCACCAATGCGGAACTCCTGCTGATACGCATACAAATTGTGTAAATGATGCTTGTCATCTTTTGTTTATACAGTGTGATGTTTGTAAGGTAACATTGGAAAATTGTTGTTCAACTGATTGTTTAGATGTAATTCATTTACCACAAGATTTACAAAAAGAATTGAGAAAGGGTAAAGAAATTAGTAATAAAATTTTCAAAAAAGGAAGGTCAGAGAAATTACCCTATCAAATAATTAAATAACATTAACTTTAAAAAAAATAACACGTGAATTTAGTAATCAATTGGAATATGAGTCCCGAAATTATTGAAGGATGGAGAACACCTAATTATTATGGTTTATTATTTATTACAGGATTAATTTTAGGTTTTTATATCATAAAAAGAGTTTTTAAAAAAGAGCATGTCTCAGATGCTGATTTAGATAAGCTTGTAATGTATATGGTCTTAGCAACAATTATTGGTGCTCGTTTGGGACATGTTTTATTTTACGGCCCTTATTTTGACGGGGAAAATGGTTATTTTTCAAATCCAATTAATATAATTAAAGTTTGGGAAGGTGGGTTAGCAAGCCATGGTGGTGCTATTGCTATTTTAATAGCACTTTGGATTTATTCTAAAAAAGTTTCAAAAAAACCGTTGATGTGGATACTTGATAGAATAGCAGCACCAATAGCTATTGCAGCAACATTTATTCGCTTAGGAAATTTAGTTAATGGTGAAATCGTAGGTGACGAGACAACTGTTTCTTGGGGTTTTAAATTCATGAGAAATGACTGTAATCCGCCCTTTGATTGCTCTTGGGATCAAATTCCAGTGAGGCATCCAGCTCAATTATATGAAGCAATATGTTATTTAATAATTTTTGCAATTTTGATGTATTTCTTTTGGAAAAAAGAAGCGTGGCGTAAACCTGGATTTATTTTTGGCTTATTTCTAAGTTTATTGTTTATCGCTAGATTTCTAGTGGAATTTGTGAAATTAGGGCAAACAGAAAGAGATAATCAGTTGTTTTTTAATACAGGACAATTACTAAGTATTCCTTTTATTATTGCAGGATTTTATATCTTGTGGAGAGCGATTAAAAATGGAAAGTCGGAATTAGCTTAAAAAAAGATGAAGTGTATTATCTTAATAGGATTCATGGCTAGTGGCAAAACTACATTAGGTAAAAAACTTGCAAATAAGTTAAATATTCCATTTATCGATTCAGATGAAAAAATAGAAGAAATTGTAGGATTAACAATAGCGCAAATATTTGATCAAAAAGGAGAGGCTATTTTTAGGGAGTTAGAAACATCTTTTTTAGATAATTACCCTTTTCCAACTGAATTTGTATTATCAACAGGGGGAGGAATGCCCTGCTTTAATGAAAATATAGATCGTTTAAGTAAACTAGGTAAAACATTTTATTTGCAACGTTCTTCAAAAGAACTAACAAATAGATTGGTAAATACAAAGGAACAAAGACCCTTGGTTCAATCTATGACACAAGAAGAATTGGAAGTTTACATTGAGAATTCATTAAGTAAAAGAGAATTGTTTTATATGCAGGCGAACGTAATTTTAGATCGACATTCTCAAACTCCTGAAAAAATCATTGAATTTTTTAATTAATATGTGAAAATGGAACTTTATCTAAAAGAAACTGCATTTTTAGATTTTAATAATCCTCTGTTTGATAATTTCTTAGTAGCAATTGATACTCAAAAATCTAAAAAAGAAATTGCAGTTGAACTTTATTTTTTAGTAAGGGATTCTTATATCTATGATCCATATCATTTAGATTTAACAAAAGATGGGCTAAAAGCAAGTAATGTCATTTTAAAGAAAAGATCTTGGTGTGTTGAAAAAGCATTATTATTAGCTGCTTGTGCTCGAAAGATGCATATTCCTTCCCGTTTAGGTTATGCAATTGTTACAAATCATATCGGAATTGATAAATTAACTTCCGTTTTAAGAAGAAACGAAATCGTTTTTCACGGTTATGTTGAATTATTTGTAGAAGGTAAATGGATAAAATGTACGCCGGCATTTGATGAGCGAATATGTAAAATAACGCATGTTCAACCATTGGATTGGGATGGGGAACAAGATTCAATGTTTCAAGAATTTGAAAAAGGGCAACGATTTATGGAATATTTACATTACTATGGTGATTTTGATGATGTACCGATAGAATTAATGAATTCAGAAATGAAAAAATACTATCCTCATTTGTTTGATAATGTTTTCAGTACGAAAGAATTTTCATTTAAACATTTATAACAAACGATCAAAATCTGAAATTTCAAATATTCTGTTTATATTTTTCTCGAAATAATTTCTCCAGTTCTACACCAGCTTTCAATATTTTTCGGCTCCATTTGATTTTTAAATCAGTTTGCTCGAATTCTGAAAGTTTCCACTTGAGTTTACTTTTTTCTAAACGTTCTCTAACAACATTTAAGGTGATTGCTGCAGAAACTGAAATATTAAAACTTTCAGTAAAGCCATACATTGGAATTTTTACAAATTCATCTGCCATTTCTTTGATCTCATCTGAAATACCTCTTCGTTCAGTACCAAAAACCAAGGCGAATGGTTGGGAAATATCGAATTCGTTTATCGTTACATCATTCGTATGAGGAGTTGTGGCAATTATTTTGTATCCTTTTTGTTTCAATTTTGTGATACAGTCTTTCGTTGGAGAATCTCCACGATCATAATTAAACATATCGACCCATCTCCCAGCTCCTAATGCAATATCTCGTTGTACTTTATACTGGTTGTCTTTTTCGATTACATGTAGTTCTTGGATTCCAAAACAGTCACAAGAGCGCAGTACAGCACTTGCATTGTGTTCTTGGTAAATATTTTCCATTACAACAGTAATATGTTTTGTTCTTTCTGCTGCAATTTGGTCAAACATTTCTTTTTTGCTATCAGAAATAATATTGTAAAATTCTTGTAATATTTTTTTATTATTTTCCACGGATGTTAATCGAAAAAAAATGAAATAAAAAAAGGGAATCAATAGACTCCCTTTTGCATCTTTTGCGAAGTAACTATTAGTTAACTTTAGCAGAAAGTTCAGCTCCAGCTTTGAAACGTACTACGTTTTTAGAAGCAATTTTGATTTCTTTACCTGTTTGAGGATTACGTCCTGTTCTTGCAGCTCTGTTAGAAACTGAGAAAGAACCAAATCCTACTAAAGAAATTTTGTCTCCTGATTTCATTGCATTTGCAGTAGCGCTTACAAATCCGTCCAATGCTTTTTTCGCGTCAACTTTAGATAATCCTGACTCTGCTGCGATAGCATCAATTAATTCTGCTTTGTTCATAGTTTGGCTTTTAATAGATGTTTGTAATAATTAATATCGTAGCAAATATATAGGAATATCTATATTCTGCAACAGTTTTAACAAAAAATATATTGAAATTGTTGAAAAAAGTTGATTTTTGTTGATAAAGGGATATTTATTTGTTTAAATACTGATAAAATAAGGGGTTAGCTGTAATGTTTTTAACAAAAAAAAGCTCGAAATAAATCGAGCTTTCTTAATATTTATGCTTTAATTGAAATTATTCTCCAACAACTTCAAATTTAAAAGTAGGTTTAACACCTTTGTGAAGATTTGCTTCAGCTTCGTATGACCCAACTTCTTTAATTGGTTCATTTTTGATTTTTAAAGCTTTACGATCGATATCAAAACCTAATGATTTCAATGCTTCTGATAATTGAACTGTGTTAACAGATCCAAATATTTTACCATTTTCACCAGCTTTAGTACCGATAGTTAATGTTACGTCTACCAATTTAGCAGCAATAGCTTCAGCTTCAGCTAAAACTTTAGTCTCTTTATGAGCACGTTGTTTCATAACTTCTGTATGTGCTTTTAAAGCAGATGCAGTAGCTAAGTTTGCGTATCCTTGTGGGATCAAGAAGTTACGACCGTATCCTGGTTTTACAGAAACCACTTCGTCTTTGTAACCAAGTTTATCTACGTTCTTTTTTAGAATTACTTGCATTTTGAATATTTTTATTTCTTTAAAAATCGATTATTTCAACATATCTCCTACATAAGGAAGAACAGCGATGTGACGAGCACGTTTGATAGCTTGTCCAACTTTCTTTTGGTATTTCGCTGAAGTACCAGTTAAACGACGAGGTAAAATTTTACCTTGTTCATTAACTAATTTCAATAAGAAGTTACCATCTTTATAGTCGATAAATTTAATTCCGCTTTTTTTGAAACGGCAATATTTTTCTTTTCTGATCTCAATATTAATTGGAGTCAAATAGCGAACGTCGTTTTGTGACATAATTCTCTTTTTTTAATGTGTTAATAATTAAATCTCAGCTGGAACAGATTTTTTCTCGCCTAATTTAGCTCTTCTTTTTTCTGCATACGCTAAATGATCTCTGTCCATTCTTACTGTTAAGAAACGCATAACACGTTCGTCACGTTTGAATGTCAATTCTAAATTAGCTACAGCGCTTCCATCAGCTTCAAATTCAACTAAAAAGTAAAATCCTGTAGATTTTTTTTGGATTGGATACGCTAATTTACGTAATCCCCAATGTTCAGTGTGCTTAACCTTACCACCCAAAGAGCTTATTTCGCCTTCGAATTTAGCGACTGCTTCCTTTGTCTGATCCTCAGACAAAACGGGAGTTAAGATGAAAACAGTTTCGTAAAAACTCATAACTTATTTGTTTTAAAATTATTTTTAAGGTTGCAAAGATATAGAAAAATTTAATTTATTCGATACAATTAATTGAATAAAATTAAGACTACTATTAAATTGATAGAAATTGTTCATTCTTGATTTTAAAAAGTTACTGATTTTCTTTTAAAAAAGATGAGGTATTTTTTTATAAAATGTTTAAATTCGCAAACATTATAATTATAGGATCTTAAACAACACATTTTATGGTATTCGATTTAGATATGATAAAAAAGGTTTATGCTAACTTTCCAAGCAGAATTGAAGCTGCTCGAAAAGTAGTAGGAAAACCATTAACACTTTCTGAGAAAATTCTTTATGCTCATTTGTGGGAAGGAAATGCAACTGAAGCTTTCGGAAGAGGAGTTTCTTATGTAGATTTCGCCCCAGATAGAGTCGCGATGCAAGATGCAACTGCTCAAATGGCTTTGTTACAATTTATGCAAGCGGGTAAGAAAAAAGTAGCTGTTCCTTCAACGGTTCATGCTGATCACTTAATTCAAGCAAGAGTTGGTGCAACAAAAGATTTGCAAGATTCTATCAATCAAAATAATGAAGTTTTTAACTTTCTATCTTCTATCTCGAATAAATACGGTATCGGTTTTTGGAAACCGGGAGCTGGAATTATTCATCAAGTAGTTTTAGAAAATTATGC
>JACOTM010000061.1 GCA_016178305.1 Flavobacteriia bacterium | reverse complement strand
TAAAAATAATACAGTATTTGATCAAGATTATGAAGCAAAAAAAAGAGTGCCTCTATTAATAGAAAACACTCTTACAAGCTAGTTTTTGACTGCTTTAGGATTCAAAGGTATAAAAAAATAAAATATTTTTATTAGGATATTAACACAGAATCTGTCTAAAATTATTTGATAAAAGATTTTATTGTATTTTTTACTCATAAAAGGCAAGATTTTCAGTAATAATGGATCTTTATTTCTTAAAAACTTAACGTGTTTTGAGAGGAAAAGACTTAAAATATTGAAATCATAATAAATTTAGAGTTACTAAGTCTGATTCTTATGACGAAATTTCAAAATATGTTATAAAATTGTAATTTTATAACTATGACAGGTTAACTTAATTGTTTTTTTCATAAATTTCAATAACTTTGATAAGACTATATGAAGAAGATTAAAGTAGCAATTGCAGATGATCAATCACTTTTTAGAAAAGGTGTTGTTTCTTTATTGAGAGATACAGATCATATTAAAGTAGTGATTGAAGTGGAAGATGGGCAAGAATTATTAAATGCTTTAGAACAAAAAAAAAATAATTTACCCGATATAATTTTTATGGATATTCGAATGCCTAAATTAGATGGATTTAGAGCTACTGAAATAATCACAAAATTATATCCGAGTATAAAAATAATCGCACTATCCATGTTTAATACGGATGATCATGTAATTGAAATGCATCGATTAGGCTCTCATGGATTTTTAACAAAAGATTCCGTATTAGAGGATTTATTAGATGCTGTTGATATGGTAATGGCGAAAGGATCTTATTACAATGCTAGAACTTCGGCTATTTTAATAGAAAATGCTGAAAAAAAAATTAAATCATCAGCGAACAATTTAGTGAAAAACATTATTTCATCTCGCGAACTAGATGTCATTCGTTTAATTTGTTTAGAAAAAACTAATTATGAAATTGCTGATGAATTAGGCCTGAGTGTAAGGACCGTTGAATGGCATAAAAAAAATATCTTTAAAAAAATACAAGTAAAATCAACAATTGGTTTAATGAAATATTCTTTAGAGAATGGATTAATTTAAATAATAAAATATGAAGCATGAAAATTTTTTGTAGTTTTTTGATAATCATTTTTTGCTCTTCTTCCTTATTAAGTCAAAAAAATAAAAAGCCAAAATTAGTAGTTGGTATTGTGATTGATCAAATGTGTTATGAATATTTATATCGTTATCAATCTAAATTTTCTCAAAATGGATTTTTGAAATTGATGAATAATGGAACTCATTGTCGAAATACTCATTATAATTATGTGCCAACTTATACTGGACCAGGACATGCTTCGATTTATACAGGTACAACACCTAGTAACCATGCAATTGTAGCTAATGATTGGTATGATAGATCAACGGGTTTATTGATGAATTGTGTCGATGATTCAACTGTGATTGGTGTTGGTTCTAATTCTGATGAAGGAAAATGTTCTCCATTTAATTTGAAAGTGAATACCATTACGGATCAATTAAAACTCACTTATTCAAATTCTAAGGTTATCTCGATGTCTATTAAAGATAGAGGAGCCATTCTTCCAGGGGGGCATTTGTCAAATGGTTCATATTGGTTTGATTATGCCACAGGTCAATTTATTACAAGTACTTTTTATAAAGAACAGTTGCCTTTTTGGATTGAAAATTTTAATTCTCAAAAACAACCCGATTATGGTAAACCCAATTATGATTTATTTACTTTTACTCCTTTTGCAAACACGTATTTAACAAATTTCGCGATAGAATCTATTTATAATGAAATGTTAGGTCAAGATAATCAAACGGATATGTTATGTATAAGTTATTCTACTCCAGATATTGCAGGTCATAAATTTGGACCTTATTCTGTAGAACTAGAAGATATTTACATTCGTTTAGACTTAGAAATTGCACGGTTAATTTCTGAACTTGAACAAAAAGTAGGGAAGGATGAGTTTGTCTTATTTTTAACTGCGGATCATGCGGTTGTTCCAGTTCCTCAATATTTAATAGATAAAAAATTACCAGGTGGTTATGTCTATAAAGAAGATAAATTATTGGAATTAAATGATGCAATTAAACAAAAATTTAATGCTGACTTGATATTAAAGGAAATGAATAATAATATTTACTTAGATCAAGAGACGATTCATCAATTGAATATTGATTCCAAAGAAGTCGAAGCTTTTATTGCACAAGAAATTTCGCGTTGGGAAGGTGTTAAAGCTGTTTTCACTACATCTGATTTCCTTCAAAATTCAAACAACTCAAATTGGTCTGAAATGGTTGGATTAGGTTACTTTCCTTCAAAAAGTGGTGAGGTAATCTTTATTTTACAGCCTGGATTTTTAGCTAAAAGTACTGATTCTGAACTTGGACATAAAGGAACAAGTCATGGATCGGCTTTTAACTATGATTCACATGTTCCATTGATTTGGTATGGAAAAGGAATTAAAAAGCAAGAAATATTCCGGAATATAAATATTACTGACATTACTGCTACATTAACGCATATTTTATTTTTACAAACTCCAAATGCAACTACAGGTCAGCCAATTGTAGAAATATTGACGAAATAATTTAGATAATCAATTTTTTAGAATTCGTCTAAATTTAGTGTGGTTTTAAAATTTAATCAAGCTAAGCATTAAGTCATTTCTATTCAAAATTCATAAGAAGACGAAACTTCAACGAAGTTAAAGACTATTATGACTAAAAAATAGCCTCTATTGAACAAAAAAAACAACAAAATAGAGTTCTCAAATAATCTCAGGAGTTTTTTAATTTCTTAATTCTTTTAGAAGTTTTATTGTTTTTTAGTATTATAATCGTGAATGAAATAAAAGGTTTTTTCGATTGTTTCGTATTGTCCATTAGGTTGTGGACCTAAAGATGGTGAAGATACAATATATCCCATTTGATCAATTAATACATAGTAAGGATAATTTTCAACTTTAAAACTTTTTAATAAAGGGTCATTATCTGTAATTTCAAATTTATCCCATGGAATTGTTTTTAATAATTTTAGATCAGCTTCATTGTATTTTTCATTTGCAGGGTAAATCGTAATGATATTTACATCGTTTTTATATGTTTCATACAGTTTTAGTAACAAAGGAATTTCATTGTTACAATTTAAACTTAAAGGATTATAAAAATGTAAATAAACGTGTTTTCCATTGTATGATTTAATGTTTTTAATTGAACCATCAGCAGATACAAAATTAATATCAGGTGTTTTTGCGCCAGGAACTAATTCCAATAATCTTAATTTAGCATTTTTAGCAATTATTTCATTGTTTTTAAACATACATTTTTTTGATAAACTATCTAAAATGGTTAAAATATTAGTTTGATAATTTTCTCCTTTGTAATATTCTTCTGAAAGCATTTTTATCATTGCAATTTCACGAATTCTTAAATTAATTAAGGTATATTCTCCGCTTAATGCTTTCATTATTTGTGTGGGACTGCTTTTTTCAATGCCCAAATTGACTTTGGCTGCTGTTTCAATAGCTAATCGAGGCATTAAGTTTTCATAAAATTTGATTAAATATTGCATATATACATCGTTGTTATACATTACAGTATTGTGTTTTAGATAAAAATCATGTTTTTCATCTTTGTTTCTGTTTCCAATACTTTGAATTTCATCCAAGGAAGCGAATGTGAACTTGACATAAGTTTTAAAATATTGATTGGTATCTTGTGCATAAGCTTTTTCAGCATTCATTTTAAAAGTATCCAACTCTTTAATAAACTCAATAGGTTTACTGTTTTTTATATAGTAATTATTACCAATAAAATCATCAACCCAACGGTTAAAGCCTAAAACTTTATAATTAATATCGTTACTATCTAGATTATATAATGTCAATTCAACAGTATTTCCACTTGGACGAAAAGGATCATATTTGTCTTTTTCGGGTAAAAATACTTCATAATTTCCTGATGGTTGAACGTATAAATACGATTTATTTTTGTTTGATCGAATGATAATTTTTTGAATTTCATTTGAATTCAACTTAAATTCAAACGTGCTATCTTTCTGTACAATTGTTGTGCTCAATAATTCTTCAGTCATAGAAAAATAATCTTGAATTTTATACACTTCAATTGTTTTTCCGATGTATGCTGGAGCATAACCTTTAATTGTAATTGTTGTTTTTTGAGTAAAGCTATTTACAACAAAAAGTAATGAGAAAATGAATAAAACAGTTGACTTCATATTTTTTTTTTAAAATACTAACATTTATTATACCATTTATTTAAACGAGAAGGTGGGGATTTGTTACAAATGCATCAATTGGACCATTATTTTTATAAATTTCACGAATGATAGTAGAATTTATAGCGCTGTATTTCTGTTCAGTTAAGAAGAATACTGTTTCAATTCCTGAAATTTCAATATTCATGTGAGCAATTGATTTTTCAAACTGAAAATCTTTTGAGTCTCTCAATCCCCGAATGATAAAATTTGCACCACAATCTTTACAAAAATCAACAGTTAATTTTTGATATGTTTTAACTTTAATTTGAGGAAAATCAAGAAAAAGAGATTGAATATGTTTAATTCGTTTTTCTAAATCAAACATATAGGACTTTTGTTGATTGACACCAATTCCGATTATTATTTCATCAAATAAAGTAATGGCTTTTTTGACCATTGCTTCATGTCCTTTTGTAAAAGGGTCAAAAGAACCAGGGAAAAGACCGATTTTTTTCATATAATTTCATCAGTTTTATTATCTAATTGCTCATTACTAAAAAAGCTAAAATGTACATTTCCGTAACTTCTTTTGTTTTCAAAATTAGGATAATTCTCCAACTTTGTTTCTCTTCCATGTTCAATAATCAATACTCCATTATCTTTTAAAAGATTACGTTTAAAAACAATTTCAACAATTTCATGATGAAATGTAAGTTTATAAGGTGGATCAGCAAAAATAATATCGTATTGGTTTGTTGTTTTAAGTAGGTATTGGATAATATCTTGTTTGATAACTAATAAATTTTCTTCAACATCTAATTCTTTAGCGTTTGATCGAATAAATTTGGTGCAAAAGTAATCTTTATCTACCGCAGTTAACTTTCCCGCTTCTCTTGATAAAAATTCAAAAGTTATATTACCTGTTCCTGCACATAAGTCTAAAATATCAAATTCGACTAATGAATATCGATTTTCAATTAAATTAAATAACCCTTCTTTGGCATAATCTGTTGTTGGTCTAGAAGGGAAATTCTTAGGGACAGAAAATCTTCTTGATTTTAATTTACCTCTAATTATACGCACTGGATATGAGATTTAATGAGTAATTGATTGTTGTTCTCAATTTTAGAACGGTCAAATTCTTTTAATTTTTTTAGATTCGTAATTGTTTCCTCAACAATTGATTCAGAAGCTCCAATTCCATGACAAATTAACAATTGATTTTTTTCATTCATTAACTGATGTTGTTGAAGTGAGAAAACTAGATGATAAATGATATCATCACAATTGATATAGTTGAAATTTGAATAATAGATAATTTCGTTTTTTTGAGTAATTATTAAATTAAAAGTATCTTGATGAATTGTTATTACTGTTTGTAAATTAAAAGTATTTCCTCTAAAAATGGATCGGATTAAATAACTTCCTTCATGTTGTATGATAATTCGAGGGAATTTTATGACAAAAAATGATTTGACCCATAATGGAATCATGAAAACATTGACAATCGACAATTCCGGAATTCGATTGTAATCAATATGATTTGATGGAATATCCGCACTAAAACATAAACGAAATATAGATTCAGGATTTGTTTCGCTAAAAACATTGTTTGGAACTAAAGTCGTTAGTGCTGAATGCCATGAAAGTGAATATTCGTCATATTCTCGTTCTTTGTATTTTTTTTCTAGAAAAAATTGCTCGAGTTGTTCTTTATATCTATAATCAATTTTATCTTTGAAAAAGAAACAATCAACTTCAGTAACTAATTCATCATGAATACTATTAAAGTAAACAGCGTTTTCAGATATTTGTATTGCTAAATGTTTTTTCATTTAATTTTGATTCTTGTACAAAGCTAATGTTTTAATAGAAGTTTTTGACTTACTGCCTGGATTTAATAAAATTGAACTTGTTAACGATATGTATTTAACTAATTTGTGCCTATTATTTCATCTAAAAATTGAGAAAAACTAACTCTTTTATAATTTGAAGGGACTCCGAATAAATCATTATTTAGTACAGAATATTCCATGGATATTAAGGTGTAAACATAAGTTCCGTCAGGAGTCGTAATGTAATATTTGACAGCTAATCCAGGTAAGTCATTATAGGCATCAATATATTTAGGAGAATAATTTTTTAAATATAGAACTTCAATTGTTTGTTTCGTTTTGTTATTTGTAACTTTCATTCTATTTGCTTTCATATTGGCAATGTGTTTTTTTCCCCATTTTTTATGATATGACAATTCATTATTTCTGTTGGTTCGATTGCTATCTATAGAATCAACTTTTACTTTGTTTAAATCTGTTTGAATTGCATAATAATTGTTTTTCGCCTGAAGCATTAATATTGATTTGTTTAAAACAGTATGCTTAATAACGACTTGTTTTCCCAATTGATCCGATTCGTTTTCAATTCGAACGATTGTGTCATTGGTATAAATAGTCATCAATTTTGTTGGGAACATTTTTTGAAATGCTGTATCAACAATATCAATTGTATAAACAAGTTTTCCTTGGAATGGTTTGTATTCATTTTGTGAGAACACGGATGCAGTCATTAATATGAATAAGAATAAGGTAATGTTTTTCATGTGTTTTTATTATTTGCAAATTGCTAAGTTTGATTAAAATTTTACATTCAGATTTTAAACGCACTCAGGTTACTTATAACCATTCAATGTTCTATTGGTTACTATTATGTAAATTTAGACTTTTATTAGGTAATATGATTTGATATAAAATAAGCTTATCAACAGAATTTTCAACGGTAGAATAACTAACTTAATTTATTCTATTACATTTGCGGTTGTAAGGTTCTATATTGAATAGAATTAATTTGATAGATTTTAAACGACTAAATAAAAATTTATGAATAAGGAAACTGTGATTTTAATAAACAGGTCTGAAATTACTGCGGGAACCCGTGGGGCTTCATTGGGACCTGAAGCAGTAATGACGGCCGCCAGGATGAAGGGGAAATCCTATTTTGGAGATTACCCGATAGAAGAAATTAAACATGTAAACCATTTACTTGATCATACCACAAATCACCCTTATGCTAAACGAATTGACGGATTATTAGCAATATATAATTCATTAAACGATTCGGTTTCAAAAATACTTTTAAATCAAAAATTTCCATTAATTATTGCTGCTGATCATGGCTCTGCAGGTGGAACAATAGCGGGGATAAAATCAGCATACCCGACTAAAAAACTTGGAATTATTTGGATAGACGCACATGCCGATATCCACACACCATATACAACTCCTTCGGGAAACATGCATGGAATGCCATTGGCTACCGTGTTGAATGAAGATAATTTAGCATGTAAAATCAACAATGTTAGCGAGGATACTAAAATTCTTTGGGAACAATTGAAACATGTCGGAGGGATTACTCCAAAAGCAAATGCAGAAAATTTAATTTATATAGCTGTTCGAGATACTGAGGATCAAGAAGATGCTATCATGAAGGAATTAAACATTAAGAATTATAAGGTTGATGAGCTTCGTGCAAAAGGAGTAAAGTCGATTCTTTCTGAAATTGAACAGAAATTAGCAGTATGTGATTTGATATATGTTTCTTTTGATGTGGATTCAATGGACCCAATTTACACCTCACACGGTACAGGTACTCCAGTTAAAAATGGATTAATGCCAGAAGAAGCGAAAGAAATATTAACTTTGTTAGCAAAAAATGATAAAACAGTTTGCATCGAATTTGTAGAAGTAAATCCTTGCTTGGATGAAAAAACAAATAAAATGGCAGAAGTTACTTCAGATTTGGTTGAATCTGTTTTAGATAGTATTGCTAAAAGATAAAAAAAATATAAAAACAAATGAGTACATCAGTTTCTATCAATGATCAAATCAGAGAGATTTTATTTGAAAATTCAATGTTGTTATTTGGAATCCAGATTGAAGTCAATTTAATTCAATTTCAAAAAACAAGGAAAGAGGTAGAAGGAGATGTTACGCTTGTTATTTTTCCCTTTGTAAAAACTTTAAAATGTTCCCCAATAGAAGCAGGAGAAAAAATAGGTTCTTTTTTGAAAGAAAAACTTCCAGCTATTCACTCTTTTAATATCGTTAGTGGTTTTTTAAACTTCGTTATTTCCTCAGATTATTGGTTGACTCAATTAAATAGAATTAATCAAGATGCTGCATATGGATTGGAAAAGCCAAATTCAAAATCAACTATAATGGTTGAATATTCTTCTCCAAATACGAATAAACCTTTGCATTTAGGTCACTTAAGAAATAATTTTTTAGGTTTTTCGGTAGCGGAAATATTGAAAGCAAATGGACATAAAGTCGTTAAAACTCAAATAATTAATGATCGGGGAATACATATATGTAAAAGTATGCTTGCTTGGGAAAAGTTCTCTCCAATTAATGCAAAGGGAGAAAGAGAAACACCAGCAAATACAGGCTTAAAAGGAGATAAATTGGTTGGTAAATACTATGTTGAATTTGACAAAAAAATTAATCAAGAAGCACAATTAATTATAGCAGATTGGGAAAAAGGAGAGACTTCCAATTATGCTTCAACAAGCATTTCTGAATTTGAAAAATTAACAGCTTTAAAAAGCGGTAAAGATGAAAAAGCATTAAAAGGAATTGATGATAAAATCAAAGAATTAGCTAAAAATGAGACCTCTTTATTAAAAGAAGCGAAAGAAATGCTTGTGAAATGGGAGGCGAGAGATCCTCAGGTATATTTGTTGTGGACTACAATGAACAATTGGGTTTATGATGGTTTTGCGGTGACTTATAAAAATATGGGAGTTGATTTTGATAAATTATATTATGAATCGGATACTTTCACATTAGGTAAAGATATTGTTATTGAAGGATTACAGAAAGGAGTATTTTATAAAAAAGAAGATGGTTCTGTATGGATTGATTTGACTTCAGAAGGTCTGGATGAAAAATTATTACTGCGTTCAGATGGTACCACTGTTTATATGACTCAAGATA
The DNA here is from genome assembly GCA_016178305.1 of Flavobacteriia bacterium. Classification (GTDB taxonomy): domain Bacteria; phylum Bacteroidota; class Bacteroidia; order Flavobacteriales_D; family Crocinitomicaceae; genus CAIUKX01. Next base: position 28,999 of record JACOTM010000061.1, on the reverse strand, counting down.
TTGGTACTGCTGTTGATAGATATAAAGATTTTTCAGATTTAAGTGGGATTATTTACACCGTCGGCAATGAACAAGATTATCATTTTAAGGTGTTGTTTTTAATTCTTCAAAAATTAGGATATTCATGGGCTAATAATTGTTATCACTTGTCGTATGGAATGGTTGATTTACCGTCTGGAAAAATGAAATCTAGAGAAGGAACAGTAGTTGATGCGGATGATTTGATGCAGGATATTGTGATTCAAGCTTCTGAATTAACAAAAGAAAGAGGACATTTAGAGGGAATGAATTCAGAAGAAATTCAATCTTTATGTCGAACTATTGGAATGGGGGGCTTGAAATATTATTTATTAAAAGTAGATCCACGAAAACGAATGATGTTTAATCCTGAAGAATCCATAGAATTGAATGGAAATACAGGACCCTTTATTCAATATGCTTTTGCTCGAATAAATTCACTAATAAATCGATCTGGTGGATTGAAGTCATATAATTCGGTTACTTTAAAACCTGAGGAGATTGAAATTGTAAAAATATTATTGGATTTTCCGCAAGTAATAAAAGAAGCAGGAAGAGATTATTCACCTGCTGTTATTGCCAATTATATTTTTGAATTAGTAAAATTATTTAATCAATTTTACCAAGCGATACCAATCTTAATAGAAGAAAATGAAGATGTGAAAAACATGCGATTAACATTAAGTCAAAATGTTTCCAAAGTAATTGCAACTTCGATGAATTTGTTAGGAGTTAATGTACCTGAAAGAATGTAAAATTTTAGATTGTTATTTTTTTTGTTAAATTTTCTTGATTTGAAACGCATGACTTTTAAGAAAAAATACTTACATTTTCTATCTAAAAATTGATTAAAAAATAGAATTATTCTTGAAGACCTTCGTTCGATTAAAATTTACACTCAGGTTTTAACTCTGAGTGTAAACATATAGTTTGTCAATTTGTATAAATAAAAATTGAATGCCTTTATTGAAAATAATATAATTGTTTATTTCTTCAATTTTTGAAAATTATCCGCTTAAAAAAAATAGTATTGATTATTTGTCTGATTTTGTCGATTAATATAGGGTTTTAATCGAATATTTTGAACTTTTTTTAATCATTGTTAATAAAAAAGGCGTTTAAAATTTGTTTGTTAAATAAATAACAATTAAAATTGTATTGCTAAAATTATAAAAATATACTATGAAAAAGGTACTCTTATTTCTATGGGGGGCATTTGCTGTTACTTCAGCATTTTCTCAAAAACCAAACGCCACGGGTGTAAGTCAGACGCAAGTAATAACTTGTACAGATTTTCACATCACAAAACCACTTTCAGAGCTTGCTAAGGAGCATCCTTACGTGCCTCATAAACAAGGTAAAGTGGAACAATATATCGAGTCTTTCGATAGAAAATACCGTGATCCTCAAAAATTTGAACATACAGCAGAAGAGAATCCTGCTTTGTATGGAAATGATCCTGCGACAATGCAAACTGAAATGGGACAAAAATCAGATGCATCAAAAGCGCCAATAAAAAACTGGCCGGGGCAATCTGGTTCTGGTTTTAGACCATTTGATCCTTCAGGTGCTGCTGGACCGAATCATTACATTCAAGCAATTAATGGAACACCATTTAGAGTTTTTAATAAATCTACTGGTGCAAACATGTTAACTGCAAATATTGGTTCTTTATGGAGTCCTGCTACACCAAATGATGGAGATCCAATTATTTTATATGATAAATATGCAGATAGATGGCTAATCAGTCAGTTTGGTCAAACAGGAAATAAAATTTATATTGCTATTTCTCAAACTGCAGATCCTTTAGGTTCTTACTATACTTATACTTTTACATCACCGGAATTTCCAGATTATTTAAAATTTGGAATTTGGGCTGATGGATATTATATGACTTCCAATCAAGCGACAGACAAAGTATTTTGTTTTGAAAGAGATCAAATGTTATTGGGAAATCCTTCAGCTAGATCTGTTAGTGCAACTTTTACTACAGGACCTGTAAGTTCATTTTTCGTTCCGCTTCCTGCTGATGCAGATGGTGGATTACCTACAGTTGGAACACCATGTCCATTCTTTTCATATTCTGATAATGCTTGGGGAACTGGTGCAATTGATGGTGTGAAAATTTGGAACATGTCGGTAACTTGGGGGGCAACACCTTCAGCTTCAATTGCTTTAAATAATACTCTTGCAACTGCTGCATTTGATGCTTCTTATGATGCAAGTTGGAACGATGTATCTCAACCAGGAACAACTCAAAAATTAGATGGTATTGGAGGGGTCCCAACTTTTCGAGCACAATGGAGGAAATGGACTGGATATAATACGGTAGTATTGAATTGGGGTGTAAAAATATCAGCTTCACAAAGAAGTATTAAATGGGTTGAATTAAGACAGAATCAAACAACAGGTGTGTGGAGTTTATACCAAGAAGGTACTTATACACCAGATGCCCACACAAGATGGATTGGTTCTATAGCAATGGATAATAACGGAAGTATAGGTATGGCATATTGCAAATCTAGTACAACAGTTTATCCAAGTTTATGTTATACTGGAAGATTATCGACAGATCCATTGGGAACTTTTACATTTGCAGAAACAGTTGCAGCAGCTGGAACAGCAGCAGAAACATCAGGAAATAGATTTGGAGATTACTCTCAATTGTCATTAGATCCAGATGGTATTACATTTTGGCATACAGGAGAATATACGATAGCAGGTGGAACAACTACAAGAGTTTATTCATTTCAACTTCCTGTAGTTGCTGGAGCTCCTGTGGCAGATTTTTCAGCAGATAATGTTGCGCCATGTATTGGTTCTACTGTTAATTTTACAGACATGACATCAGGTGTTCCAACTTCATGGGCTTGGACTTTTAGTCCAACTACAGTTACATATACAGGTGGGACTTCAGCAACCTCTCAAAATCCAAAAGTAATATTTAATGCAGCAGGCGCTTATACCGTTACTTTAGTTGCAACGAATGCTTCTGGAAGTAATACGATGACAAAAACGGCTTATATCAATCCTTTGTCTGCGGGCTCTTTACCTTTTGTGGAAAATTTTGAAGGAGCTACTTTTCCTCCAACAGGTTGGACATTAGAAAATGCTGATGCACCATCAATCGCTTGGGGAACAGCTGGAGCAAAAGGTTTAGAAAGAAGAACAGCAACAGGAAATACTGGAAGTGCAACAGGGTGTGCAGGAATTGAATTGTTTAATTACAGTGATTCAGCTCAGGTTGATAATTTAATTTCACTTCCTGTGAGTTTAGTTTCTGCATCAGCACCTAAATTAACTTTTAAAAGAGCTTATAAATATTACAATAGTTCTACAGCTCCAACAAAATATCATGATGAATTGAAAGTTTATATTTCAACTGATTGTGGTGCAACTTGGGGATCTGCAGTTTATTTCAAAAAAGGAGCTCAACTAGCTACTAGTGGGACATTAAATACAACTTTTTCACCAGCTACAGCAGCAGATTGGGATATTGATACAATTAACTTAACGTCATATATAGGACAAAGTATCAAAGTGAAATTTGAGGTTGGAAATAGATATGGTAATAATTTATACATTGATGATATAAATATTAACAGTACAGCGGCAGTTGTAGCATCAGTAGCAATTACATCAAATGATGCTGATAATACTTTTTGTGCTGGTGCATCTGTGACTTTTACTGCAACTCCAACAAACGGAGGTTCTGCCCCAACTTATCAATGGCAAGTGAATGGAACAAATGTTGGAACAAATTCAGCTACATATACAACTACAACATTGACAAATGGTCAATCTGTTACTTGTATTATGACTTCTAATTTATCAGGTGTAACTGGTTCGCCAGCAACATCAAATGCTATTGTAAACACAGTTAATGCAATTCCATCAACTCCTGTTGTAACGACAAACTCTCCTGTTTGTGCAGGGTCTTCAATTAATTTAACAACAGCTACAGTAACGGGAGCAACTTATGCTTGGAGTGGTCCAAATTCATTTGCAAATACAACACAAAATCCAACAATTACTGGAGCAACTACTGCAATGGCAGGTATATATAGTTTAATCGTAACTAAAAACGGTTGTTCAAGTGCTGCTGGTACAGCAACAGTTGTTGTTAATACCACTGTAACGCCTACGGTTTCTATTGCAATTACAGCAGGTGGTAACCCAACATGTGCTTCTCAATCAGTTACTTTTACTGCTACACCAACAAATGGAGGCACAACTCCATCTTATCAATGGAAAGTGAATGGTGTAAATGCTGGAACAAATTCAGCTACTTTTACTCCAGTATCAATTGCAAATAACGATGTTATTACATGTGTAATGACTTCAAATTCTGCTTGTGCAAGTCCAACAACAGCTACTTCATCTAGTATTACAATGACCGTAACAACAACAGTAACTCCAAGTGTAGTTATTGCAGCTAGCAGTAATCCAGCTTGTTCAGGTTCTTCAGTTACGTTTACAGCTACACCAACAAATGGAGGTACAACTCCAACTTATCAATGGAAAGTAAATGGTACAGTTGTAGGTACTGGAACTACTTATACGAGTTCTGCGTTAACAAATGGAGCTGTTGTAACATGTGTGATGACATCAAGTTCGTCTTGTGCAAGTCCAACAACAGCAACATCAAGTGGTGTAACAATGACTATAAACAATACAGTTACACCATCAGCTTCTATTGCAATTACATCAGGTACTAATCCAACATGCTCTGGTACACCAGTAACATTTACTGTAACACCAACAAATGGCGGTTCTACACCAACATATCAGTGGCAAGTGAATGGAACGGCATCAGGAACAGGTACTACTTTTACGAGTTCTTCATTAGTTAATGGAAGTTCAGTTACGTGTATATTAACTTCAAATGCTACATGTGCAACTACAACAACTGCAACTTCATCAGCTATTACAATGAATGTAACATCATCAGTAACACCATCAGTAGTTATTGCGGCAAGTAGTAATCCTGCTTGTATCGGGACTTCCGTAACATTTACAGCTACACCGACAAATGGAGGAACACCATCTTATGTTTGGCAAATAAACGGAGCAACTGTAGGAACAGGAGTAACTTACACAAGTACATCTCTAGCAAATAATGATGTTGTAACTTGTATAATGACATCAACTGCAAGTTGTGTGACTTCTTCAACAGCTACTTCAAATTCTGTAACAATGACAATGAATAGCAATGTCACACCTTCAGTTTCTTTTGCAATAACTAGTGGTTCAAATCCATTATGTCAAGGTTCAAATGTTGTATTTACTGCTACACCAACAAATGGAGGTAGTTCACCAGCTTACCAATGGCAAGTTAATAACGTAAATGTTGGAACAAATAATGTTAGTTTTAGTTCATCAACTTTAGCTAATAATGATATTGTTTCATGTGTATTAACTTCGAATGCGGCTTGTGCTTCACCTTCAACAGTAACATCTTCTACGATGACAATGACAGTGAATCCAATTCCTTCAACACCAACAATTTCCCAAAGTGGTTTAACTTTAACATCTAGTGCTACGACAGGAAATCAATGGTATTTAAATGGAATTGCTATTGTGGGGGCAGTAAGTCAATCATATACAGCTACACAAAATGGAAACTATACAGTAGTTGTAACTGGAAATGGTTGTTCTTCAATGACGTCTTCTATTCAAACAGTATCAACTGTGTCTTTAGATGAGGTTACGAACACAGGGACACATTTTACTTTGTATCCAAATCCTAGCAATGGTAAATTTACATTAGTATTTACTTCGACTGAAATGAGTAAATTCAGATTGGTATTACACAATGCTATTGGACAAGTTGTTTATGAAGAGGAAATTAAAGATTTTAATGGAATTTACACTAAATATTTTGATGTTACAGAATATGGAAAAGGGGAATATTTCTTAAATATCTTTGATGGAAGAAATAAAAAAATGGAAAAGGTTATTGTTTACTAATAATTAATTAAATTTGGATGGCTCTCATGAAATTGAGAGCCATTTTTTTAAATGAAAAAATACATTTTAATATTATTTATTGGGATTTATTTCTGGCAGTTTATCGGAATGAACATTCATTTTGAGCACATGAGATATATCGCAAAAAAAGAAGCAAATATTAATTTGAAAAATAAAAGTAAAATTATTCAATTTAATTTTTCTTCAGAAGATTATGAAAAATTACTTTGGATTGATAAAAATGAATTTGCATATAATGAATCTTTATATGATGTAAAAGAAATTCAAAAAAAAGAGAATCAAGTTATCGTTTTTTGTTTAAATGATACAAATGAAACTGACTTGATAAATTCATTTATGGATAAAAATCAACCAGATCCACAAGGAAAATCGTCTAAATTACCTACTAAATTTTGGAGTAAATTGATTAATTCATCAGCAAGGCCATCAATTTTTAATTACCAATTTGATTTCAGTCAAATTTCAAAAGTAGAAAATATTGGAAATAATTTTTTCCATCTTGATAGAGTTTATAAAACGATATTAGAAATTCCTATAAAACCACCACAAGCTTAAATTGTATATTATTGTCTTGAAAAAAATCAAATAGAACATTCTGTTTGAAATGGTTTATATTGTATATAAACAGATTTATAATTTTAGCAATTTATATTTCAAGGCAATTTTTAATAATTTTAGCAAGGGATTATCAAATAAAAATAACCCTATTATCTTTTTTATCCTCAGTTAAATGATGTTTTGTTTATAATTAATTGTAGCTACAGTTGGGTTTGGAAAAGCGAATGTGTTTCCGAATATTAATGAGTTAAATAGTAAAGAAAGAATTAAATTTTTTCATTGTTTCATTTCGACTGATTTTCTTTTAATTAGTCATTTTCTATTTAATAGGTAACCGTAAAAAAACATTATTTATTCGAACCGAGGTAAAAAAATATCAAGATTAGAAAAATTTATAAAAAAAATATTTAAGATGAAATTAAAAATTACTTTGTTATTCTTAATTGTCAATATATCATCGATTTATAGTCAAATAGTTGAAATATTAGATAAAAACACTTTAGTTCCGATAAATGGAGTTTCAGTATCTCAAAATTCTGATCAGTCAAACCCATTACTTTCTGATCTCAATGGTAAAATTGATATTAGTAGCTTTAAAAATACAGAGGTACTTTATTTTAAGAAAAAAATGTACGATGAAATTTCTTTTACGAAAGAAGAGTTGGCTAAAGTGAATTATGTAATTTATTTAGTAGAAAATACTAATTCATTAGATGAAGTTGTAGTATCTGCAAGTAAATTTGAAGAAAAAAGAAGAGATGTTGTCCAAAGGATACAAGTATTAAGAACCTCTGATTTACAAAATATGAATCAAACATCTACTGCAGATGTGATGTCTAACAGTGGTAATGTTTTAGTTCAAAAAAGTCAACAAGGTGGAGGAAGTCCAATAATTCGAGGGTTTGAAACAAATAAAGTTTTAATGGTTGTTGATGGTGTAAGGATGAATAATGCAATTTATAGAGGAGGGCATTTACAAAATATTATTACTTTGGATAATTCTGTTTTTGATAAAATAGAAGTAGCATTTGGTCCCGGTTCGGTTGTTTATGGAAGTGATGCTTTGGGGGGAGTTATGCATTTTTATACTAAAAATCCATTATTATCAGAATCAAATAAAATAAAAATTGCAGCTTCGGCATTTACGAGATATACTACTGCAAATTCTGGTTCAGCAGCACACACTGATATTTCAATTGGAAATAGTAAAGTAGCTTCATTGACTTCGTTTTCATATTCAAATTATGGAGATTTAAGACAAGGTGCCGTTCGAAATCCATATTATGGGAATTTTGGCTCTAGAAATTGGTATGTTAAACAAATAAATGGTATAGATTCTCTTTTTGTAAATAATGATACAAATTTACAAATAGGTTCTTCATATTCACAAATTGATTTTTTACAAAAAATATTATTTAAGCAATCTGAAAAAGTAAACCATATATTAAATTTTCAATATTCAACTTCATCAAACATTGATCGATATGATAGACTGACATTAACAAATGATGGAAAACCGTTAACAAATTTAAATAATCCTAAATTTGGAACATGGTATTATGGGCCTCAAAAGAGAATGTTTGGGTCATATACCTTGAATTTAACAAATAATAATCGAATTTATGACCATGCAAGAATAATAGTTGGATATCAAAACATTGAAGAGAGTAGGATTGACCGTAAATATAAAAAATCAATAGAAAATCATCATGTTGAGAAATTGGATATTATAACATTTAATGCAGATTTTGATAATAAATTAGGTAAAAATGAAATTCGATTTGGTATAGATGCGTATTATAACAAAGTAAATTCAACGGCTTTTGGGAAAAATTTGAAAATGGATACTGTTGGATTAATTAGTACTAGATATTCAGATGGGGGTTCTGCAATGTATTCAATTGCTGGATATTTTACGCATACATGGGAAATAAGTAAAAAAATTATATTGAATGATGGAATTCGTTTTTCGAATGTAAATTTAAATTCTAAATGGATTAATAAAACATTTTTTCCATTTCCCTTCGAGAACGTAATTCAAAAAAATAATGCTGTAAATGGAAATATAGGAATCGTATATATGCCCAATAATACGTCTAGATTTACAGCAGGAGTTTCTTCTGGATTTAGAGCTCCAAACGTTGATGATTTGAGTAAAGTTTTTGAATCTACTCAAGGAAATATCATCGTCCCGAATCCAAATATAAAACCAGAATATACTTATACTTATGAGTTAGGAATATCTCAATTACTACATAAAAAAATATTAGTTTCTCTCAATGGATATTATACAAATTATGTGAATGCTTTGACAACACAAAATTTTACATTTAATGGTCAAGATTCAATAATTTATGATGGAGTTATGAGTAAAGTAACTGCAACAACAAATGCAGCTAAGGCGTATATTTACGGTTTAGAGAGTTCTATTTCTGGTAATTTAAATGAATATTTATCTGTATTAGGATCATTTAATTATACTTATGGAAGAATTGTTACAGACACAACAGATTATCCGTTAGACCATATTGCACCGATTTTTGGAAAGGTAAGTTTTAATGTAAAATTGAAAAAATTCAGAGGTGAGTTTTTTGTAAACTACAATGGGTGGAAAAGAATGAAAGATTATAATTTAATGGGGGAAGATAATGAATCAAATGCAACTCCATTTGGAATGCCAGCTTGGTACACTGCAAATATTAGGTTGACATATCAATTTAACAAATATATTAGTTTACAGGCAGCATGTGAAAATATATTTGATCAAAATTACAGACAATTTGCTTCAAATATTTCAGCTCCAGGTAGAAATTTTATAGTTACATTAAGAGGTAATTTTTAAGAAATATATTTAACTGAAATTGGTAAGCATATCTGACTTTAAAGGATGAAAGATTTAATAAAATATCTATTTATTATGAAGATGGGAATGTTCTTTTCTCAAATATTAGATACGAATAAGGTTACAGAAATTGATTCTGTGATAATTTCATCCTTTAAAGTTAAATCTTTAAGAAAATCATCCTTAAATATTACATCATTAAAAATAGATAGTTTATCTAGATTTGGGAATTATAACTTAACTGATTTAATGTCAAAAACACCTGGGATTGCTATGTTTTCAACAGGTGTAGCAATTGCTAAACCTGTGATTAGAGGTCTTTATGGAAATCGTGTGTTAATGTTGATTTCAGGATTGAAATTTGACAATCAACAATGGCAAGAGGAGCATGGTTTAGGATTGTCTGATTTAGGGTTATCCCGTGTTGAAATAATTAAAGGTCCGATGAGTGTTTTATATGGAACAGAAGCAATAGGAGGGGTGATAAATGTGATTGAGGAAGATAAACCAAAACTCAATTCAAAAACATCTGATTATTCTGTAAAATTAAATTCCAATACTTTAGGAGGAAATTTTCAAGGTGGATACAAAGCAAATTTTGGTAAGAAATGGTTTCGAATTCGTGTTGGAATTGAAAATAATGCTGATTACTCAGATGGAAATAATGTTCGAGTATTAAACAGTCGATTTGATGGATACCAAATAAAATCAACTTATGGGTTGAATAAAAAAAACTGGACGAGTACGAATAATTATATGGGGACTTTTAATCGATACGGATTTATTTTTAAAGATATTTATGATTTTGTTGAACCAGATAAAAGATGGAGTAGGAGTCTTTCTCAAAATCCATGTCATTTAGTTTTATTAAACATTGTGTCTTCAGAAAATAAAATTGAATTAAAAAATAATTCTTTATTGAATATAAATTTAGGTATTCAGTCAAACATTCGAATGGAAAATGAAGGAGGTGGAGCAATTAGTTTAAATATGCATTTATTTACTTTTCAGTATTTATTAAAATGGGAACGTTTTTTAAATGAATATAACAAACTTATAATTTCAAATTTAGGATCTATTGAAAAAAATACAAATTATGGTTCACGTAAGATTGTGCCTGATGCTTATTTATTTGAAACGAATATGTCGGCATATCTTGAATCGACTGTGAAATCTAAATTAATATTTGAAAATGGCTTTGGGATAGGCTATAAATTTATACAAACACTTTTAACAAAAACTGTAAATACAAGTGATAAATTAATTCATCCTTTTGAAAAAAAATCACCTTTTTATAATGTATTTACAGGATTTACTTATTTCCCAAGTTTAAGATTTAATATAAAGGCAAATTTTTCTACAGGCATTAGAGTTCCTAATTTAGCAGAATTAGCATCAAATGGCTTACATGAAGGGATATTTACTTATGAAATAGGAAACCCAAATTTAAAAAATGAACAAATTATTGCTGGAAATGTATTTGTTAATTTTAAATTAAAGTATATACATTTTACGTTAAGCCCATTTTATAACTATTTTAACAATTATGTTTATTTAAGTCCAACGGATGAAAATTGGTTTGGCTTTCCTGTTTATAGGTATAAACAACAAAATGCAACGCAATATGGATCTGAAATAATATTGAATATATTATTTTCAAAATACATTTCAAGTATGGTCGCATATTCAGGAATGTTAAGTAAAACAAATGATGGTAATTACACACCTTATATTCCTTCGCAGAAAATAGCTTCTAATTTTAACTGTTTAATTGGTAAAAAAACATTGAATCCAGTTCAATTTAATATCAATATTGATTATTATTTTAAGCAAAATTTTTGTGCTCTTTATGAAAAAAAGACACCTGAATATTGGCTGTTGAATACTTCAATTTCAAAAAATATAGTGAATGAAAAATTAACTTATTTGCTTACATTATCAGGTAATAATTTATTAAATGTTCACTATTATGATCATCTTTCCAGATTTAAAAATTATAATTTATATAATATTGGAAGAAATGTTACACTAAGCATAAAAATTAAAATAAACGAAACACCACTTAAATCAGTAATTAAATAAACTAGTAAATTAATAAACAATCAAAATAAATTCAAATTATGAAAAATTTAGCAAAAATGATTATTGTATCGATGAGTATTTTTTTTATTTCTTCTTGTGAAAAAGATGAAGGAAATTTACCAAATATTAGTTTTAAAACAGGAGGAACTTATTTAAGTTCAGATGTTGTAAAAACGGTAGGAAGTTCTATTTTAATTGGAATTAATTCTTCTAAATCAGAAAAAAGAGATGTATTAAAAAAGTTTAATATTTCTAAATCAATAGATGGAGGAGCTGCTATTTCAATTTTTAATAAAGATATTTCAAAAAGCGAAGAAGATAGTTATGCTTATGATTTGACTACGACTATAGATGCAACTGCTGGACAAGTTGTTAAATATGTTTTTACAATAACAAATAGAGATGGATTAACAAATCAAGTAGCATTGAATGTGACAGCTCAATAAGTCATTGGATAATAGAAAAGTATATGAAGTTTAAATTTGATAAAATTTCATTCAATTGATTTTTAAATCTGTAGTATAAAAAAATGAGACTATCGTTTTCCGATAGTCTCATTTTTTATGATGTAAAATTATTTCATTATTTGCCTCTACTTGTACTCGTTTTAGTAGCGGTAACTTTCTTTGCTCCAGAAGATTTAGCCGCACTTCCTTTTTCAGTTGTGGTTTTTGGTTTTGCTGCTGCTTTTGGTTTTGCAGGAGCTTTTTCTTTTTTCTCTTCTTTTTTAGGTTCATCATTTGCTGCTTCATTATTTTCAGCAATAACTTCAGCCAGATTTAAATTACCAGATTTATGTAATAAATTATACCATTGGAATAATTTTTTAATGTCAGATATGTAAACTCTTTCTTTATCGTAATTAGGTAGAATTTCTGAAATGTAATTCACTAAATTGTTTTCCGAATCTTTATGAGAAATTGCTTCTCCACCATTTTCTTTGGTATGTATAGCTAAAAAAATCTCTTTTAAAGGTTTTTCTTCTTCATAAGTATAGATGCTAATATCTTCTAAAGCAGATATACGATCTGACGAATATGCCGGGAAACGTTTATTATCAATCAACGATTCTACAATTACGTTGTTTTTTCCTTGAGCAATAACTTTAAAAAGTCCTGGTCTTCCTGATATTGCTATTATACCTGTTAATTTCATTTTTATAAATTGTTTTCGAGCTCAAAAATATAAATTCTTTGAATCAAAATTACATTTTTATCATTTTAGTATGAAATATTCCTGTTAAAGATTGTATTTCTAAATAATATACACCTGAACTTAGGTTGTTTAATGTATATTTATTTTCCTGAATTGGGCAAAGAATTGTTTCCTTTCCTTTTGAATCAATAACTTTTAAATTTGAAATTAATATATTTGATTCAATCATAAATTCATCTCTTGTAGGATTAGGATAGATAGTTATTGAACTTGAATTTAATTCTTTTAAACTACCTGTTATAAACACTGTTTCGGAGGTAGAGACACAATTATCAGAACTCGTAACTGATACGTTGTAATTACCATTTTGAGTTACAATATATGATTGAGAATTAGCACCGATTACATTGATTCCATTTATTGACCATTGATAATTTATTTGATTATCAGATATTAATGTAGAATTATTAATAACCGTAACTATTGGAATTGGTAAAACGATATTTTGATTTACAATTACGGTATCATATAAAATACAACCTGAATTAAAATAATAAATAGTTGAATATTCGCCTGGATTCGAAACCGAAATAGTATTTGTTGTTTCATTTGTAATCCAAACTAATGAATCTAAATTACCTGTATAATTTGCAGTGATTTCAATAGGTGTTGAGCATATCCCTGTATTTCCAGTGTAAGGGTTTACTTGGTTTAATTCAATAATCAATGTATCTGTTTTTACGTTACACCCATTTCCGTAATATATCGTTGCAGATAACGTGTCAATTTGATTGATGCTGATTGAATCATTTATTAAACCATTAGACCAAATAACAGAATCTATTTGGTCATGAATAGATGTTGTTAAAATGATTGAGTTATCACATAAAACATTTGAGCCAACAATTGAAGCTTGATTATTTCCTAAAAGCAAATTAAGAGCATTTGGTTTACCGTATCCATAAACGTTGTTAGGTATAGTTCCCGTAAATTGATCTGTATCAGCTGTTGCAAACAAATCGGTTTTAAAATTAGTGTAATTACTTTGATTGCATTTTTCTAGGTAAAGAGCTGCAATTCCAGCAATGACAGGTGAAGCCATCGAAGTACCACCATTACGTGCATGCCAGCCATCAATATCAATACTTCCATTATATGCTGAATTGTTTAATAACCACAATGGAGCAGCAGCCAATCCCACATCACCAACAGATGAAATATCAGGTTTTATGACCCCTAATCTTGATGGGCCTCTACTTGAGTTAACTGTCATTTCTCCAATTAACGTTGATGCAGGTTGCGTTGTATAAGTACCTCCGTTTTTGTTGGTGTGATGTGCTCTACCTTTAAAATTTGCTACTGAAATGACTTTTTCGGAACAATTCCAAGAAGAAACGATTGACTGTAATGAATCGGGCATTTGATAGTTAATAATTTCAGGTACAATAGAACTATTTGGAATGGAGGAAACCATATCATTTAAACCTTGCCATGATCCGCTCCAAGCATCATAACTACCTGTTCCTTTTGTCATAAAGCGGTAATAATAAGAGGTGGAATCAACATGAGACAGATATACTTCTAAATGGTAAACACCATTAATTAGTTCTGGGTATAATTCAACAGTAGCAATTCGATCGTTATTTGAATTGAAAATGGTATCATACACTACTGTTCCAGCAATACCTGCCATATTGAAAAAATTTGTTTTCCCCCTAAATCCATAATTTGGCGCTGGCTTGTCTGCTCCAATTGCAAAATCAATGTTAGTAGCATCAGCGGTTTCTGTCCATAAATCAAAATAAATTGTATTAGCACCAAGTGATGATGTAGGGTTGTTTAAAAACCAGACAAAAGTTGTGTCATTGCTTGCAGTACCATGTATATGAAATTTTCCTTTTGCACCAGCATTTCCTGCTGCTGATATAATAATACGACCACTATGTTCATCTAATAATTGTTCCATGTAAATTGCAGCAGGGTCATTACCATCATGACTTCCAAAATAGGTTCCTAAACTTAAGTTAATTGCAGCAGGAACGCCTAAAGAATCTGCAAATTTGAAAATATAGTCGCAGGCATCAGCAACTGTTAATGTCCAATTTGCAGCATTAAAATCTGTTTCAACCATTACAATTTTTGAATTTGGAGCCATTCCTTTTTCTTGACCATTTGCATTATCATTTCCAGATCCTCTCCCTACAACTAATGTTCCATGAGCGACATTATCAACGGCAGTGCAAAGTCCATTATTTATGGCCGTACTATCCCATAATCTGCCATAGCCATATTGCATATATGTATTGATGCCACTTGCATCTGATTGATCCCAATATCTAAGAACTCTTGTTTTTCCATTGCTATCTTTTAAATCAGGATGTAAAAAGTCAACACCTGTATCAACATAACCGATTAATACATTTTCACCAGTAAAAGCACTTGGTAAGCCGTTAGATCCCGCATGTACTTCATCTACATGTAAAAGCATTCTTGTAGTGTCATTTAAAGCTACAGGTGGAGCAAATTCAAAGTAAAATTGTTCTAAGTTTCCTGCTTTTTGTTGTGTATTTATCCATAAAGCAGAAGTTGAAATAAACAACCAGGCAGTGGATTGATATTTAATTTTTATTTTCTCAGTGATTAATAATTGGCGATTATGAGCATTGTTTGGAATGCAAAATGTTGTGATTTCATTCGGCTTTTTTTCTAAGAAATCGATAAAACGAAAATTAGAAGTTTGACCAAAGGAAAAAGTTGTCCAAATAAGGAAAATCAGTGAATAAATTTTTTTCATCGGAATGCCGTTTATTTATTAAATAAAGTGAATGCAAAGTAAATATACAATCTTCTGAGGAAGAATATAGTAATTAATTAAAAAATAATTATCATTTTTGTTTAAAATAAAGCTGGTAATTAACAATTAATATATTTAAATGAAAAGAATTTTTATCACATTATCAATTACTATCTTTAGTATAGGGATTACAAACGTATTTTATGGTCAAAATACACCTTCAAAAGAAATTTTAAATTGGTATAATGGAACAGGTGCAGGAATGCATACCGAAAAAGCATATAAACAATTAGAAGGAAAAAAATCAACAACTGTAATCGTTGCCGTAATTGATTCTGGTATTGACATTGAACATAAAGATTTAGAAGGGAAAATTTGGACAAATGAAAAAGAAATTCCTAATAATGGTATTGATGATGATAATAATGGATATATCGATGATATTCATGGTTGGAATTTTTTAGGGAATTCGAAAGGAGAAAATGTAAACCAAGCAAATCTTGAAAAAACAAGAATATTACGTACTTTAAGTGTGAAATTTAAAGATGTAGATCCTCTTTTAGTATCAGCTTCTGATCAGTCAGATTTTAAATTATATCAAAAAGTAAAATTAGAAGTAGAAACGGAAAAAGCGAATTATGTTAAATATATTGAACAGCTGGAATCTCTTTCAGGTTTAATAGATAAAATTCCAGGGATTGTTTCTAAAATGATTGGTATTAAAGATTATACGGAAAAAGATTTAGAAAATTGGAAAACAAAATCTCAAGAAGAAGACCAAATTAAAGGTTTAGCATTAGATATTTTTTCAGGAAGATTGACAAAAGCTGTTTTGGATGAACAAATGAATTATATCAATGATCAAATTAATTATTATTTAAATGTTGATTTTAATGAAAGAACTTTAATTGGAGATAATCCAAATGATTTTTCAGATACACATTATGGAAACAATGATGTTGAAGGGCCAGAAGCTCTACATGGTACTCATGTTGGAGGAATAATTGGTGCTATTCGTGGAAATAATTTAGGAGGTGATGGCGTTGCAGAAAATGTGAAATTAATGGTACTGCGTGCTGTTCCGAATGGTGATGAAAATGATAAAGACATAGCTCTTGCTATTCGTTATGCTGTTGATAATGGCGCAAAAGTAATTAATATGTCTTTTGGTAAACCCTATTCTCCTCATCAAAAAGAAGTTTTTGAAGCATTTAAATATGCTGATTCAAAAGGTGTTTTATTGATTCATGCAGCGGGTAATGATAATGCTAATGTGGATACAGACCCTAATTTTCCAACTTCATTATATAGTTTTCAAGCTCAAAAATTAGATTTGTTTTTGACAATTGGAGCATCTACCAGTAATCTTAATAAAGATGAAGATAAAGGTTTTTTTTCTTCTTTATTTGTTTGCGAAAACTATAAAACGAATCATAAACTTCCTGCTGATTTTTCAAATTATGGTCAAACAAAAGTAGATGTTTTTGCCCCTGGTTCCGAAATTTATAATTCAGTTCCACAGAGTGAATATAAAATTTTACAAGGTACTTCAATGGCGGCACCAATGGTTGCAGGTGTAGCTGCGTTATTAGCCTCATATTTCCCTAATTTGACTATGAATGAGATTAAAAATATTATTTTAAAATCCGCAACAAGTTATAAGGGACGTAAATACTTTAAGCCAGGAACGGAGGAATTGGTAGATTTTGCTTCTTTATCTGTTACAGGTGGAATTGTAAATGTTGAAAATGCTGTTAAAATGTGCTTGGCTCTTGAAGCTACAAAAAAATAATAACAAGTATTGATTAATTTTAAAAGACTGTTCCCAAAGAGCAGTCTTGTTTTTTGTACGATGATTAGATTACTTTTTTTAGGTTCATTGTTTTTGGTGTCTTTTTCTATGGAATCAGATATTTCAACGAAAGAATTAGATTTGTTAATAAACAATTGGCATCAGGCAGCCTCAAATGCCAATTTTGATGGCTACTTTAATTTAATGACAGATGATTTTGTTTTTTTAGGAACTGCTCCAGGAGAACGATGGGATAAAAATCAATTTATAACTTTTTCTAAGCCTTATTTTGATAAAGGAAAAGCTTGGGATTTTAAACCGAGTAATAGAATTTGGAAAATTGAAAAAAATATTGCTTGGTTTGATGAAAACTTAGATACCTGGATGAAAGGGTGTAGAGGGAGTGGTATTATAAAAAAAGTTAAAGGAAAATGGAAAATTATTTATTATAATTTAACGGTACTCATTGAAAATGAAAAAATCAAGGAGTTTATCCAATTAAGAGAACGTTGATGTTAATGTTTTCAACGATTGTTAATAACTCTTATTCATATCTTTTTACAAATGATAGAATCTTTATTGGGAGACAGCGTTTGATTTCTTTATCTTTGTTACATGGATAATAATGCAGAAAATATAAGAAAACCAGCTTCACGACTAAAAAGCACAGCAAATTTCACGACAGAGTTAGGAAAAGTTCCACCTCAAGCTGTGGATATTGAACAAGCTGTTTTAGGTGCGATGATGTTGGAAAAGAATGCAGTTACTGATGTGATTGATATTCTAATGCCTGCAAGTTTTTACGATCCGAAACATCAATATATTTATGGTGCTATTCGTGATCTGTTTGGAAGCTCGAATCCTATCGATTTATTGACTGTCGTAAATCAATTAAAACAAAAAAATGAATTAGAAGCAGCAGGAGGAGCGGTATATATAACGCAATTAACAAGTAGAGTTGCTTCGACAGCACATGTTGAATTTCATGCACGAATTATTGCCGAAAAATATATAAAAAGAGAGTTAATCCGTATGAGTAACGAAGTTATTCGGGAAGCTTATGACGATTCGAATGATGTCTTTGATGTTTTGAATAAAGCTGAAGGTGATTTGTTTAAAATTGCTGAAAGTAATATGAGTAAAGGTGTTTCAACAATGCAGGTTGCTGTTCGTTTAGCAATTGAAGAAATTGAAAAAGCTTCACAAAATTCAGATGGTATTTCAGGGGTTGCAACAGGATTTTTTGAATTAGATAAATTAACTTCAGGTTGGCAACGTTCTGATATGATTGTGATTGCAGCAAGACCTGCAATGGGGAAAACAGCTTTTGTATTATCAATGGCTCGAAATTGTGCTGTTGAATATGGTCAAGGTGTGGCTTTGTTCTCTTTGGAGATGTCAGCTGTTCAATTAGTTAAACGTTTAATCGCTAGTGAAGCACGTTTGAGCGCTGAAAAATTAAGAAAAGGAGATTTAAAAGACCATGAATTTCAACAGTTGCACTCCCGAATAACAAAGTTAGCAACAGCTCCAATTTTTATTGATGATACACCGGGAATAAGTATTTTCGATTTGAGAGCAAAATGCCGACGTTTGAAAATGCAACATGATATTCAGATAGTTATCATTGATTATTTGCAGTTGATGACCGCAGGAGGGGGTAAAGGATCTGGAAATCGAGAGCAAGAAATTTCTCAAATTTCTCGTTCTATTAAAGAAATTGCAAAAGAATTAAATGTTCCTGTTATTGCTTTATCACAATTGAGTCGTTCGGTAGAGCAAAGAGGAGGCGATAAACGACCGCAATTATCTGATTTACGGGAATCAGGAGCAATTGAACAAGATGCCGATATTGTTTCATTTATTTATAGACCAGAATATTATGGATTTATGGAAGATGAAGATGGAAATTCAAATCAAGGAGTAGGAGAGATAATAATTGCCAAACATAGAAATGGTGCATTAGATAGAGTGCGTCTTCGTTTTATCGGTGAATATGCCCGTTTTGACAATATTGATAATTACAATGAAGAAGTGCTTCAAACAAATATACCTTCTAGTATGAATGCAAATACGAGTTTTGATTCAGGAGAAAGAAATACAATTACAATTCAGAGCAAAATGAATTCTTTTGATACGCAAGATGCTGATTTTAACAAAGGTTTTGATTTAAATGATTCACCGTTTTAATTTGGAAAGAAAATTGTATTAACTTAATCGCTCAAAATTGAAATTGTCATGGAGAAAATCTTAGTATTGTTTATTTGTTTGATGTCTTTTGGTAATGTAAAAGCCACGCAACTACTCGTTCCAATGGATGAATCTCAAACAAATCATTTGAAAGCTTATGGTGTAGCTTTTTGGATGTTGGAACATGAAATAGTTATCGAATGGTTACTGAATTATAAAGGCGGATCTTTTTTAACGCCACATTTGAAAGCAATTGAAGAGGAATTGATTTTAAAAGGTGTTAAATATGAGGTGATTGCAGATGGACAAGCTAATAATATTCGAACCCAAATTGCAAGTCCTGAGGCTAATATGGAAATTGTTCAATTGGAAAAAGCTCCCAAAATTGCTGTTTATACTCCAAAAGGAAAACAACCTTGGGATGATGCCGTTACATTGGTATTAGAATATGCAGAAATTCCTTACGATAAAATTTACGATTCAGCCATAATTATGGGGAATTTGCCAAAATACGATTGGTTACACTTACATCATGAAGATTTTACGGGACAATATGGCAAATTTTATGCTTCTTTTCATACTTATCCTTGGTATAAAGAGCAGCAAGCCCAATTAGAAGCGGATGCCAAATCATTGGGGTTTGAAAAAGTTTCACAAATGAAATTAGCTGTTGCTACAAATATTCAGAATTTTGTTTTAGGAGGAGGTTTTTTATTTACAATGTGTAGTGGGACAGATAGTTTTGATATTGCGTTAGCAGCACATAATACAGATATTTGTGAATCAATGTTTGATGGTGATCCGGCAGATCCAAATTGTCAATCGAAGTTAGATTATGCGAATACTTTTGCTTTTGAAAATTTTAAGCTGGAAAGAAATCCAATGGAATATGAATATTCAAATATTGATGGAACAAAATTACATCAACGAAATGAAAGTACAGATAAATTTACACTTTTTGAATTTTCAGCTAAATGGGATGTTGTTCCAACGATGTTGACCCAATGCCACACAGATGTAATTGATGGTTTTATGGGACAAACAACTGATTTTGTGAAAGAATTTATTAAACCAAATGTTTTAATTTTAGGAGAAAATAAAGCATTAGGTACAGCGAGATATGTTCATGGAGAGATGGGACAAGGCACATGGACTTTTTATGGAGGACATGACCCCGAAGATTACGAACATCGTGTAATGGATCCACCAACAGATTTAAGTTTACACCCCAATTCACCAGGTTATCGCTTAATTTTGAATAACATTTTATTCCCCGCAGCAAAGAAAAAGAAAAGAAAAACATAAGTTTTAAAAACAAAAGTCTAGATTAGAGATTAACTGATTTATGTATTCAAATTACACATAATAAATTCAGTTTTAGTGTTCTTTTGTTCTGAGAATTTTTAAATAAATTCAAATGATTTACTACATTTTCTTGGTGTTAAATTAATTGTTGATAGAAGTTTGTAATGTTTTGACGGGTATATTGTTTTATTTAGTTATAGCGAATTTAGATTATATTTCAAGCTTTCAATCAATTGAGTTTAGTTAAAGTATAGATTTTATTAATTTAGATAAAATGAGTGTTTTTTATAGATACAAAGTGTTTGTTTTATTGATATTGCAATTTAAATTTTCGATTTTATTTTTAGGAATTATTAGTTGCACCCGAATTAATGATAAACGTTTAAGTTTTGATATACCTCCAAATGTAGTTAAGGTAAACAAATTGTTTTATTATGATAAAGAAAAAGATGAATATTTGTATGATTATCTCGTAATGAAAAATGAATTTAAATTGAGAAAATTAAGTTTTGATACAATTCTTGTTGATTCATGCTTTCTGGATATTGCAAGTTTCAATTATTATGGAACATTTGGAGTTGATAAAAATAATATCTATTTTTTACATGGAATGTCGGGAGAAATTAATATTACGGTCGAAAAAAAACAAAAATATGAGGGGGTGATATTT
The DNA here is from genome assembly GCA_016178305.1 of Flavobacteriia bacterium. GTDB lineage: Bacteria > Bacteroidota > Bacteroidia > Flavobacteriales_D > Crocinitomicaceae > CAIUKX01. The sequence continues at coordinate 7,602 of JACOTM010000061.1, read as the reverse complement.
TTTGAAAATTCGCATATAAGAATAATTAATGACACACTTAAAAATTTTGGGTTTAGTTGTATTGAAGATTCTGTAAATTATGATATGTCAATTAGTATTAATGGACATAAGGTAGATTTGGAAAAACTAAAGATAATTAAAACTTACCCTGACTATGAGGGATATTGTGACTTTTTAATATATGATGATAAATTTTATAGACATTGTTGTTATGTGAAAAACCTTTCAATAAACTATTCGCATTTGAAGTATTATTATGAACATAAAAAATGTGCTAAAGCAATTAAATTTAGAATGGAATAAATTGGGCATGAAAATTTGATATGGTTAAATTCTTTAGTATGCTTAGAAGCAGTTCTAAAATCAAAAAAAGTAGCTAGTCAAGTCACTCAGATTCTAAAATTTCAGGGGGTAAAAGAACTTTAAGTGGTATATAAAAACTATTTGAAATTAGCAAGTTTTATACTTTAGGGATAATGCTTCAAATTCATTCCAGAAATCTGGTTTTGGGGCTGTTAAATGAATGTTTTCATTAGTTAAGGGATGCATAAAAGTTAATTCTTCAGCGTGTAGAAATAAATTATGTAAATTTAATACTTCTTGAAACATGTGGTTGTGATGTCGGTTTCCGTGTTTATGATCTCCGATTATGGGATGACTAATTTTATTTGCATGAATTCTAAGTTGATGAGTTCTTCCTGTTTTGGGGTAAAATTCTATGTAGCTGTATCTAGCAGTGTTGTATGGTTGAACAGGAATATTTATTTCGATTGTTTTAATAGGGATTAGTTCTGATAAAGCATCCTTATAATTTCCTTTTTCATTTTTTACAGGAGAATTAAGAATCATTTTTTCTAAAACATATCCACGAACTAATGCGATATATTTCTTTTTAATTGATTCATTATCAAATAATTCTTGAAATTTTTTGACATATTCTTTAGATTTGCTAAACAGGATAAGTCCAGAAGTTTTTCGATCTAAGCGGTGAATTGGAATTGGTGTTTCAAAACCATGCTGCTTTAAAATTTGAACCAATGAATCTTCTTCAATATTACGGGCAAAATGAGAATGATGAACCAATAAGTTGTTTGGTTTGTTGACACAAAAGCAATATTTATCTTCGAAAATAATTTTTTGATTCATTGAATTTGTTTTCTGAAAAATGAATCAAAGTTAAGAATTGCTATAGAAATACAAGTTTAAAAGAAAAAAATATATAATTTTGTAAATTAAAATTATGACTAATTATCTTGAATTAATATATTTACGTTGCAAAACTCAGTATTTCTAAAATTGTATCTCTATGAAAAAGTTTAACAAACTCTTTGTTAACTACGTATTTTTAGTGTGTTTAATGGTTATTTCAAATGATTTATTTGCACAACAAACCCCAACTTGTGGCTTTGACCAAATTCATCAACAGAAAATGCTCGATCCTGTATATCGTCAAATGTGGGAGCAGCACAATCAAATGATTTATAGTTATTTAAATTCTCCTCCTCCAAAATCAGGAGGAATAGATACTATTCCAGTAGTTGTACATGTTTTGCATTTAGGAACAGCTGTTGGCGTAGGAGCAAACATTTCAGATGCTCAAATATTAAGTGCTATTCAGAATTTAAATGATACTTGGGCAAATGTGACTACTCCTGGTCAAAGTATAGATATGGGCGTTCGTTTTGTTATGGCTAAAAGAGACCCAAATTGTAATGCTACAAATGGTATAGTACGCGTAAATGCCAGTGGGGTCGCAGGATATTCAGCTGATGGTGTTAAAAGAAGTGGATCAGTAGGAGCAGATCAAAATACACTTCAAGATTTGAGTAAATGGCCAACCGATAAATATATGAATTTCTGGATTGTAACAGAAATTAATGGCAATAACGGGGGCTGTGGAATACAAGGATATGCATATCTACCAGTTGGTATTGATCAATATAATGGTGCTATTATGATGGCTGGAACGTTTGGATACGATCCCAATAATACACAAGGATATTATTTTGGTGCTTGTGGAGGAGATAACTCAACTGTTGTGCATGAAGTAGGGCATTTTTTAGATTTATATCATCCTTTTGAAGATGGAGATGTCGGATTATGTCCACCAGCAGAAAATGCAACAACATGTGCGACCCAAGGAGATTTTTGTTGTGATACTCCACCTATAATGAATTATTTAGGGTACAATAATAATACGGAATATTTCGCTTGTTCAACTACAGGAACGAATACTTGTACAAATCAGCCTATCGGAAATGTGATTCATAATTATATGAATTATACCAGCTGTCCCGATCGTTTTACAAATGATCAAAAGGCTAGAGTACAAGCATGTATGAATACCTCTCGGGCAAGTTTAAAAACTTCTTTAGGAGCTGTAGCACCAACAGGAACTTTTACACCCCCAATTGCTGCTTGTACTTCTATTACAACAGGACAGGGTTTAACAGGAGGCTATGCGGGTATAACTGAAGTAATATTTAATAATTTGGCGAACGTTTCTTCTTCAACAAATAATGATAATCCAACAAATGGTTATATGGATTTTTCAACTTCATGTTTGAATGTTGCAAATGCTCAAGTGGGGCAGACATATCCTCTAAAAATAACGACATGGTTTAATACTCAAATTGTTAAAGCATGGATTGATTATAATAATAATGGAAGTTTTGCTGATGCTGGAGAAGAAGTAACACCAGCAGGAGGTTTGACAAGTACTAATGGCGCACAAGTAACTCAAAATGTAACAATTCCACCATCTCCAACTTTGAATACATATTTAAGAATGAGGATTATTTCAGATATGAATGGTGTTAATGGTCCTTGTCATACGTCAACTTACGGTCAAACAGAAGATTATGCAGTATATATTACAAGCAATATTACGGTTTTAGATTGTGATTTTTCAGCAAATAATACAACTTCTTGTGCGAATTCTTCAGTTACATTCACAAGTACAACAATTTCGGGAACCCCAACTTCATGGAATTGGACTGTGACACCTTCTTCAGGGGTTACTTATACAGGAGGAACAAGTGCTACATCACAAAATCCACAAATGATTTTTGCTAATTCGGGTACATATACTATTTCTATGATTGCTTCAGATGGTGTTACTCCTGAAACAACAACAAAAACGAATTACATTACGATTAATGCAAATCCAACAGCGACTGAATCAATAACAAATCCAACTTGTGGCACAAATGGAAATGTGACTTATGTTGCTTCAAATGGTGTTGCACCTTATGTGTTAACATTCAATTCTACTGTTCAACCAGGAATGACTGTGTCGAATTTAGGGGCAGGATCTTTTGCTTATTCTATAGCAGATGCTAATTCTTGTGTCGTTACTGGTACCTCTATATTAACAAGTTCAGGTGGTCCAACTGTAACAGTAGCTGGAACGAATGCAACTTGTGGTCAAAATAATGGAATAGGAACACTTACAATTACAGGAAATACAGGTACACCAACTATTACATGGTCAAGTGGTGGATCAGCGTTAGTTGAAAATAACTTAGCAGCAGGTACTTATACAGTTACAGTTTTGGTTGATGGTTGTACTTTTAATTTAAATTTAACAATCTCTTCAGGAACCGGACCACAGTTAACTGTTTCTTCTACGAATGCAACTTGTGGAAATTTAGGTACAGCAACGGCTACAATTTCTGGAAATGTAGGGCCACCAACTTATGTCTGGAGTAATGGCGGATCAACGTCTAATATAACAAATTTAATAGCAGGTACTTATACTATTAATGTTACAGTTGATGGATGTAGCTTAAATAATCAAGTTGTTATTTCATCGACTAATCCAACTTTAAGTTTAAACGCTGTTCAACCTTCCTGTGGACAAAATAATGGATCAATTGCTGCAACCGTATCGGGGAATACAGGTACACCAACTTATTTATGGAGTAACAGTGCAACAACGGCAAACATTTCTAATTTAGCTGCGGGAAATTATACATTGACTGTTACAGTTGATGGATGTACATTAACTGATAATACGACTTTATCGAGTTCTAGTGCATCATCAACATTAACATTAAATTCAATTCAACCAAGTTGTGGGAATTCGAATGGAAGTATCACAGCTATTGTTTCCGGAAATACAGGTACTCCTACTTATAGTTGGAATAATGGTGGTTCAACAGCAACAATTTCAAATCTAGCATCTGGTACATATACAGTTACAGTGAGTGTTGATGGATGTACTTTGACCGATAATTCGACATTGTCAGGAACGAATCCAGTATTAACAATTGTAGCAACTCAACCAACTTGCGGTTTAAGTAATGGTTCAGCAACTGCGACAATAGCAGGAAACAGTGGTTCTTCGACTTTTTTATGGAGTAATTCTGCTACTTCAACAACAATTTCAAGTTTAGCAGCAGGATCTTATCAAGTTATCGTTAATGTTGATGGTTGTGTTTTAAATGGAAGTACAACTTTAACAAATAATCAAGCAACAATCGCATTGACAACAACGGATCCAATATGTGGGGGGAGCGATGGTGTTATCACAGCAACAATTTCAGGAAACACAGGTACTCCATCTTATTTATGGTCAAATTCTCAAACTGCAAACTCTATTTCTAATTTATCTCCCGGTACTTATTCTTTAACGGTTAATGTAGATGGATGTGTCTATAATACGGATACGGTTTTATTGGATAATTCTTCTAAAGCAGGTGTTTTACATAATAGCAATTGGGTATGTTTAAATTCGGATCATGATTTGTATCTTTCAAATAACCAAGGAAACGTTTTAAATTGGTATCAATCTTTTGATAATACGAATTACAATCCAATTGGAGTTACAGCAATAAATTATACCTATACCGTTTCAAACACGATTACTGCTTTTTATGTAATTGTGCAAAAGGGTACTTGTCCTCCTGATACATCAAATGTGATTCACATACATACTTTTACGCAACCTTCAGTTAATGCTCCTGAAGTAATTGAAGTAATGGCAGGTCAAACTTTTCCAATTACTGCTACCGCTTCAAATGGGACATATACTTGGTCACCAGATAGTGCATTTAATTCAAGTACAAATACTTTAACAAGTTCTGTAAATGTAGAACAATCAATGTATGTTTACATTACAGTTGTTGATGGTAATGGATGTATCAATCAAGATTCAACTATTTTGTATGTAATCGATAGTTTAATTCATGACTTAAAAATCCCATCCGGCTTTAGTCCTAATGGAGATGGATTCAACGAAAGATTAGAATTTTTTAATACAGTAGGAATTGATAAATTTAGTTTTGTTTTATTTGATCGATGGGGTGAGGTAATTTATAAGACAGAAGATAGTGGTAACAAATGGGATGGAACTTATAAAGGACAGAAAGTAATTTCAGGTGTTTATACATACAATGTAACGTATAAATATATAAGTGGTAAAACAGGAAAATTGTCAGGTTATATTGAAATAATTAATTAATCTGAAAAAATATTAATCATGAAAAAATTATTTATTATTGGGTTATTCGCTTCATTTATTTCAAATGCCCAAGACATACACTTATCTCAAATAGCATTTTCAACACAATTGATAAATCCTGCGGCGTATGGGAATCATGATGGTTGGGAAAGATTTGGGATTCATCAAAAAAATCAAAATTTAAGTACTGGAAAATATTCAACTTCTTTATTTTATTTTGATGGTCCATTATTTAAAAGTCACACGGCAATAGCTAAATCTCATTTTGGATTTGGGTTACAAGTTTATAATGATATGTCTGGTAATGGAACTGTTGCTAATAGAGGAGCTAAAATAGGATTTTCTTCTATATTACCAGTAAGCAAAACGAGTATTGTTTCTTTCGGAGTAGAAGGAGGTATAGCACAACAAACAGTTGATTTTAGTCGATTAAATTTTGGAAATCAATTTCAAGGAGTTGATTTTAATTCCAATTTGAGTAGTCATGAAGGCACATTGATGAACTTTAATAAAGTCTCTCCAGAGTTGGCGGCAGGATTTATGTATCGGTTTAAAAATTATCCTAGGGTATTAAATTCTAAATCTAATTTCTGGTTTCAAACAGGGATTTCTGCATATCATTTATTGAATTCAGGAGCGAAACTTCAACAATACGACTTAATGTTGCCTCGAAAGTTTGTTTTTCATGCCGAAATGGAAAATATGATTGGGGATCGCTTATTATTGAATGTGAAATTTAATCAATATGTTCAGCAAAAACAATATCAGTCAATATTATCAGCAATAATTTCTACTCAAGTTAATAATCATAGTTTAGTTACAACACATAATAAACCTTTTAGAATAGGAGGAGGAGTAACTTATCGATTGATGGATGCTATTATCCCGACTTTTATGTTAGAATGGAATGAATTTGTTTTTTTAGCATCAACAGATTTAAGAACTTCAAAATTAGCTAATTCAAGAATGGGAGGTTTTGAGTTTTCAATTAAATATGCAAGAGGAAATCATTCAATAAGTAGTAAAAGTATTCTTTTTAAATAACATATTCGAAATGAGCTTAATAAAATTGAGACTGTCTCCAAAAGGCAGTTTATTTTTTTTTTTAATCAATCGAATGATAATTTAAAATTTATATTAATAGCTTTTTGTTTGTTAATTTATTGTATATAAGTTATTTATGTTTAATATTTTTTTCGTAGTTTGAAATTGTTTTTTTAAATTTTATTAATTTTATCTTTTCAGTCATTTGCGTTTATGTTTTATGCTTTTGATTGATTAATTTTGAATAAAAAAGTATATGAGATATAATCTCTCTGAAATAAATGATTTAATTAAAAATAGAAGGACTATTTATCCAGAGCAATTTAGTTCACGTAAAATTCATAAAGAACAAATTGAATTATTATTGACCAATGCACAATGGGCACCTACTCATGGTAATACGCAACCTTGGAGGTTTAAAGTGTTTACAGAGAAAGGTTTACAAAATTTAAGTGACTTTTTAGGTAAAACGTATTTAGAGTTGACCGAGAAGGAAAACCAAAATGACTCAAAATTGGCTAAATTAATTACGAGACCATTGCAATCTTCAGTTGTAATAGCTATTTGTATGGAAAGACAAAAAGAAGAGAGAATTTTGGAAATTGAAGAAATTGAGGCTGTTGCATGTGCCGTTCAAAATTTACATTTGTCATGTACAGCTTATGGTTTAGGTGGTTTTTGGGCTACACCTCAATTAATTTATTCCGAGCAGATGAAAAATTATCTAAAATTGGGAGTAAAAGATCGTTGTTTAGGATTGTTTTATATTGGTTATTCAGCTATTGATTGGCCAAAATCTCATAGAAAACCATTAGAATATACAACTGAATGGATTACGGAATAAGTATAATTTTATACATTTTAATAAATAGATCAGGGATAATTGAGAATTTATTAGAAAATAATTTTACTTTGCGCTTATGATAATGAGTAAATTGATAAATTGCTTTCTGTTTTTTTTCATATTTGGTTTTTCAAATTTGTTAAATGCACAAGAGAATGATGGTATTAAATCAAAAGGTTCTACAAGATCTAAAAAGAAAAATTTAGATGACACAAAATTTCCTTCTTATTTTGGATTACAAGCGCGTCCA
>JACOTM010000060.1 GCA_016178305.1 Flavobacteriia bacterium | reverse complement strand
TCCACTTCTACATTTAACAAAACGATCACAACCAAACACCTTACCATTATCGCTAATTCTGTAAAAACCTTCATAATTTTTAATTGATTTAGTATTCATTTTTCTTTAGAAAGAATAAACTTAGGAACAACATTAAAATCGCCTTGTGGAATCAAAACAAAATCTTCAGTTTGGTATTGAATCGCTTTTCTTTCAGCCTCTACTAAATTTAAAAATGCTTCAATTCCTACTTTAGCAATTAAATATTTTATTCTTGCTTTATGCCTTGAATTACGCTCTCCATGCCGGTCAAAAACTCTAACTGCAGCTTCCAAGAATGGAATTAATCTTTCTTCTGGTAAAAACTCATATCCAACTTTCGCTAAAAATGGTTGAGCGCCTAACCCTCCACCAATCAAAACCTTAAAACCTTTCACTTCAACTCCTAATTCAGTTTTAATTTTAGGAATAAATCCAAAATCATGAATAAATGTAAATGCATCATCTAAATCATTTGAACTAAAAGCAATCTTAATTTTTCGACCTAATTCTTGTCCAAATGGTTTTCTTAAAAAGTATCTAAAAACTAAATCAGCATAAGGAGCAACATCAAACGGCTCATTTTTATCGATGCCTGCTAATGGACTTGCTGTTACATTTCTTACTGTATTTCCACACGCTTCTCTTAATGTCACATCGCTTTTCTCCAATTCAGCCCATAATTCTGGAGTTCGATCTAAACTCACATAATGTATTTGAATATCTTGTCTCGTTGTGATATGCAAATTTCCTGTACTATATCCATCTGAAACATCACATATTCTTCTTAACTGATCAGCAGAAACTCTACCAAATGGAAGTTTAATACGAATCATTTGAACACCTTGTTGGCGTTGTCCATAAACTCCTCTAGCTAAACGTAAAGCTTTGAACTTATCTTCATTCAATTCTCTACTTTTATAAGCTGCAATCTTTTCCCCTAATTCAATTATATCTTTTTGAACCAATGGGTTTTCTAATTCTGACAAAAAGCTTTCCATTTGTTATTTATTTAATTTGTTATTTCTCTATTTAATGTCAAAAAAAAATCCTTCGTTTTGTAGAAGGATTTTTGATTATTTATGTACAAAAGCAACCAATCATCCTTCAAGAATGTTACAACACATCATCATGTTAAATAGTTTAATTGCTTTCATTTTACGTTATCTTATTTCCTTAAAACGAGACAAATTTATGGACATATTTCCATATAAACAAACGTTTTTGAATATTTTATATAAATTCTATAGATTAAATAGATTACAAACCAATAACTACAAGGCTTAAGGAATTAAAAATATTTTAAAAATAAATTAATCGATGAGATTGAATCGATATATTTCAACAGGAATTGACATAAAAAATGTTTGATTTACAAATTTCATCTCATTTTTTATGGCTACATTTTTAGATGAAAAATTATCAATATGAATAATTGAAATTATAGAATCTGACAAATTATTTATTATTGCCCAGTTTTTAAAATGTTTTGACATTTCAGTAGCAAATCCATTCCCCCATTTTTCTGGCAGAAGAGAATAGGATATTTCATACTCAATCACACCATCCAATTCCCTAGGAATAATACCACCTACTCCAATTAAAGAATTCGTTTCTTTTTCAATAATCGCTAATTGGCCAAATTCATTTGATTCGTAACGTTCAATTTGACGCGTAATCCAGTTCGTTGCTTTTTGGAAATTTGTTAAATTATGATTTACGGATCCAAGAAATTTTTCCCGATCATTATTTTCGAAAAATCGACTCCATAATTCAACATCATTTAAAGTTAGTCTTCTAAAAGAAAGTCTCTCAGAAGAATCTTGTTTATAATAGCTTGCGGTAGATTTCATAATATATTTTAGATTGATTAACTAATGACCATTGACTAAAGACTGATGACTAATTTTCAATATTTACAAAAAATGTACATCCAAATCACTCGAGCAAAACGGAAATTGAAAAAACTAAACATTCCTAACACAAGAAATAAAACAATGAAAATGATACTTAAAGGAGCGTTTAAAATTGTCAAAATTAAATAAGAAAGGATTAATTCCAAAACAGCTAAACCATAACTTACATATAATGCACCTATGAAATAACCTGGTTCTTTTTCAAAAATAATTCCACATGATGGACATTTTTCATACATTTTAGGTGAACGAAAAGTAAATACATTCCCTTTTTCAGAAAAAATAGCTCCTTTTTCGCATTTCGGACATTTCTCTTTTAAAATACTATTGAATTTACGAGTCATACATTATCGATTGTTTTACAAATTTGGTGTTTTAGATTGAATAAATTCCGCTTTTACCAAAAGAAAAGTATATTTTTACCGCAAATAAAGAATAACATGACAAATAACGATGTATTAAAGAAACTAAGAGTTGCTCTTCAATTGAGAAATGATGAAATCATTGAGATTTTAAAATTGGTTGAATTTAAAGCTACTGAAAGTGAAATAGGTGCATTATTCAGAAGTGAAGATCATCCAAAGTATAAAAATTGCGGTGATCAATTTTTACGTAACTTCCTGAATGGATTAGTTATACATATGAGAGGAACGAAAGAAAATCCTAAGCCAAAAGTGATTGATTCTTTTGATAAGAAATAATAATTCTAATTGCTTTGCATTTAAATAGTAAACTCATAATTTGCAACCTCTTCTTTTCCAGATTTCAATTTCAAAACATAATCACCTCTATCCCATCCTTTCACATTGACATTGAAAGCAAATTTTGTTTTCCCTGCCAAAACCGAAAATGATAATGCTAATTTATCTTTTAATTTACCTTCTTTCGTATATACTTCTTGAGAAATAAAAGTAGCATGATTAACGTTAAACTCTAATTCACCTTTAATATTGTAAGGATATGTGTTAATTCTTCCATCTGATTCTATTCTAGAATAAGTCGCACAACTATAATCAACAATTGGCTGTTTGGTTGCTTTAAAAAGATATTTTCTTAATTGTTTCAAAGCTTCCGAGTCATTTGAAATATTAGAAACAGGGCTATTATCGCTTACAGCCCAAACGATATCTTGAAACGCATGATTCGGAATATTTTTACCCTTCATTTGAACAAATAATGAATCGAATTTTGGCATTTTATTTTTTCCAAATGAGAATACACGATCTTTCATAGGCGAACGATCACTATGTTCACAACAATAACCACTAATCTTCGATTCAATTTCCTGACCTGGATTCAACATTACATATTGATCTTCCATACTAATTAATGTTTGTTCACCTTTATCAGCTGGATAAAACAATGAACCTTCAGGAATATTCACTTTCATTGCAGCAACAGATGTGTTTTTTAATTTCAACAAAATACATGCACCTGAATGTCCACCTACAGATTTAGCAGATGATTTAATTTGTCCAGAAGAAATTCCAGCATGAAAATCTATTAAACGAACAGAAGTGTTTTGATTGCTTGAATGAAAGGAGAAACCAACCATTGAAGAAAAAAACAAACACTTAATTGGAGAGAAATAAGAAATTGTTTTCATAGTTCCGATTTTCAAGTATAATGTGGCTAAATATGAAAAGTTACAATTTCCAATTCTTAGAAATCATCTAAAATTATTAGACAACCAATTTTATTGAATTTTCTGTTCAAAAAAGATGATTTTTTCAGTAATAATAGACTTTTATTTAGCTTCCTTTAGACTTCACATTCTAAAAACTTAAAGAATTTTGAGCCAAAGTATTTTCAGCAGTTAGCATTGTAAGAGGTTGAACTTCTTCTCCCAACATGTTAATGAAAGTTATTTTATAATGTTCAATTTCATTAAGTTTTACATTCACTATGTTTTCGCTTGGGTTTGGAAATATTTGTGGTAAGTCACTTTCAATTAAAACTGATTTAACTTCAGAAATAGTGTAATTCTCATTATAATCAACTTGTTTTAAACGGTAATAATTCACTCCTATTTCAGGATTTGCATCAATTAATAAATAATCAATTGCTTTATTTGAATTTCCTGCTCCTTCTACCCTTCTTAATTCAATCCATTGTTTATCAATAAGTTTTTCAACAAGAAAATAGTGATTATTTATTTCATTGACAGTTACCCATTTAACATTTACCTTTTTATTTTCATTTTTTTGAACTTCAAAACTCAACAACTCAATAGGTAAAGGAGTTGAAATACTTACTGTTCCTATTGTCATAAATTTGGTTGAGTTATTTGCAATATGTGTATCTGAAATTCCCGAAATAGTTATTGTAGGATTCGAATATGTTATGGTTATTCCTGAACCGTCTCCATTGTAATAACAAGATGTTGTTCCTGATGAAAAATCACCGTCATCATCTATTATCAATCTTAAATCTGACACTGTAATTGTTCCAGGATCTGCCCCAGCAGGCAATTTTACATCTAAATTAAAACTTTGACTAAAATTCGTTTTCGTTACTTTCCACTCTCTAGCCATACGTGTGTACAAACTACAACTTCCTGGAATCTCAGCATCTGCCGCAGCTGTAGTATATAACACCCCTGTATTTGCTCCAATCATCAAATACGATATATCACTTGATATAGTTCCTCCATTGGCACTGTTAGAAGCAGCAACACTACTGATATATACTCGCACTGAATCGTCATCATTGTGCGACTGTTTTTGATTCAAAGCTTCTGCATCATCTCTGCCAATTCCAATAATATTAGAATTATAAGGTGAAGCTGTAGAAAAAATAGTAGAACCCGAAGTACTTAAGTAATCTGTTGAAAGTGTCACGCCATATTTAACAGCCAAATAGGTGTGAATTTTTTGTCTTTCAGTTGCAGTTATTGTGGAAGTATAGCCAATTAATTCAGCTGCAGGTCCTTTCCAATCTCTTGGATTTCCTGCAAATGAGTTTGGGTCAACTTGATCTCTCTGCCCTCCAAAAAAACAATTCAATGTTGTACTTCCTCCAGAAGTACAACGTGCAGAAATTATTTGTTTTATAGAAGTATGCGCTGCATTATATGCGAGATCACTTCCATTTCGTTGCCATGTACTAGCTGCAGCAGTCGTTCCAAAATCAGCAGCATCATATCCCCCATCCATTATACCTGCATTGCTTCCAATGTCATAACCATGCATTGTTCCATTTCCTGGCGAGCCATTCGTTACATTTTCAACTGTTGCCAAATGTGTATTTTCACGTGTCAAATCGGTTAGATGTGCAGTCCAAAAAAGAGCCACATAATCTATTCCATTCATAGCACTATAACTTGTTAGATATAAAAATTGCCTTGTAGTCCCCCAACCATCAGATAAAGTTGATACAGGTGCTGTAAGATCAATATAAGGATTGTAATTATACGTCGTAGCTGAATTTTCTAAATTTGGAGAACCATGAATACTAATACCAGATCCACTGGAATATTGATTACTCACTGCTGTTATTGGAGTTGTGCCTGTTATACCACTATTTGCCTTCATCCATGTTTGTAATCCAACATAAACACCTCCTGGTGCAGTTGGAGCTGTACAATTTGCTGTACATGAAACACCTGCCCCTGTTGTTGGTTGAATAATACTTAAGGCATCCATTCCTACTCCATCAATAATTCGAACACGCATTTCTGAAGGATAAGAGCCATCCGTTGTTCTTATAACTGTAATTGTTTCCCCTTGATTAGCACTAAAAGTTAAATCTACAGGTCCATAGCCACTAGTAAAAGTGGACCCAACACTTGTTAATACATCTACACCATTAACTTGAACCTTGACTAGGCCTCCATTCCAACCATCACCATAAGTATCTGTTAACCGAATTGTATGCGTACACGCGATGGAATAATAAAGCGTAAATATGAATACGAATATCGTTAGCAGTAGTTTCATAAATCGTTTTAGTTTACTTAACAAATATAACTGATAATCATGATAATTACAATAAAAACATTCCCGTTTTAAAATTTTAACGTAATATCCTATTAGAGATATTTGTTTAAAAAACTATTCTAGCTAAATTTGTACTTAATTATGGTACACTATAAAAAAGTTGCGTTTTATACGCTTGGTTGTAAATTAAATTTCTCAGAAACTTCAACTATTTCTCGTTTATTTGAGGATGCTGGTTTCGCAAAAGTTGAATTCGAAGAGCACCCTGATATTTATGTAATTAACACATGCTCTGTAACTGAAAATGCAGATAAAAAATGTAAGCAACTTGTTAAAAAAGCACTTTCTATAAATCCCAATGCTTTTATCACTATAATTGGCTGTTTCGCTCAACTTAAGCCTGTAGATATAAGTAAAATACCTGGAGTTGACTTAGTTTTAGGTGCCAATGATAAATTCAATATTATTGAACATCTCGAAAAAGTTGAATCAAAAAATGAAATTGCAAAAATTTCTTTTGAAAATATTAAAAATACCAAAGAATTTGTTCCTGCTTTTTCTTATGGAGACCGAACACGTTCCTTCTTGAAAATACAAGACGGTTGTGATTATTTCTGTACTTTCTGTACCATTCCTTTAGCACGCGGAGCTAGTAGAAACGCTACTATTGAATCAACTATTAAAGAAGTTCAAAAAATTGCTGAAACAACAATCAAAGAAGTTGTTTTAACAGGTGTAAATATTGGCGACTTTGGTCAAGGAGGAAATGAATCTTTTTTTGATTTAGTGAAGGAATTAGATAAAGTTGAAGGTATTGATCGTTTTAGAATTTCATCGATTGAACCTAATTTGTTATCAAATGAAATCATTCAGTTTTCTTTAAAAAATTCGACTCGATTTGTACCGCATTTTCATATTCCGCTACAATCTGGAAGCAATCGATTACTCAAAGCGATGAGGCGTAAATATTTACGTGAATTATATGCCGAAAGAGTTGAACAAATAAAATCATTAGATAAAAACTGTTGCATTGGCGTTGATGTAATTGTTGGATTTCCAGGAGAAACAGAGGAAGAATTCATGGAAACGATGACTTTTCTTAAAGATATAGACATTTCCTATTTACATGTTTTTACCTATTCAGAACGTGCGAATACTACAGCCATCAAACTTGGAGAGTCAGTACCTATGAACATTCGAAAAGAACGTAGTAAGATGTTACATATTCTATCTGATAAAAAGAAGCGTGCTTTTTATGAACAAAATTTAAATGCTATTCGAACTGTATTATTTGAACATGAGGAAGATGATGGAATGATGTTTGGCTTTACTGAAAATTATGTAAAAGTTAAAACTCCTTTCAATGAGGCTTTAACAAATACTTTTCAATCAGTGAAATTAACTGAAATTGATAGAGATGGTTTGATGAAATGTGAAATAATAACGGTGTAAGTTCTTCTTCTATTTCCTAATCTTAACGATATAAAAAATTGATAATCAAATTTTTACAGATCTAATGTTTTCTAGTAGAAAGTTGAAAACCAAGTCCTGCTGTAAATGAAATATCATCCAATTTTCCTTCTCTAAAAGGATTCATTTGATGCGTATATCGTGTTTCAATATAAAAATGAAAATATTTATAAAAATAAAACTGTGTCCCAACCATCAATCCTGAAACAGGGAGTAATTCTACTTGGGGAAGCATTTCGGCAAATGAAGGTAAAGTTGACTTTTCAATTAATCGAGAGACTCCTGTGTAAATACCTACAAATGGACTCCACTTTCCTTTCGAAAAATGTTTATTGAATCCAAAAGTTAATTTGGTAGCCCCTAACATTGAAAAACTTGTATTCTGAACATCATTTAGTGATTGAAAAACATCTCCTCTAAATGAAAATTTATCATGAAAAAAATATTCTGCATTCCCTCCCAAATAATCTTGCTTCAAATTGCTATTGATATATTTTGAAGGATAAAACGAAGCTGTAGCTTTAAGTAATCCGTTTCTTTCACCTTTTAATACCTCCTGAGAATATATTGATAATGAAACAAATAATATTAAAAAACAAATTATTTTCCTTTCCATAATTTTCCTAAATTATAATTAATACCAACTGTCAATAATAAATGTCCTTCTGCTAAAGTTCCTTTTTCTTTTAAAAAATGAACATTTGAATTTGTAACTACTGTTTCTAAATGTGTTCCAAGGTGCATCATATATTGTGCTTGAAAAACAAAATCTAGTCTCTCTGTAAAATAATAATGTGTTCCCAATCCTCCTTGTATAGCAGAACTCCATCGATTGGCGGTATTGGTATTATTTGAAAGTTGTGTTAATACCGTATAATCAAAACAATGACCTGCAAGAACATAAGGTCTAAATCCTTTATTTTGAACATTAAAAGGGTAAAACATTACACTCCAACCGATATGATAATCAGCTCTTTTCAAATATTTGTTCATTGAAAAAATATAATCTGCAAACCAATCAGTATTCACTCTATCTGCTAAGCGAATTCTAAAATTACCCCCTGTTCCCATTCCTGGATGCCCATCATTTGTATTATCAAAAAAACTTGTTGTTGAACGAACTCCAACATTCAACTCTCCCGTATGCTTTTTCTCTACTAATTCTTGAGACATACTTTGCAGAACAACTGTCATAAATAATATCAAAACACTTAATTTCATCGTATATTGGTTTTAGAATCAATCATTTTTTTTTATATCTTTCATATTTTAAGTCTTTTCCGCTCAAAATTCTTAAAATCTTTAAAAAATAAAATTTCAGCAAAGCTAAATAAGTGTTTATTATTAAAAAACTTGTCTCTTTTGAATAAATAACTCTAAATTTATTATGATTTCAATATTTTAAGTCTTTTTCCTTCAAATATAAACTTCAAAACAAATAAGAATATTGTAATCGTTCGAGAATAAAAATTTATCTCCAATAATATATTAAATCTTCAAGCTTAATCGAATCTTGATACTGAATAGTAATTTGGTGTTTTCCAGGTAAGCAGTCTATAAAATTTCTTGAATAAGTCATTCCTAACTTAATAGATGTCACCCAAAAATCTTGAATAAAAACGGCATTTTCAATTTCAAGTACAGCCACTTTATTAATCGTATCATTTGAAATAAATGTTGTTTTTATATCCTGTTTATTTGCCCGTAATTTAAATTTATGAATATGTGAAAAATCTCTTTCAATTTTCTTACCATCTGAATTATTCCATTCAAAATGGACCACATAATTATTATTCATTAATTCTTTCTTTTGACTCTCATTAAAAACATTTTGAACTTTCCCTTGCTCTAATTGGTATTCAACTATATTTTCCAGAATCACATCTCCATTTAATTTTTTAACACTATAACTCAAATTACAAATAAATTGTTTTGGACAATCAGACACAAGGTAATAATCTTCTTTTCCTATTTCTTGTATTTTTGCTAACACCGCTACATCTTCATAATCTTCCTTTACGGTGTATTGTAGTTTTTTCCAATTTCCAAAATAATCTATACTTGACCACGTGGGAGCTTGCCAACAATCATTTATTTGCCAATACAAAGTCCCCATACATTTCGGCATCCCTGTTCGATGTCCCGCAATAGCAATACTTATAGCCTCAGATTGTGTTAATTGAGATAAATAAACAAATTCTTCAAATGATTTCGGTTCACCAAACAATCTTCTAGTTTGTTTTAAAATCATACCATTTCCTACATAACTTTTTTGATGATGTTTCATCACGGCAGAATCTAAATTCCAATCTGCTCTAATTGAAAAAGTATTTAATGTTGAAAACTCTGGGAATGATTGAAACCCATATTCCGCATTAAATCTACCTGATTTCTTACCAAAATCTTCAATAGGATCTTTACCATGCCATACCCCCCAATAATGCATCGTTCCATGATTAAAAAACTCATCTTTACCCCAATTACTTAAGGGAGAAGTATGAATATAAGGTGAATTTGTAAAACTTTTAATTACCAAAGGAGCTAACTCTTTAAATAATTTTCGATAGGATTCTTCAATATATTTAGCGTCTTCACCATATATACCATATCTTTTTTGGAACCCCCAATTTCTCCAAGCAACTTCAACTTCGTTATTTCCATTAAATAAAATCAAGGAAGCATGAGAGGCAATTCTTGGTATTTGATATTCAAATTCTTGTTTTACATTTTCTAAAAATGATGAATCACCAGGATACATCGCGCAAGCAAACATTAAATCTTGCCAAACCATAATTCCATTTTCATCACATGCATCGTAAAAAGCTTCATCGGGGTAATATCCTCCTCCCCATACTCGTATCATATTAAAATTCGATGCCGTAATATCTGAAATAATTTTGATAATTGCATGATCTGTAACCCTTGCAGGAAACATATCTTGTGGAATATAATCTCCTCCTTTACAAAAGATTGAACGTCCATTTACTTTTATTTTATAACTCGTTCCCCATTCATCTGGTGCATTAATCAATTCTGCTTTTCGAACACCAAAACTGACATAAATTTCATCTATTCGATCTCCTTTTTCATTGTACAAAGTCCATTTATCCGTGTATAAATGCTGCTCTCCTTGACCTCTTGGCCACCATAATATTGGATTTTGAAGTTTACATGTACGTTTAATTCTACTTTCATTACTTACATCAATAATTTCTTCACCAAACAAATGACTTTTCCATGTAATTTTCCCATGCAACTTCGTACTAAATGATAGCTCAAAATCCATTAGTGCATCAATAGTTGAAATCTCCTTTGTTATACAATTTTTTCCAGTTATTCTACTTTCATTGTAGTAATGTAAAACAATAGGTTTCCAAAATCCAATCGTATTCATTCGTAGTGCCCAATCCCAACCGAATTGATATTGAGGTTTTCGAGTATAAGGAGCAATATTTATTGTCGGATGCACATCATTCGTTGCTGGTAAATGATATTTTTCATTTTTATATTCATCTGTATGATATAAAATAGGAGGTGTAAATATTACTTTTACTTCATTATATCCTAATCTCAAAATATTTTTAATTTGACTAGAATAAGGATGAAATGCATTTTCAGTTTTTAATATTTGTATCCCATTGACAAATATTTCAGCATAAGTATCCACATTTGGAAACTCTAACTCTAAATAATTTGACTTTAATTGTTGTTCTGTTAAATATAATTTAGAGACAAATTCCCATTTATAATTTTCGATCCAAGCAAATTTATCTTCATTCATCCCTACAAATGGGTCGGGTAATTCACCTGATTGAATTAACGCTTCTTGAACAGAACCTTTTGCCCCTAATTCAAGCCATTTTTTTTTTATTGGATGAAAAATAGACCAATTCAATTCAGTTGTTTGGGATATTCCTAAAAAAGACATCATTAAAAATAAATAAACTAATTTCATCCTATTATCAATTTTATACTTATTGTCATTTCAACCTGCATTACGAACGTCTAAATTTATTATGATTTTCATGTTTTCATTAAAACATGAAATACAAATTGATTAAATTTTAATCTAATTTAAGATTATTTTTCTGGAAAACAAACTATTTTTTATACTTCACCACTTCCTGTTGAACCCTGCATCAATCATACCTTCCTCTTTGTGAGTCTTCAATGCGTAATTAAATCCATTGTAAGTAGAGTATGCTCCTACATTCCCATACTTATCTAAAGCTAAGAAACCACATTGTAAACCAGTCATATCTTTATGCTTTGAAATAATTCGTTCTACCGCTTTTTGACAAGCTTCTTGAGGCGAAAAACCTTGGCGCATCAATTCTACAACTGTATGACTTCCTGCTACTCGAATAATTGCTTCTCCCAATCCTGTAGCAACAGCTGCACCTAACCAGCTCCAATGATTGGAGAATCACCTACTCTCCCGGGTAATTTATACGCCCAACCACTTGTTGTACACGCTCCGCTCAAATTCCCTTTCGCATCTAATGCTAAAATCCCAATTGTATCATGGTTTTCGTGATTTATTTCAGGCTTTTTAAATAAATCTTTATTTTCTTTTTTCCATTTTTTATATGCTGCTTTCACCTCAGGAACAGGTGTTTTTATTTTTTCAAAACCATTTTCAATTGCAAATTGATGTGCTCCATCACCAACTAACATCACATGTTGTGTTGATTCCATTACTTTACGTGCTACTGAAATTGGGTGAGCTATTCCTTCTAAATAAGCAACTGAACCACAGCGAGATTGTTCATCCATTATACACGCATCCAAAGTTACATGTCCCTCTCTATCAGGCATTCCACCAATCCCAACACTTCTATTTTTTACATCAGACTCAGTTACCCTTGCAGCTTGTTCAACAGCGTCCAAAGATTTTCCGCCTTTTACAAGCACTTCCCACGCAGCATTATTTGCATGTAACCCATGATTCCATGTTGAAATCACAATAGGACCTGTTTGCTTTACAAGAAATGATTGATCAACAAATTCAGCTGCTTTCAATGGCTTAACAATACTTAAAGCCGCACCCGTTAATCCCCATTTAAAAAATGTTCTTCGTTTAATAGACATTATTTTCCTTGATTTTTAAGTTCTTTTGCTAACCAATTTTGAAAAACAGTCGCATTCTTAGTATGTTCCACTCCAGAAACTGCAAAATTATGCCTTCCTGAATAATCTGGCTTTGCGCACATATAAATATAGTCCACATCAGCTCTATTTAAACATGCATCTACAACAGCAGTAGCAGGTATATAAATTGGTCCCGGAGGTAAGCCATTAATTTTATACGTGTTATAAGGACAATCGATTTCTCTATGAACTGCAAGCAGCCTTTGAACACCTTTTAATTCGTCTCCCCAACAAAATTTAAAAGTCGGATCAGATTGCATTTTAATTCCCTGCTTAATTCGATTCAAATATAAACCTGCAATTATTGGCCATTCATCCGTATTTTTTGATTGTTCGGAATAAACAATACTAGCTAAAGTTACGACTTGCGAAGGAGATTCTAATCCAATTGCTTTCACTTTTGCTAATCTATCTGCATTCCAAAAGTTTTTAAATTCCTTTGCCATTTTATCAACAAATTGATTTTCATCTGTATCATAATACATTTTATAAGTGTTCGGTAAAAATAAAGCCGGAATTTGCTCTAATGTAAAACCAAATTTCTCTAATGTACTTCCATCCGTTAAATAGTTCACCAATTTTGTACTATCCAACATAATACATTTTGAAACTTTCCCTGCCAATTGATAAATATCTTTACAATTATTAAAAGTTACATCAACTTCTACTTCTGCATTTCCATTTCCATTTCCATTTAAAGTAAATCCATTCAATAAATTTCGATATGATTCTCCTGCTTCAATCATATATTTACCTGCTGCCAAGCGTTCTTTTGTCAACTTTTTATAATTTGCAACATTCAAAAAAGCATCCTTATCGTCAATAATTTTCTTTTCTATAAGCAATTGCGCTAACCCTTCCAGTCCTCCTTGATTATTGAAATAAAACGCTTCCTCCGTAGAATTTAAGGTTGATTTTCTTCCATCTAAAAACACTCCAATTTTATCGTAGGTTAATGCAATTCCAACAACGCCAACGATTGCAACTCCAATAGCTATTTTTTTAAACATAATTGATATAATATTTCGTCTATTCTTTTCCCTTTTTCTAAATACCACTCTTTCCGAATTCCTATTTTCTCAAATTCACATTTTTCAAACAAACGGATGCTTGATTCATTATCTGCATGAATTGAACAATACAAGGCATGAAGTCCTAAAACAATTTCAGCATATTCTTTCAGTAAATTCAGACTTTCGGTTGCGTATCCATTTGAGCGGTCATCAATTTCACCAATCAAAATTCCAACGCCAGCTCTACCATGCTTAAAATTAGCATCATATAAATCTATTGCTCCAACAGGTTCATCAGATTCTGTTTTGCAAATAATAAAACGTAGTTGACCTGTTGATCGTATATTATGTTGATTTTCAATATAATTCTTAATGTCATACATGGAAAAAGGCACTTCAGTATCAGATACCCGCCAATTAGTGACATTATTTTCCCACAACAATAATTTTGTGGCATCACTTGGTTCCACTGTTCTAATATAAACCTTTATTCCTTTTAACATTTTCAAGATGTTTCAATCGTGCTTCAATTTCATCATTCCCATAAGCTAATATTCCATTAAAATCACATTCCAAATTTATACTAAAAACTTCTCCTAAAGTATTATTTTTTCGAATTTTATTCAACAATTGAGCTAAAATCATTCTTTCCCCCGAAAATCCTAACAACTCTTGAATTGGAGTTAAACAAGAAGTTTGATTAGATACTGCTTTTTCAAATAAAGAAAATGTTTTTGGAATATTTTTAATCAAATTATCTTCTTTTAATTCTACAATAAAAACTCCAATTTTTTTAGCGACTATAATATTTTTCACTTTTTTTAAAGGCAACCCTTCATCTTTTCCATTAACTTTTAAACTGTAATAACATCCATTTTCAGAAATCCCAATATGCGGAGGTATTTTATTCGCGTGCCAAATCCATAAATAAATTCCTTGTTCAAATAATGAATTTTCTACTTGAAACGAAGTAATTGGAGTAATATTTTCAAATTCAAAACTATACATTCAACTCTCCTTTAAAAACAAAATGAGCAGGACCTATTAATTGTATATTTTGAAAAACGCCATGCTTTAACTGATTAAATGAAACTTTTAATTCACCACCTTTAACTTTTACATTCACAGTATTTTGATTCAATAAATCATTTTGAATTCCATACGCTAAAACGGCTGCTGTTACCCCTGTTCCACAAGACAAAGTTTCATCCTCCACACCTCGTTCATAAGTATAAACTATTAATTGTTTCGACGCTATTTCTTGAACTAAATTCACATTGATTCCTTCCGAAACAAATTTATCTGAATATCGGATTTCCCTCCCAAATGAGACAATATCACTTTCAGATAAATCATTTACAAATCGGATATAATGCGGGGATCCTGTGTGTATATTGAAATCATTTCCTATCCTTTCAAAAGATGCTACATCAAGCATATCCAACGCAATTACTCCTTCTTTTTTTTCAGCATGATGCAGCCCATCAATTGCATCAAAAGTTGTAGCATAAATATCAATCCCAAGTGTTTCCGCAAAAGCCACAGCGCATCTTGCTCCATTTCCACAAAAACTTTTAGATCCATCAGAATTAAAATATTCAACTTCAAAAGCTGCTTTTTTTGAAGAATTTATTTTAATCAAGCCATCTGCACCAACTCCAAATCGTCGGTCACATATTTGTTGAATTTGTTGAATTGTTATTGAATTATAATTTCCATTCAAATTATCCAACATCACAAAATCATTGCCTGTACCTTGATATTTTGAGAAATAAAACTTCATTATTTTTATAATTTGAAATACAAAAGTACCTATTATTATCTATTTTTTTACTCAAATAACATATTCAAGTAAACAAAGTTACAATGTATAAAAAACACAATTTTATGGTAGAACTTCAATTATAATTTACAAAATAGGAGTTTCAATTAATACATTACTCAACAATCAATTGAATTGACTGCTGACTTTTTGAATTGATTACACTTACAATATAAATTCCAGATTTTAAATTTGGATAAAATGAAATCTTTGAATCTACTACTTGAAAATTATCTTGAAAAATTATCTCGCCAGTTAAATTCATGATTTTCAATAAAATAATATCATTTTCATCCTGAACACAGAGTGTCAATTCTCTACCGATAAATGGATTTGGATATAATTTTAAATCATCTATTTTATTTTCAAAATTAATTGACTTTATTTCTTTTGCAATTAATTCACCATTTTGATTGAACAATTCTAATTGATAATAAATAACTCCAAACAACTCATTTTCATCTAAATAAACATTATTTAATTTATCACCGTTTATTTTTTCTAAAATATTAAAAATAAAACCATTAGATGATTTTGATAAAATGTAATAATTTTCACTTTGAACAACATCAGTTTTCCAATTCAGTTTTACCTTGTCATTTTCTTGTTCAACATCAAAGGTTAATTGATTTAATCCTAAAACTACCGCATCAAAAAGTGCATATTCTGAAAAAGAACTTAACACCCCAGTACTTACTTTATATGGATTTGAACCGTTTAACTTTTCAGTTTGGATAGATGTCCAACTAGAAGGACAAATTCGTATATCTATATTTGAACGATTAAAATTAGGTAATTCATCTGCCAAATTCCATTGAAAAGTTAATATATTGTTTGATCCACCATTCACTCCCTCTGTTACAAACCAAGTACGGTCCACAGCCCCAGAATTATATACCACACCCGAATAAGCATAATGCAACACTTCATTAATCACCCTTACAGAAAAATTATCTATTGTTGAAGAACCACTTACATCTATCAATAGTGGAGAATAACTTGAATTATCAAAGCCTACCGGAAATAAAACACTTGTTCTTGCACTTGTTCCAATTTCAAATTGTTTCAGAACACCTGTTCCATTCGTAATAATAAACTTAGAACTATTCGAGTTAATTATACTACCACTTACACCTGACGCACCTATATTTAAATTATAATTCCCAATCGTAATAGTTCCGTTATTAAATGTTAAATTATTTAATACAGTTGTAAATATTCCACTAACAGGAGCTATCACCAATCCATTTACATTGTCCATTGTCAAATTGTAAAAACTGATTAAATCAGCACTTGATCCAATTATATTTTGAACTACACTCCCAGCAAATGTCGCTGTAAATCCATTTTGACTGGCAAAGGAACCGTCCGTTAACCGAAAATCTCCAAATATTTGCATATCTGAAACTAAAGTTGCGGTAACACCTGTAGCTATTATTTCAATATTAAAAATCTTTCTTGGTAACATTTGATAATTCGCATTGGTAGCTGTAATTTTTATCAAACCTCCTGTTGCTGATGAATTTGCACTGATATCTATCGCTTTATTAGAACCTCCAGCCAATACTTTTTTAACATCGACTGTTCCTCCTGTAAAAGTATTCGTTCCATCGCATTTAAATGTTGTTGAATTTGATACTGTTCCTCCTGTACCAATATTGAAAACACCTCCCGAAATATTCAAATTTGAACCTAAATCGGATTGAACGTAATTTTTCACGTTTATAGTTCCTGCACTAATATTTAGCGAACCCGAATACAAATAAATTGATTCATTTACACCATTACCGACATTAATTGTTCCTCCTCCAAAATTTGCTGTTCCACCAGCAATAGATAAAACAATATTGTTCCCATTAATATTTAAAGTTCCTGAATTAGCTTGAAAAATCCCTCCATTCAAATACACAATATTTGTTGTAGTGACAACATAACCATTCAAATTTACTGTTCCATTAGTTACTGTTAAATTATTATACAAAGTGGACGAAGCAATGAATGTAGCAACCACTCCTAAACTATTTATTTCTAAATTAAATACTTTTTTAGGCGAAATTTTATAATTTGCATTGATAGCAGTTACCTTAATAAGTCCGCCAGTTGCTGATGTTGTTGTATTAAAGATTGCCATTGCTGTACCTAAACCGTTACTTGGAACATGTTGAATATCAACAACTCCTCCAGAAAAAACATTTGTACCATTGCACTGAAACATAACATTAGTTGAAGAACCTGAAACATTTGTACCCGCACCAACATTTAATATTCCACCTAAAACAACTATTGAATCTCCAGTAATCGACTCTACATGATTTTTAACATTGACTACACCACTTGAAATATTCAAACATCCAGAACCATTAACCAATCTAATAGATTCATCCGAATTATCTCCAATATTTATGGTTGCTCCAGAGAAATAAACTTTACCAGGACTATCTACATCTCCAATCAATAATCCAGACGAACCATACACATTAATAGTACCTAATTCTCCAACTAAAAAACCACCATAGATATATGCATTTCCTTGTACAGTTAATATTCCACCTGATGTTTTAACTGTTTCAAATACTGAATTTGTTTGTGTTAATAAATCATTTTGAACTATTAATTCACCTGATGAAATATCTAATATTAGCGCTTGGCAATTTACTGTAAAAATTAAATTTGAAATAATCTCATTTGAATTAACCGTTATTGTTCCATTTCCAGAATTTTCATCAAAATAAACATCATCAGATGAAGTTGGTAGAATATTATCCGTCGCTCCACCTGGCGTTGAAGACCAATAAGAAGGTGTATTCCAATCTCCTCCGCTTGTCCCAATCCAATAGCGATCATTTGCTAAAGAAATAGAATGAATCATACACAGGATGAAAATTTGAAAAGCAATTTGTGGTTTAGACATAATATCAATGATTTTACAACTATATTTTAAATTTTTAGGCAAAACTATTAAATTAATATTAATAATCAGATATTTAGATAACTTTTTATTAACAACGATTTAATAGTAAATTGATAAAACAAACATCTAAAAATAATCAAATAACTTATTATCAAATAATTAAATCAAAACCAATGATTTTAACAATCATTTAATGTGTAAAAAATTTACAAAATTAACAACTATATTTTTAAGATAAAATGATAAAAATCAATAATTACAACTAATAAATCAACTCCTATTTTATCTTCTAAATTTACTTTTGTTAAAATTATTTCTTTGAACTCATGTCAATTTTATCTAAATCAGTACCTTTGTAAATAGAATGAAAACAAAAAATTACGCATCACATCTTCAACATCCGGTTTTTAAAGTTGCCTCTCAAGTTGTCACAGATCATAACTTACAAGCCTATGTTATTGGTGGATTTGTCAGAGATTTACTTTTAGAAAGACCTTCAAAAGACATCGATATTGTTGTTGTTGGAAGTGGTTTAGGCCTTGCTAAAGAAATAGCTACCAGACTAAGAGTCACTAAAGTTTCTTTTTTTGAAAATTATGGAACTGCTCAATTTAAATACAAAGACATTGATGTCGAATTTGTAGGTGCTCGCAAAGAATCTTACCGTAAAGATTCTAGAAAACCAATTGTAGAAGATGGTACTTTAGCTGATGATCAAAATCGTCGTGATTTTACAATAAATGCACTTGCAATTAGTTTGCATCAAGATAATTTTGGTCAATTAATTGATCCTTTCAATGGTTTGGATGATTTAGCAAAAGGAATCATTCGAACACCTCTAGAACCAGATACCACTTATAGTGACGATCCATTGCGAATGATGCGAGCAGTTCGTTTTGCGACTCAATTAGGATTTAAAATAGAAATCGAAAGCCTAAGTGCATTACAAAGAAATGCCGAAAGATTAAGTATTATTTCAGGAGAACGCATCATTGACGAACTTAATAAAATAATTCTAGCAGATGAGCCTTCTAGAGGCTTTAAACTTTTGAATTCGACCAAGCTTTTACATCAATTTTTCCCTGAAATGATTGCACTTCAAGGAATTGAAACCATCGATGGAAAATCACATAAAGATAATTTTTACCATACTTTAGAAGTTTTAGATAATATTTCTGAAAATACAGATAATCTTTGGCTTCGATGGGCAGCTATTATGCATGACATTGCTAAACCTCCCACAAAAAGATTTGACAAAGAAATAGGTTGGACATTTCATGGGCATGAAGAATTAGGCGCACGTATGACTTACCGGATTTTTAAACGTCTAAAACTACCATTAGATGCAAAAATGAAGTATGTTGAGAAATTAGTACGCTTACATTTAAGACCAATTGCTCTTGTCAAAGGAAACGTTACAGATTCTGCTGTAAGAAGATTGCTTTTTGAAGCTGGGGATGATATTGAAGATTTAATGACTCTATGCAATGCTGATATTACTTCTAAAAATGATATCAAAGTTCAGAAATACAAAAAGAACTTTGCATTAGTTACCCAAAAATTAAAAGAAGTTGAAGAAAAAGATCAAATTCGAAATTTTCAACCTCCAATTTCTGGAGAAATAATTATGAAAGCATTCAACTTAAAACCATGCAACGAAATTGGAGTAATAAAAACAACGATTAAAGATGCAATCTTAGAAGGGATAATTCCCAATGAATTTGATGCAGCCCTCAAACAAATGTTTATTATTGGAAAAGATTTAGGTTTAAGTCTTGCAAATGATTTTCAAATGCCAAAAAATAATATCTTTACATCAGACAAAAAATAATACAAAATGCCGGGATTAAAATTTAGAGTTCTACTCGATTCTGAACAAAAAAATGAGGTTTTTAGAGATATTCTCATTAAAGACACAGAGAATTTTGAAACTTTTTACAAAGCTATTATTTCTTCTTTTCGCTTTCAGGGAGACCAAATGGCTTCTTTTTATGTTTCCAATGACGATTGGGATAAAGGACATGAAATCAGTTTAATGGATATGTCTTACGATGATGATTCTATTGATGCTATTCCTTCAGTTATGAAAGAAGCAATTATCAAAGATTTCATATCTGAACCAGATCAAAAATTTATTTTAGTATATGATTTCATGCGTATGTGGATTTTCTTAGCTGAATTAATTGGTTATGAAAAAGAAGGTCCCGAAACACCTGAGGTTGTGTTATCGATGGGAATGGCTCCTCCTGAAGATTCGAGAGAAGCTACGGTCAGTGAAGATGATGATTTTAGTGGTGAATATACTGACGATGAAGAAGAAGATGAACTTGGGTTTGATGACTACGAAGACGGTTACAACGAAGAAGACATGGGAAGTTATGATGATTACGATTATTGAAGTATTATTCCGTAAGCCTGAAGAAATGCCCGATTTGGAAAGAATTGCTCTCGAAAAAGCAAAAGGAAAAGTCTTAGAAGTTGGTGCTGGAGCTGGAGTACATGCCTTAGAAATGATGGATAATGGTCTTGATGTTTATGCTATCGATTTTTCAAAAGGTGCTGTTGCGCACATGAAAGAAAAAGGTATTCCTTCAGAACAAATTAATTTCTTTGATTTTCAAGGAAAAAAATTCGATACTATTACCATGTTAATGAATGGGATAGGAATTGCCGGAACACTAGCAAATCTGGAAAAAACCCTTTTACATTGTAAATCATTGTTGAACGAAGGAGGAAAAATTCTTTGTGATTCTTCAGATATTAAATATTTATACGAAGATGAAGATGGGGCTCTATGGGTTGATTTAAATAGTGAATATTATGGGAATTTTCGTTTTCAAATGAAATATAAAGGCGAAATTGGTCCATGGTTTGATTGGTTATATGTAGATTTTGATAATTTGTTTCAAACAGCCAAAAAATGTGGTATGAAAGCCTCTAGAATTTATGAAAAAGATGATAATTATTTGGCTGAAATAACTTTTTAATTTATGATTTTTCATTCCTTCAGACTTCGTTTATGTTTTGCTTTGATTTTATGTTTAATCATTTTTTCATTCACAAACAAAATTATTTCTGAAGACCCTTTTCCTTTTAAAGAAAGCTCTTTACTTTGGAAAATTGAAAATCCAAATTCAAAAAAAGTAAGTTATTTATTTGGAACAATGCATCTTATAGAAAAAAAATATTTTGTATTTCCGAATAAATTAAAATCCTTGATTGAAAAATCAAGTGTTTTAGTAATGGAGTTAAATGGTATTCCAGACCAATCAGAAGTTTTAAAATACTTACTATTAAATGAGGGTTCTTTTTTCGATTATTTTAATGAAAAACAAAAAGATTCAATCTTAACATGGGCTAAAAACGAACTGAATATAACTCCTGAAATATTTAAATCAACTTTTGATAAATTTAAACCATTTGTGGCAATTCAAATGGCTACTCAAATTCAATTTTTTGGAAAAACAGAATCGTATGAGCTAACATTTGAAAATATCGCTGTCCAAAAGAAAATTGAAATCATAGGCTTAGAAACTATTGCTCAACAAATGGCAGTATTTGATAATTTATCTAAAGAAGATCAAACACAAATGGTTATGGAAGGAATTAAAACTCCTGAAAAATCAAAAAATATACTTTTGCAAATGCAACAAATGTATCAACGCCAACAAATTGATTCACTGTATTTAATGATTCATGAAGAAGAAGGTATTTTACAAAAAAAAGAAGCCGATTTTTTAGAAAACAGGAATAAAAACTGGATACCTCAAATTAAAGAAATAGTCAATACTAAGAAAGCTTTCATAGCTGTTGGTGCAGGACATTTAGGAGGAAAAAATGGTCTAATTCGCTTACTACAACAAGAAGGTTATACAATAACACCTATTAAATTATAAGAAAAAAATGAAAGTTCTTTTTATATTATTTATTATTTTTTCAATGATTGGATGTAAAACTTATTCCGATGATGATTTGAAAATTTTCGATAAACAAATTCAGAAATATTTAAAAAAACAAAACATTCAATGTAAAAAATCTGAATCTGGTTTATATTTTAAAATAATTCAAGAAGGAAAAGGTGAATATATTCAGTACAATGACAAAGTATCTTTTACTTATAAAGGTAAATTATTGAATGGTACAGTCTTCGACAATCAACAAAAACCTGTTTCTTTTCAGATAAAAGAATTAATAGCTGGTTGGAAAGAAATGTTATTACAATCTAAACCAGGCGCAAAAATTTTCATGGTTTTACCACCAAACCTAGGCTATGGATCAAATGATTTAGACCATATTCCTCCTAATTCTATTCTTACTTTTGAAATGAATATTTTGAATGTTGAATAGTTAATATGAATTTTAAGAGTCTTCTTTATTTGTTTTCTATGTATATTATTGTACTTACCAATACATAGAAACTAAAACTAGCTATTCTATTTAATAAAACAACTTTATTTAGTTAAATGGTTTTCATATATTAATTAAACACAAAAACCATATTCTAATGAAAACTTGCGATTTATCTTTTCTAAAAAGCATTTCTCCTGGAAATGATTCATTTGTAATAGGTATTTTACAAATCTTTGTAATTGAAACGCCGTTGGCAATTTCAAATGCTCAAATTGCATTAAATGAAAAAAAATGGGCTGAATTTCATGCAATAATCCATAAAATAAAACCGTCCATTGAAATCATTCGATTAAATAGTGAAGCTTTTGAAGTATTAAAACAAATCAATCAATTTTCAAAAGAACAAATTAATCTCGACCAAATACCAGCGCTTTTTGCAATTTTGGTTTCCAATTTAAAAAACGTTTATCTCGAAATGAATGAAGAACTCAATAATTTAAACTAAAAAAGGTTGAATACATCATATTCAACCTTTTATCATTTTTTTTATTAATTAAGGTTGTGGAACTAATTGGTCTTCACTTGAAGATGCAATAGCAGACTTTTCAAAACGAATTTTACTTCCTTCCGAATTCACTAACACTGTTGAATCACTCACTTCTAATATTTTTCCATGAACACCACCAATTGTAACAACTTTATCACCTTGTTTTAAGTTCTCTCTAAATTTTTTAAGTTCTTTTTGTTTTTTTGATTGTGGACGGATCATAAAAAAGTAGAATACTACTACCATCATTCCAATCATTAATACTCCTTGCATTTTTTTTTATTTTATATGATTATTTACCTAAAATTTCTGCCTTAATTACAATATTTGTAACTGAAGGCTCTGTATTTGCTACTATTCTCAACGATTTACTGATTAGTCCTTCATGGGCCATTTCTGTTGTTACTTTTGCTTTTATCGTTCCAGTTTCGCCTGGTTGAATTGGATTTTCTGGTTTTTCAGCTACTGTACAAGAACAAGAACCTACGACTTCTCCAATAATTAAAGGGAAATTTCCCGTATTTTTTACTGTTATTTTAGCTGAAATTAATTCTCCTTTGACAATTTTTCCAGCATCGTAAATATCTTTGACATACATTGTAGTCTTTTCTCCAACTTCTAATTTGGAATTACCGTTACATGATGTAACTGCAACTAAAATTAAGAATAATGAAAGTGTTTTTATCATTTGATTAGTTTTAAAATGAATTATCAATTTATCAATTTATCAATCCTCTACCTATTTTTTGAATTTTATTTTCATTATTTAATGCATCAATAGCTTTATCTAATATCCCATTAATAAATGTATTACTTTTAGGAGTACTGTAAAATTTTGAAATTTCAATATACTCATTTAAGGTAACTTTTGTTGGGATATTATTAAAAATCTGAAACTCCGTAATTGCCATTTTCATTAAAATAATATCCATTTTAGCAATACGATCCAATTCCCAATTTTTTGTTAAATCAGTTATTAGTTTTTCATTTTCTTTATTCATTGAAATTGTATTTCTCAACAATTCCTTGATGAATTTCGTTTCATCTTCCTCATCTTTATATAAATCAAGAATCTGATTCGGACCTTCGGGAGTAAAAGTTTTAAGAGTTCGCAACACCATTGTACAAGCTAAATCAATATCGTCCATCCAATGAATACTTTTTTCTTCAAAATAATTATAAAGAATTTCAGAATTTGCGATTTCAGTCTTAAATAATTGAATTACAAAAGCTCTATCATCTTCAAAACTTTTTTCTCCATTATTCATAAACTCAAAATAAGTTTCACTTTCACGTAAGACATTAAATATTTTACGAAACATTTCTTGTGTTTCATCCCCTACCCAATTTACCTTTCTACTCTCTGAAACATTTCTTAAAGCTTTACTCTCAAGTAAAATTTTAATTATTTCATTGTCAACAAATTTTGTATTTGGAAGCAAATCTTCCTCTGTTGGTCTTAATTTTTTCTTATTTTCTTCATGTCGATATTCTGCCAAAGCATGTAATTCACCGAAAGATAAAATTAACAACAAATACAAATCGTAGATACGTTCAACAGATTGTATTAATTCATTTTCTGTACTGCGAAAATTTTCACTTTTAGATTGAAAATATGCGTACAATGTTTGTAAAACTTTAATTCTTAAATGTCTTCTATTAAGCATTCTATATATTTATATTACAAAGGTAATTTAACTTTACCTATTGATTCAATTCTTTCTTCTGCCATTTTGTTGGCAATTTTGTATGTTGGTATGTTTTCAGAAGATGATCTTTTCACAATATTTGTAATTGTATTATAGATTTCATCAGCTTTACCCATTGCCCATTCTGCTGACAAACCTTTAACCTCGGAATAACAATTAATTACTCCCCCTGCATTTAAAGCAAAATCAGGAGCATATATGATTCCTTTTTGCATCACAGCTTTCCCATGAATATCTTCATTTTTCAATTGGTTATTTGCTGCTCCTGCTATAATTGAACATTTCAATCGGTTTAATGTATCATCATTCACTGTTGCTCCCAAAGCACATGGAGCGTATATATCCATCTCTACATCGTAAATTTCATCCAAACCAACTACTTTCGTACCATAAGTTTGAGAAACATATTTCAAAGAAGGCTCATAAGCATCTGTAACAGTAATATCTGCACCCTCTTTGGATAAATATTGTACTAAATAACCTCCAACATGCCCAACACCTTGTACTGCAATTTTCTTTCCTGCTAATGAATCAGATCCAAATTGTTGTTTCGCAGCTGCTTTCATTCCCATATAAACACCATGAGCTGTAACAGGAGAAGGATCTCCACTTTTTCCTGGTAAACCTACAACATGGTTTGTTTCCATATTCACGTAAGTCATGTCCAAGGTATTAATCCCAACATCTTCCGCTGTTATATATTTTCCAGCTAGACTATTTACAAATTTACCAAATCTTCTCATCAAAGCTTCGGATTTCATCGAATGTGAATCGCCTATTATAACTGCTTTTCCTCCTCCTAAATTCAAGCCTGAAATTGAATTTTTATAAGTCATTCCACGAGACAAACGCAACACATCGTTCAAAGCTTCCATTTCTGTTTTATACATCCACATTCTAGTTCCTCCTAAAGCTGGACCTAAAACAGTACTATGAACAGCAATGATTGCTTTTAAACCAGTAGCATTATCATTACAGAATAAAAGTTGTTCATGATTGAACTGACTCATTTGTGCGATAACCGGATTTTCGGCTAAATCAACATCTTGTATATTTTTTACTTCAAACATATCCGTCGACAATTGTTTTTTAATCGTTTTTATAGTCTATTTTTTTACTTTTGCATTTATCTGCATAAAGCAGTGCAAAAATAGGAAATTATCGATGAAGTCATTGAGCTATCTCAACAAATATTTTATAAAATATAAATGGCGCATGTTGTTAGGCATCATTTTTATTATTATTTCGAATTATTTTGGAATACAAATGCCTCTATTCGTAAAGACTACGGTGGATAACTTGATAAAAAGTAATCTTCCCCAAAATTTTTCCTCAATTTTGATTTTATCATTAAAAATTGGTGGAATTTACATGCTTTTATCTATTGGAAAAGGTTTTTTTGTCTTTTTAACACGCCAAACAATCATTATTACTTCGAGATTAATTGAATTTGATTTAAAAAATGAAATCTACTCCCAATACCAGCGTTTGGATTATGCTTTCTTTAAAAAAAACAATACCGGAGATTTAATGAATCGAATTTCTGAAGATGTTGGACAAGTAAGACAATACCTTGGGCCTGGAATCATGTACACAATTAATCTTATTGTACTATTTTCAATTGTTATAACAGAAATGTTAAAAATAAATGTTCAATTAACTTTTTTTGTTTTAATTCCATTTCCAATCATGTCTTTTTTAGTTTATAAAGTATCGAATAAAATGAACAAATTAAGCTCTGAAGTACAAAAAGAGCAATCCAATATGTCAACTATTGTGCAAGAAATATTTTCAGGAATTCGTGTTATTAAAGCCTATAGTAGAGAAAATGAAGCAACAAATAAATTCAATCATTCTGCTGATTTATACAAATTTAAAAACATGAAATTAGTTATTGTTAACGCCTTTTTCATGCCTACTATTATGTTTCTAATTGGTTTAAGCACTTTATTAACGATTTATCTAGGCGGTTTATTAACTTTTGATAATACAATAACTTATGGTACAATTGTAGCTTTCATGATCATGGTAAATAATTTAACATGGCCTTTTGCAAGTGTCGGCTGGGTAACCGCCATCAATCAACGAGCAGCAGCTTCACAAGAACGAATAAATGAATTTTTAAAAGTAAATCCTGAAATTTCAAATCCATCTGAAGAACCATTTGATTTTCAAGGAGAAATCGAATTTAAAAATGTATGCTTTACTTATCCTGATTCTAAGATTGAAGCTATAAAAAATCTCAGCTTTAAAATACATAAAAATGAAACATTTGCTGTCGTTGGTCGAACTGGAAGTGGAAAATCAACAATCATCAATTTAATCATGCGTCAATTTGATCCAACTTCAGGAGATATTTTCATTGATGGTAAAAACCTGAAAACTGTTAATTTAAATTCCTTTAGAAAACAAACAGGTGTCGTTCCTCAAGACGTTTTTCTATTTTCAGATACCATTGAAAACAATATTCAATTTGGCTTAAATAATGATAAAGCAACACTCGAAGAATTAATGAATATCACAAAAAAAGTCCATGTTCTACATAACATAGAGGCTTTTCCAGATAAATTTCAAACTTTATTAGGTGAACGTGGTGTCAACTTAAGCGGTGGACAAAAACAACGTATCAGTATCGCCAGAGCATTAATTGGAAAGCCGAAACTTTTAGTATTAGACGATTGCTTATCCGCCGTTGACACAGAAACAGAAGAAATGATCTTGTCAAATTTAAAACATGACAATCTTACAAGAACATCCATTATTGTTAGTCATCGCATTTCTTCAATTCGAAATGCTCAAAAAATAATTGTATTGGAAAAAGGCCAAAAAATAGAAGAAGGTTCTCACAATGAATTAATCTCACAAAACAATGGAACCTATGCCGAAATGTATCGAAAACAATTAATTGAAAAAGAAAATTAAAACAATTCGTACCAGCTATATGAAAACCTTATTCATTTCATTTTTCCAACCAGCGAGATAAAAAACAATCATAAACAGCATAAAAACTCCCCCGCTCTTCTTGTTCTTCATAGATCATTTCTTTTTTAACTAAAGCAGCTACACTGCGTTGAATACTTGATGTTGAACCTAAATTGTATTTTTGAACAAATCTTTTTTCTAAAATTTGATATACATTCCCCTCCTTTGCTATGGCTTTTAAAACATTCCATTGACCAGTCGTTAATAAATTCCGATATTGAAAAAAAACAATTTCTTGTTCTTTTAATAATTGATTACATGCACGATATACATCTTGAAGTATGATCTTTTTATTCGGAAAACTAAACACTCTATTACAAACAACTTGCGTATAATAAGTATGTGATTTTGTCCATTTTAATATGAAAGAAATCGCTTCTTCTGATATTTCTTTCTTGTTTTGTTCAAAATGCGCTTTGATGTAAGGCACATATTTATCATCTGGTATAAAACCTAATTGAATCGCTTGGGTACTTGCGAAAAAAGGTCGTTTACTATTGTTAAAAATATCTATTAACAAATGCTTACTACTTCCGCTAAAAATAAATTGAATATTTTTTAACGTTTGAATAATTGTACGTAAAACTGCTTCTGTATTTTTTTCTGGATACTCATTAATCTGCTGAAATTCATCAAAAGCAATTACTATTTGAATGTTTTGATTCTCTAAAAAAGCAAATAAACTTTGCAACGAATATGTAATTTGACTTTCTTGCGTAAATTCAAACGAAATCTCAGGCTCTCCTGTTAATCCGTTGAATTGAATCAAGGGCCGTAAACCTTTTAATAAATGCATTAATTTTTTACCAATCGATTTTTTTTCTGGAAATTTTTTAGCCAGTGTTGTAGCAAATTCATTCATAAAATCATTCATGTTTTGTGTTGCATACAAATCAATATAGACACAAAAAGCTTTTTTTTGATCTTCAATTTTATAAAAAACGTGCCGAATCAATCCTGTTTTTCCAATTCTACGAATAGATAACAAGGTTGTATTTACTCCATTTTCGATATTACGAATAATGTGGCCTGTCTCTTCCTCACGATCACAAAAATAAACAGGACCACTATAACCACTAATCAAAAAAGGATTTTTCATAATTTAATTCTTTTTATGTACACCCTCTTCTATCTTTCAAAAATTTACTTCATAACTATTTCACAAGACAAATATAGTTATTTTTATTACGCAAAATGCGTTATGCGTTTTACGTAATAAAATTTTATAAAAATGAACCATTTTTTTCTCAAATAAAGGAAATTACTTTACAGTATTTTTCTCTTGATAATTTTAGAGACTAGAAGTGTTTTTGAAAAACATTTTACTTCTGAAACCCACATCAAAATCAGTTATAAAATAGACTTTAATATCTGAAATAAATTATTTATGAAATTTTCCTATTTGCAAACGATAAAAAAGTTTGTACATTTGCTTCAACGATTCTGCGGATTCGTTGAAGCAAGACCTTGTGGCTTACTACGAGGTTTTTGTATTTTTACACTATAGGTCACAGCGTCATGCTCAGCTTTAGCTTCACGAATACTGTTGTGATTTGCTTTCAAAATTGTATTTTTACACTATAGGTCACAGCTTAACATTATTAATAAATTGAGCCAAACCGGTTGTGATTTGCTTTCAAAATTGTATTTTTACACTAATAGGTCACAGCAATCTTCTAAAGCCTTTTTTTGTTTTCCAGTTGTGATTTGCTTTCAAAATTGTATTTTTACACTATAGGTCACAGCAAGAGATT
>JACOTM010000059.1 GCA_016178305.1 Flavobacteriia bacterium | reverse complement strand
CAAAATGGAATTTTCTTGATAAAAATGGAGATTCTCTTTTTAACGAGCCTTTCGATTTCACGTTTAATTTTTATTTAAAAACAGCTATTGCCAAAAAGAAAACAGGTTGGGGTGTCGTTACAAAAGATACTATTTGCATCTCCTTTGTTTATGCTTCCATTGAAAGATTGAAGGAATTTGGAGATACTATTTTCAAAGTAAAACTTCCTTATCGAGGTAAAATATATTACGATAGTACATTGAAACATCAACTTTTTAATCGATTCGCTTTTGAAAAGAAAAATGAACTCATGACCCTCTTTTCTTCTAAACAAGAATTCAATATTTATAACGCTAACAATGAATTAATCGCTGAACAATTAAAAAATGTAAAACTTTCAAAATATGGCTATTACATAGTAAAAATTAAAAAAGATCGAATTATTTACGATGTAAATGGAAATCAAATCGGTCAATCATTTTTAGCCCCGCTTGATTTTATATCGGAAAATCTATTTATTGTAGAAAAAAATAATAAAAAAGGAATTTTAAATTTAAATTCAGATACTTTATTACCCCTTTTATATAAAGAATTAATTCATTGCAACGATTACATCATTGCTCAAAAGGACGAAGCCACTTATTTATTCCATCAAGATTTAACACTCATCAAAAAAATAAAGTCTGGTCATTTTTTAATTGATTTAAATTCAAATAAATGGTTAATAATTAACGGACAAAAAATTACCATTTTCAATGAAAAATCTGAAAAAATTTCAAATTGGAGTATAAATGAAAAAGTTATTAATTTCTACAACAATCATATTTACAGCGACAAAGGAATCATTTATAATTTGGAAGGGGAGAAAATTTTAACCGTTGTTAATTTTATTGATGTTAATTATTACGATGATGCATATATCTCACTTCAAGATTCAGATAAAAAATGGCATTTATACACGAAAGATTGGAAAGAATTAACAGATGCATCGCTTAATAATCGTAAAATCAATTACCATGGAGACCATGTTTTTTCGATGACCAATAAAAAAGGTTTCATCGTATATGACTTTTTAAACAATTTAGAATTCACTCTGTTTTCAGAAGTTTCTGGTAATTTTACTAATAAATATATCTGTGTTAAAAAGGATGATTATTACTTTTATATTGATCGTCAATTCATAGATGTATTTAACAGACATTTCAAAAATGCGACTCCTTTTATTAATGATTTTGCCTCAATTGCAACAGAAAATGGTTGGTCAATTATTGGAAAAGATGGATTTCCAAAGTCTCTTCCCAGTTTCCCTGAAATCAAACAAATAAACAAAAATGCTTTCGAAACATCTAAAAAGCCATTGTATGGATTATACAATTCAGCAGGCAAATTAATTTTAGAAGTAAAATATGAAAAGATTACCATCTTACCCAATAAACTTATCCAAACGATATTTGAAGGAGAAATTCATTATTTTGACATATCTGGTAAAAAAATCTACTAATCTGATTTAAAATACGAATCGAACCCCCTCAGGAAAACGGGAGTTCGATTAACATTTTAATATTTCGCTAAATTTAGCACTATTTTATTTTGATAAATTATTTCATCGTTCGATTGAATGACTATAAAATATGTTCCTTCTTTCAAATCTTTATTTATTAAATAGGAGGTATAAGTTGGATTTTCAATGATTTCTCTTACAACTACTTCACCTAAGCAATTCAATAATGTAATTACTAATTTTTCAGCTTCTAAATTTAAAATTTCTACCTTAAATTCACCATTTGTTGGGTTTGGATAGACCCCTATTTTTGCCTCTACTTTTCTACGGATAGAAATTGTTTTACAATAATTACTTTTTCCATCAAAATCAATTTGAGTCAATCGGTAATAAGTTGTTTCAAACTCTGGATTATTGTCTATTAAACTATACTTTTGAATATTCGTTGAATTTCCAGCACCTTTTTGAATTGCTAAAACTTCCCAATTTATTCCATTTGAACTTTTTTCAATAATAAATTGATTACAGTTCTCTTCTGTAGAAGTTGACCAATTTAATTTGTTCACTAGTTCAATGGCATCTCCTGTAAAATCTAGCAAAGAAACAGATAAAACAATAGGAATTTCATCAGCACCAATAGTTGGCGTTGAGGCACTTCGTGAATCTGGATCAACATCAACAGTTAAACCTGCAATTGGAGAAGCGACTTGCAAAGCTGAATTTCCAGCAGCATTTAAATGCAAATCATTGTTTGAAATGAAAATAGGTGAAAAATTAATGGCGTTTGCTTCTAAGACTCCTCCTAAAATAGTTTTCCAAGCAGCTAAAGTACTATTATCTGTTGCATTGTAAAGTCCTAAAGAGCTTCCCGAACCTGAAAAATAATAATCATTATAATCAATTGTTAAGCTTGTATTATTCACAACTCTTGCACAATAGTTTTTAGCAGCACCACTTGAATTATTTCGATTATTAACGAAGATATTATTTTTAATTGTTTTTGACACTGATCCTTTATTACTATAAAATGCATACGTATTTAAACTACTTGCAACTCCTATTCCTGTTATGTAAATACTATTGTAATAAAATGTATTTCCAACAGTAGTTGTTGAAGTTTCATTTATACCATTAATTGAACATCCTACAGTTATACTCGTGGTACCATCTTCAAATTTACCTAAACTAATCATGTTGTTTTCAAAATTGACCGCAGCACTTGTATTCGAAATATTAATCCCATTAATAATTCCTGTAGCATTTGACACTGTTAAAGATCTAATACTATTTCTATTTACAATTGTACCTGCACCACTTTGAGTTAATTCAATACCTGTTACAACCGTTGCATCTGAGGCTTTTGTATTGGTTAATGCATAAATTGTATTGTGAGTAATTGTATGAACGTAAGCATTTCTAACAGCTATACCAATAACTGATGAGATAGAAGTTAATGGTCCGTTTGAACCTATTCCTATTCCGCCTGTTGCTGTTAAATTTCTAATCGTATTTTCTGTTATGGAAGACGCTGTGGTCGAAACAAAAATTCCGACAACCGTATTTGTTGTATTTGCCGCTGCAACTGAAGTCGTATTTTGTATTGAATTAGCTATTGTTCCACCAATAGTATTACTCTGAATTGTATAAGTAATTGCATTTACAGTAGATCCGCTTGAAATTACATAAATACTGGAAGAAGTTGGAGCAGCATTGGTATTTGTTGCAGTTATTGAACCGAAAGTATTGTTTTTAATTGCAATCGTAGCACCTGTACTGTATGAGTCAGCTAAAATTCCATAAATATTGGAAATAGTTGCAGCACTGGTGGAATAGACTATATTTCCCGTAGTCGTTTGGCTTCCAAAAGTATTCCCCGTAGTTGTTCCAACATTGACATTCCCTTTATAAATATGTATCAATTTCAAAGGAGCTGATGTTTCAGT
Source organism: Flavobacteriia bacterium (assembly GCA_016178305.1). Taxonomy (GTDB): domain Bacteria; phylum Bacteroidota; class Bacteroidia; order Flavobacteriales_D; family Crocinitomicaceae; genus CAIUKX01. Next base: position 9,207 of record JACOTM010000059.1, on the reverse strand, counting down.
TCCACTTTGAGACCCCGTTAAGGAAATTGCTGCAATAGTATTGCCTTGAATATTTGTAGCGCATGATGCATTATAATCTCCAACACATAAATAAATTAAATCTAACAATGTATTTGAAACACCTACTATTGAGTAAGTTCCCGTACTACTAGAAGACGCATATCCAATAATATTATTTGTGATCGTAAATGAATTAATGTAACTTGAGCCTGTTTGAACAAAACCTGCATTATAATTAACGGATAAGAAAATAGCAGAATGCCTTTTTCCTGTTGTTTGTGTTCGGGTAGCTGTTTGATAAAATTTATTATTATTGATCGTCCAATCTGTGTTAAATGCTCCGACATATATTCCAGAACTAGTATAGCTTCCAGCATTAAAATAGTTATAAATATTATTTCCTGAAATTAAAATCCCATTATTTGATGTTGACCAAGAAGCAGTTGCATGATAACCACGTATTGCGCACGATGGCAAATTTGCTCCAGCTGGTCCAATATTATTATTTTGAATGGTGATATTATCATTTCCTGTTGTCGTTCCATCTCCAATAACAACGGTTCCTCCGTTCGCGGTACTTCCTAAGGTAGCCGCATCTCCCAAAGCAGAACCTAAAACAGTGCAATTAATAAGTATATTATTAGAAGCATCGTCATAATACTTTATCGTACTTGATGAAGTATTGGTACTTGTATTTGAAATTGATAGTGAATTTGTACCATCATTTAACCCATCTATAGTTACATTATCTGAACCATCAAACTCTAACATTCCCCATCCACTCACATTTCCTGTAACCGTTCTTACTCCTGAAGGTTTAATCGTTAAACTTGTCCAAACACCCGCGCCTAATGCTATTGCTCCATCTTCCGCAGCAATATTTGAAGTAATTGTAACAACTATCGTTTTTCCTACTTGGGACTGAATATTAATCGCATTAAAAGCACTGCTAAGCAACGTATATGTTCCGTTAGAAGCAGCATTTGCACCGGTAACAGTCACTTGACTTTGCAATTGAAATATAAAGGTCAAAATAAAAACAAGAATTACCATTGTTTTCGAACGAAGTAATTTCTGAATGAAAGACAAAACATTTTGATTCTTTTTTTTAAAATTCTTTTTTGAAATACAGTAAACCATCCTATTCACAATTATTAATTGGGTTATTAATTGAAATTTTATACACTTATATTTTCACGCTAATATTTGAACATTTATATTTTCATATTCGAATGATGAAAAAATTTAGAGCGATTAAGCATAATACAAAGGTCTGTATTGTATAAACCGAAATCAAATAATGAAGGTTGACTTAAAGTTGACAACATCCAAAAAAATAATTGATTTTGAGTCAACACGAAAGACTTTTGGACTTAAAACACAAGCCCATAAAGACATTGAAACCCATTTGACTCTAGTTATTGAAAGGAACAAAGGTTCAATTGCTTATGAAAACAAAAAGACTTTGTCAACCTTTTGTCAACCTATATATTTTTCATTTCAAATGCGCTCTAACTTTCTTTGTAATATAAATTTTAAATAAAAAATATGATTCTTCCATTCAAAAAAACAAGCTTTTTAGCTTTTATTTGCTTTGCTTTAAGCAGCAATTGTTTTAGTATTAATTACACCTTAACCTGTAACACAGGTGTGTTTACTCCAAATATAGGAGGAACGAATGTATGGTCATCAGGAGATGATGTAACTTCAAATAATATTCCTATCGGATTCAATTTTACTTTTGGCACCAATGCTCCTGTTTCTGAAGTATCTGTCAATTCAAATGGTTGGCTTGCTTTAGGTTCAAATTTTTTACCGAATTACACTTCTTATAATTCAAATAACCTTACAACAACCAGCTTTGGACCAATTTTAGCTCCTTTATGGGATGATTTAAAAATTTCAACTGGAGGCAATGTCAATTATCTTACATCAGGTGTATCTGGCAATCAAATTTTCACGATGGAATGGTCCAAAATGAAGTGGTATTATGGTGCTACATCGGCGGTAATATCGTTTCAAATAAAATTATACGAAGCAAATGGCGACATTGAATTTATATACAAAGATGAAATGGGTAGTGTAAGTTTTGGTAGCGCATCAATCGGTATTGCCAATCAAAGTGCCTCTGATTTTTATTCTTTATCCAATTCTTCTAATTCTCCTCTTGCAAACTATGGAATAGAAACTAATAACATTTCTGTTAAACCAGCTAATGGTCAAATATATAAATGGAGTAATAATCAATCCGTTTCAAATGCTGCTATTGCAATTTCTTTAGATAACAATTCAATATGTACAGGCACAAATGTTACTTTTTCAGCTACTGCTACAAATACAGGTTCGAATCCTTCTTATCAATGGACTGTAAATGGTGTAAATGTTGGTACAGGTACAACTTACGCAAGTTCTTCTCTCATTAATAATGATGAAGTTTCTTGTATATTAACACCAACCAATGGAAATGCAATTACTTCAAACTCAATTATTCTGATTGTTTTTACGACTCCTACTCCAAGTATTTCAATTACTGGAAATATCATGTCATCAAGTGCAACAACAGGCAATCAATGGCTTATAAACGGCGTAATAATCAATGGAGCTATAAACCAGAATTACACCGCAACACAAAACGGAAACTATGCTGTAATTGTCACACAAAATAATTGTCCTTCAGACACTTCCATTGCAATCACATATAATTCAGTTGGTTTATCCGAATTAAGTGATAATTCATTTCAACTATTTCCAAACCCTACAAAAGGAAATTTTACAATTTCATATTCAAATAAATTTTCTGGGGGTAGTCTAATCGAAATATATGATATGATTGGGCATCTTTTGTACACATCTCCACTCTATCCTAATACAGAAAAACAAATATTTTCAATCAATGATTTACAATTAAAAAAAGGTGAATATATAGTCAAATTAATTAATTCAGAATCGATATTCTTTCATAAATTGATTTTAGAGTAAAAACCTTCGCTCAATTAAAATTTTATACCTGAAAATGGTATTACACACAGTGTTGAATCGAACTAAGACTAAAACAAAAAAATCCCGTAAAACGATTCTGTTTTACGGGATTTTAAATAGTAACTCAAATAGCTTCCAGGTAAGGAAGAAAGCCATTTATTTTTATTCAACCTCTTCCTGTTCTAATGAAACGAACCCTTTTCGAATTTCAGTATGACGAACTTCACCTCCAGTAGTACCAACTTCACGTCCTTTAATGATTACAACAAGTGCTAATAACAGAATAAAATAACTTAGCCATTTTGCAAATTGTTGTTTTTTCCAGCTTGCCCATAAAGAGATTAGTGAAAGTACGCCCAAAGCATAACTGAATAAAGCAAAAGATTCTGCTTTTTCTTCATGCTCATGAATTAAATGATCCGTTACTTCTGGTAAACTTTCTGCCAACTCTTCTGCTCCTTCACCTGAAGTAAATGCTGGAATGGTACAAATTGCACTTATCAAGAACAAAAAGTAACTTGTCCGCTTAACAGCTTCAGATTTGACAATAAATCCAACGATTAAAACAATTAATGCTGCCATTGGAATAATGATAGGTAAATGATTTACCACTAAATGAAAATGTGCTCCGTTCATATTTATTTATTTTGAATTTGGTTTTAAATTTTTGTATGAAATTATAAATTAAACTTCAATTTTATATTTTTAATTCTATTTTCTTTTTATTCCTCTTCTGTATTTTTTAATTTCATTAATAAAGAATAAGCTCCTTGAACGACAATTGTTTGTCCTTTTAATTTTTCATAATTTAGTATTTCTACATATCCTTTTTCTTTAGCACCAGTTTCTACTTCTACCATTTCAAACGTATAATTTTTAAGTGTAACAAAAACGTATTCAAATGAGCCAAAACGTATTATTGCTTTTTCTGGAAGAACTAAAGCTTTTTCACTATTCAACGCAACTTCTGCATTCATATACATCCCAGGCACTAAACTTTTGTCGTATTTATTAAAATGACAATGAACCTCTGTGTTTTTTTCGGCAGATAATGAATGTCCAATAAGAATAATTTCACAAGGATATTTTGTACCAAGATTATTATCATAAGCAATTAATTTTTGTCCAATAGCTAATTTTGGTAAATCTTTTTCAAAAACACTTAAATTTAAATGAATGTCTGCCACATTAACTAATTCAAACAAAACTTCACTCGGAGTTAAATATTTTCCAATGTTTGCATTCACTTTTGAAACGTATCCATCTATAGGAGAAGAAATCGTAACACTTTTAGAAATATTGTCCTCATTTAAACGATTTGCATTAATACCTATTAACTGTAAACTTTCATTCAACGCTCGTAAATTAATTTTAGCATTTTTATATTCTGCTTGAGCTAACTGAAAAACTTTATCGCTAGTCGCCTTAATTCCATTTAATTCATTTTGGCGAGTATATTCACTTTCAGCTATTTGAAATTTTACTTTCGCTAATAAATAATTCTGCTGTATTAAAACATATTGTTGATCTTCCAAAACAGCTATTGTTTGTCCCTTTTTAACCATCGATCCAGGTAACAATTTCGTTGATTTTAAATATCCTCCCAGAGGAATACTTATAGATATTAAATTTTGGGGTGGAACATCAATATGGCCACTTAATTTTAAAACTGAAGAAATTTCTTTCTCTTCTAATTTTGAATATGTTAATCCTGCATTTTTAATTTGAGCATTGTTTAAACTAACTTTCATTGATGCAACAATAGCAGTTGATGCAACACTGGTTTCAACTTCTTTTCCTCCACATGCTACCAAAAGTGTTAAAAATGGGATGATATAATTTATTTTCATTGTTATAAAGTATTTGATCTTAGATTACGTTTCTTTCCGATTTTCTAGAAACAAAAAGAGATAGAATCATATTAATCTGCGTTTAATAAATAAGTTAATTCTATTGCTATTTCATTTAATTTTAGAATGGCATCTTTATAATTACTTTGAATAACAATACTTTGATTTACTAATAATGCCCAATCTAAATAATTAATTTCACCACTTAGAAGCTGTTTTTGTGCAATTTCAAAAATCAAGTTTCCGTTAGGTAACGCCAGTTCTTCCAAGTCTTTTACAATCTGTTTTTGAATTTCATATTTTTTTATCACTATTGCAAATTGATTTTCTAAATTTTGTTTTGCAATTTCTAAGTTATTTACAACAATTTCAGTATAAATTTGAGCCGCTTTAACATTTTGTCGTTGTCCAGAGAAAAGTGGCAATCCAATTCCAATTTGCGCATTATTAAACCTTGTAGAATAAGTGTAATCTTTATTATCCGCACCTGATCCATACATCGTTCCGCTTGAAACTGCCAACATGAGAGAAGGATTTAACTTTGCTTTTTCATATTTCACAGTCGCAAGCGCAATTTGAATATCAGCATCTAACGTTTGAAGGCTCGGATGTTTATAAATTAATTGTTGATCTATCTGTCCACTCAAAATCAATTGAGTATTATTTACATTTGGAATAAATAAAGTATTCGTATTTAATAGAATTTGAAAATGCAAAAGTTCAATTTCTATTTCAGAATTTAGCTGAATTAATTGATGTGCAATTTGTAACCGTTGATTATCAATTGTTGATTTTTCAAGTATGTTACTTTCTCCTAAATCTAATTTTAATCTAACTTTCTCAAGATATGAACTATAAATGCTATCTATTCTTAAAAGTAAATTCTTTTTTTCATCTAAATGAATGAGGTGATAAAAAACAAGAGCAACTTCTTTTTTCAATTCTGATGTTTTTAACTTTACATTCAATTCACTTTTTTTACATTCTTCAGATAAAACTTTTTTCTTATTTGAATAAACTGTTGGAAATTCAATTGTTTGGCTGATATTTATTCTATTATCCAAATAAATACTATTTAATCTTCCAAAATCTCCCGTAAGAATTGTTTGTGGAATAGCTGAAGAAGTTTTAATTAATTGCTGTTGATACGCTACTCTTAATTTTTCATTTTTAAGTACCAGATTATTCGCCAATGCAGTATCAATAGCAGCTTGAAAGCTGATTGGTGTTTGCGCAATACTTTGTTTAACAAATACTGAAATCCCTATAATCAATAATAGCGTTTTGACTTTATTCATTTTCAATTTATATCCCCCATTAACAATCACATACAAAATCGGCAATACAAATAAAGTCAATAATGTTGCAATCAACAAACCACCAATGACAACTGTTGCTAATGGGCGCTGAACTTCTGCTCCTGCCCCATTACTTAAAGCCATTGGTAAAAATCCTAATGACGCAACAAATGCTGTCATGAGCACTGGTCTCAAACGATGTTTCGTTCCTGTTAATACGATTTGAATAATATCATTCATACCTTCTTTTTTAATTCTGTTATATTCAGCAATCAATACAATGCCATTGAGCACGGCGACACCAAAAAGAGCAATAAATCCGATTCCGGCACTAATGCTAAAAGGCATACCTCTTAAAGCTAATAAAAAGACCCCTCCTATAGCTGATAAAGGAATAGCCGAATAGATAAGTAATCCATTTTTAACTGATTTAAAAGCAAAATATAGTAAAACAAATATTAGGATTAATGAAACAGGAACAGCAATTAGCAACCTATCTTTCGCTGCTTCTAAATTTTCAAAAGCCCCTCCATAAGTGATATAATATCCCATTGGCAGTTTCAACTGAGCCTCCACTTCTTTCTGTAAATCTTCAACCATACTCTGAACATCTCTATCTCCTACATTAAAGCCAACTATAATTCTTCTTTTAGCATCATCGCGTTGGATTTGATTCACACTTTCCTTAATATCTATTGCTGCAATTTGTGAAAGTGGAATTTGAGTTGTTGAAGAAACAGGTATCAGTAAATTTTTCACATCATCCAATTCTTTCTTTTTATTTCCATCAAGTCGAACTACCAAATCAAATCTTTTCTCATCTTCAAAAACTAAACCGCAGCTTTGACCTGCAAATGCTGTATTCACCACTTTATTGACATCTTGAATATTTAACCCATATTGCGAAATAAGACTTCGATTATATTTTATGATTAACTGAGGTAGTCCATCGATAGGTTCAATGTAAATGTTTTTCGCTCCATTTATTTTCGCCGCTATTTTCCCTAATTTTTTAGAATATTTTGATAACGAATCCAAGTTTTCCCCAAATATTTTGCAGACAACATCTTGTTTCGCTCCAGTCATCAATTCATTAAACCTCATTGCTACTGGGTACTGAAAACTAAATGTAACGCCAGGGATATCTTGCAAAACAGTACTCATTTTTTCAGATAATTCATTCCAAGAAGAAGCAGATTTCCATTGACTTTTATCCTTTAAAATAATCATCATATCTGAAGCTTCCATTGGCATTGGATCAGTCGGTATTTCACCACTTCCCGTTTTGCCTACAACCTTTTCAACTTCAGGAAATTGAGCCAGTAAAATTCGTGCTGATTTTGTAATCGCTTCAGTTGAAGTGGTGATATTACTTCCTGTTAATACACGAGTTTCTACAGCAAAATCTCCTTCAGGAAGTTCAGGGATAAATTCGCCTCCCAAATTTGAAAAAACGAACAATGCCACGACAAATAATCCGAGAACAATTCCAATCACTCCTTTGGGTATAGCTAATGCTTTTTTCAAAATATTTTGTTGTCTATTTTCTAAAAAAGACATCATTTTATCGGAAATATTTTGTTTATGAGAAATGTTTTTATTTAGAAATAATGCACTCATCATCGGCACATAAGTTAAAGACAAAATAAAAGCACCAAACAAAGCAAAAGCAACAGTTTGAGCCATTGGAATAAACATTTTCCCTTCAATACCTTGCAATGTAAAAATAGGTAAATAAACTGCCAAAATAATTAATTCACCAAAAACGGCTGCATTTCTCATTCTTGTTGAAGTTCTATAAACAATGTCATCCATTTCCAATTGAGAAACCTTTCTAAGTTTAGAAGTATGTAGCTGAAACATACAAGCTTCAACGATAATAACCGTTCCATCAACTATTAAACCAAAATCTAAAGCTCCTAAACTCATTAAATTCCCACTTACATGAAAGATATTCATCATGATGACAGCAAACAACATAGAAAGAGGAATTACCGTAGCCACGATAATACCAGCCCTAAAATTTCCTAAGAAAAGAACCAAAATTAAAATTACAATTAGTGCTCCTTCTAATAAATTTTTAGTAACAGTTCCAATGGCGCTATCAACCATTTTTGTTCTATCTAAGAATGATTCAAGCTCAATACCTTCAGGCAGTGTTTTTTTTATTTGGTCAATCTTAGCTTTAACCTCACCAATTACCTTACTACTGTTTTCTCCTTTTAGCATCATAACAACACCTCCTGCAACTTCACCTGATACATTGTATGTCATTGCACCATATCTTGATGCATGTCCGATTCGAACTTGCGCTACATCTTTAATTAACAAAGGAGAGCCATTTTCTAGTTTTCGGACCAACACATTTTGAATATCCGCTATATTTTCAATGAGTCCTTCAGCTCTAATGTATAATACCGTTGATTCTTTTTCAATATAACCTCCACCTGCATTTTCATTATTTTTTTCTAAAGCTTGAAAAACATCACTTATCGTAATATTATTTGCCTGCAAAACATTTGGATCAATTGCAATTTCAAATTGTTTTACCTTCCCTCCAAAACTACTAACATCTGCAACTCCTTTTACATTGATAAGTTGTCTTCGAACAATCCAATCTTGAATCGTTCGTAATTCGGTAGCATCAAAATGTTTTTCATAACCTGCTTTAGGTTTTAACACATATTGATAAATCTCTCCTAATCCAGTCGTTACAGGAGCTAATTCTGGAGAACCAATTCCTTTTGGAATTTGATCTCCAGCTATTTTAAGTCTTTCGGTAACTTGTTGTCTTGCCCAATAAATATCAACATCATCTTCAAAAACAATTGTAATTAAAGAAAGTCCAAAACGAGAAAAGCTACGAATTTCTTTTAATCCTGGAATATTACTATTTGCCTGTTCAATTGGAAAAGTAATTAATCGTTCTACATCAGGCGCTCCGAGAGACGGTGCTACTGTTATTACTTGTACCTGATTGTCTGTGATGTCAGGAACGGCATCAATTGGTAATTTTGTTAATTCATATCCTCCATAAGCAATAAGGAAAATGGTAAACAAACCAATAATTATTTTCTGAT
>JACOTM010000048.1 GCA_016178305.1 Flavobacteriia bacterium | reverse complement strand
TTATTTTGCTTCTAGTCCTACATGTGCTTCAACCTTAAACGAAAGTGAAATCATTACTGTTTTAGCTTTACCTTCTGCAACTATTTCTGGAAATGCAACTATTTGTTCAGGTTCAACTTCGAATGTTTCTTTTAATGGAACTGCCAATGCAACTGTTACTTACACTATTAACGGCAGTGCTAATCAAACAGTCACTTTGGATGGAACTGGAAATGCTTCTGTCACAACCGCGGCTTTAACAGCTAATGCAACTTACAATTTAGTAAGCATCACTAGTGCGGGAGCACCTGCTTGTACACAAACAATTACTGGAAGTATTACAATTACTGTGCTTCCTTTACCTACAGCAACTATTTCTGGTAATGCAACCATTTGTTCGGGTACAAATACTTCTATTTCATTCAATGGAACTCCAAATGCGATGATTGCTTATTCTATAAATGGGGGTGCAAATCAAACTATTTTGTTAGACGGAACGGGAAATGCAAGTGTAAATTCAGGAACATTAACAGCAACAACTGTTTATGCATTATTAGGAATTACACTGACAAGTTCTCCTTTTTGTAATGCCGTATTAAACAATTCAATAACAATAACCGTTGAAAATGCACCTGTTATTTCATTCACCCCAAATACAACTTTTGGCTGCGCACCTTTATTAGTAACATTCACAAATACGACTTCAAATGCTAATAATTGTGTTTGGAATTTTGGAGATGGAGGAACTGCAAATGGCTGTGGAATTGTAAATCACACTTATACAACTGCGGGATGTTACGATGTGACATTAACAAGTGAATCAGCAAATGGTTGTGTCTCTTCCTTAACAATGCCAAATCTAATTTGTGTTGAAGCAATGCCTATAGCATCATTTGAGCCTACACCTGCTGTTATTTCAGTATCTCATCCAATTTCAACAATGATAAATAATTCATCAAATGCTGTTTCCTATAATTGGAACTTTGGAGATGGATCAAATTCAACATTAATCAATCCAGAACATACATTCAACATCAATGAAACAGAAAATTATACAATTACATTGATAGCTAGTTCTCAATCAGGATGTAAAGATACAGCAAAAGTAACAATAACTGTTGAAGAAGAATTAATCTACTATATCCCAAACACATTTACACCAGATGGGGATAAATTCAATCAAACATTTCAACCAGTTTTCTCAATGGGAATTGACCCTTTTCATTTTAACATGTTAATATTCAATAGATGGGGTGAAATTATTTTTGAATCCAATGATGCTAAAATTGGATGGGATGGAACGTATGGTGGAAAAATTGTAGAAGATGGTGTCTATACATGGAAAATAAACTTTAAATTAAAAACAAACGATGATCACAAAATGATTGTTGGTCATGTAAATGTTTTAAGATAAAAAATTAGTTTAAATTTGTGCATAATTCCAAATGCATGAAAAGAGAATACGATACAATAGACGATATAATTCAGACACTTACTGATATTATTGAACAATGTAAATCTGAAAACTCTAGACTTGGTTATTTTGCGGTACTTTATAGAGATGTGACAATTCAGGTAAAAAATAAGATCAAAGAAGGTTTTTTTGAAGATGGTCCTCGAATGGAAAAACTTGATGTAGTTTTTGCAAAAAGATATTTAGATGCCTATTTTGACTATAAAGATGGTAAAAAAATCAGTTATTGTTGGAAAGTAGCATTCAATGTAAAAAATAAACCTTTAATTATTTTACAACATCTTTTACTTGGAATGAATGCCCATATCAATTATGATTTAGCAATTGCGACTGCTGAGGTTGCTCCAGGGGATAAACTTCCAGCAATTCATAATGATTTTAATAAAATTATGGATATTTTATCCAGTATGATTGATGATGTTCAAGAACGTATTGAAAAAGTTTCCCCTTCCTTGAAAATAATTGATAAAATTGGAGGCCGAACAGACGAAAAAATTGCTGGATTTGTAATTGATAAAGCTAGAGACTTAGCCTGGCTAACAGCCGAAAAATTGGTTAGTGAAACCACTGAAAAAAATATCGAATTATTACAAGAGCACGATGAAATTGTTACAAATATTGGTAATTCAATCATTCATCCAGGTTTTATACTTTCTATTGGCTATTATTTTATACGTCGAAAAGAAAGTAAAAATGTTTGTGTAATTATTGATACACTCTCAATTTAATGGGATTACTACCTCGGAGCAAAAGAGTTTTAACATCAGACTGAATTCTCAAACGTAAGAACCTATACTGATTTGCATCATAATTTTACAATACTGAAAGATTTAATTTCGAATTAAATTACTTTCAAAATGCTTTCAAATTTCCATTATTTTTTAATTGTTCTCTGCTATTTTCTTTTTGCTTTTGGCATTTTGTTTATCAAAAACATAATTAAGAAAGAAAAAGTAACTTTATTAGTTGTTAAATGGACCATTTTATCTAGTTTTATTATAGGTCTAACATTGCTGATGTTTGCAATTGCGTGAAGTATGAAAAAGTAAATGCACAATTAAAACCACAATTAAAATAGCAATCACTTGATGAATTACCCCTAAATAAATTGGAACAGCAAAAAGCAAGGTTAAAATTCCTAAAACAATTTGAATCAAGATAAAAAATAAGATTACTTCCATCTTTTTTTTCAAAAAATGAACTTCAAATTTCAATTTTAACCAAATAAATACGGCTCCTATCAAACAACAAAAAGCTAAAATTCGATGGATTAATTGAATAACAGCTGGCACCTCAATCAGCGCCATTAACCTTTTATTTTTCAAACCGTACAATACATCTGTTGAAATCCATTTATCTCCCATTTTGGGAAAATTGTTATACATCAAACCAGCTTTTAACCCTGCAACAAAAGCTCCATAAGTAATTTGAAACAAGATTAATACAAAAAACATTTTAATCCAAAATGAAATTTTCAATGTCGTTTTATATGCATTTTGATATTTGACAAATAAAGCGCAATCATAAATATAAGCGATAAGTAAAAGAGCTGTTATTAAATGCGCTGCCAATCGAAAATGACTAACATGTGGATCTTTTACCAAACCACTTTTAACCATAAACCATCCTAAAAAACCTTGAAAAACACCACCAACTAAAATCAATGCCACTTTTATTTTCATCTCTTTAGAAAAACGATTTTGCATCCAAAAAAACACACATGGAATAATAAAAACAAGACCAATTATTCGACCAATTAAACGATGTAAATATTCCCAAAAATAAATTTGTTTAAAATCATTTAATGTAAAATGAGAATTATAAAATTTAAATTCAGGAGATTTTTGATACATTTCAAATTCTAAAGTCCAATCTTTGTTTGTCAGCGGTGGAATAATTCCTTCAATGGGTTTCCACTCAACAATAGAGAGTCCGGAACGTGTCAAACGTGTAATTCCACCAACTACAACCATCATAGAAATCAAAATACAACCAGAAATTAACCAATAAAAAATTTTATTCGAATGACTTATATTCATTACAAAGTTTTAAAAATAAAATACGAAATTCGAATAATAGATACTGCTTTACAATGACATAAATCAGTTTACGTGAAAAGTCAAATAAAAAAATACCTTTAAAAATAAATTACGTTAAATCAATACATTATTGAATTTTTTCCAAATTTTTAGTTGCTGTGTAAAACAAAAAAGCTTCTACATTTTCTTATGAGGAAGACCTGTTTTATAATCTACAACAACTACAGATGTATGTGAGGAATTTCCTCCAGATTTTTTTTGATTTTCAGCATTTCTAATGATAATTTTATCTGGTCTAATTGTTGTGAATTCTCCTGAAATCAAATCTTGTTCACTTAATATTTCAACAGCATTCGTAAACAATGATTGGTATGCTTTGTCATTGAAAATATCATTTATATCCAAAATTATTCTATCCCTAAATTTATTTTCAACAAATCCTGATTTGATAAAATTCTCTATCGATGTCTGAATCTCATCCTTAAAATTAATGGACGCTAAGACTAAGTGCAATTGATTTCCATAGCGTTGTGCGTCACTTAAATTATCTTTTTCCTTTAAATTTTCTTTATCTTGTAATGAAATATCTGGAAACCATAATTTATCAGAAACATTTTTAGGTATAAAAAAAGATTCTTTACTGAAATTTTCATTTTCTTGTTTATAACATCTTTGCCCTATTTGAATCATCATTTTTTCAGATTCTTCTACTTTTTTAAAAGTCTCTTCCGAATAATTCAAATTAATTAATGTTGTATTAAAAATTGCTCCAAAATCGGATTCTGTACTATCTTTTTTGTATGAAAAAGTATTATAAATATAAAGTCTCTCAACAGGACGCGTCAATGCAACATAACATTTATTTAAACTGTCTGTCAAAACCAAATCATTTTCAATTTTAGTAAACTCTTTAATCACATCAATTTCAGAATTTTGACTTGCACCTGAATACAATATATAATCATTTGTTTCAAATAAAAATCTAGAATGCCCTTGAATACTGTTACTAATATTCATATTAGGTAATATAACAACTGGAAATTCCAATCCTTTCGATTTATGAATACTCATGATCTTTATTGCATTCTCACTTTCAGGTAATTGAACCGCTGATTGATGTCCTTCTGAATCATAATAATCCACAAAACTCTTCAAATCTGGTCCATTATTTAAATCGTATTGATGCGCTAAATCAGCCAAATGGTGTAAGTATGGATTTTTTAATTCATCAAACTTCATTAATAGAAAGAATTTTTGAATCAAATCATACACATTTTCATACTTCATAAAAAAGTCTAACTGCGATTTAAAATTTTGATTTATAAACGCTATGTCATTAAATCGTGTATATTTTTTACCAGTACTTTCTGAAGTAAATTCATTTAAAAAGGACTTATAATCAATAAAACTATTTGCTGAAGAATAACTGAAATATTTTTCTGCAAATTTTCGTTTTTCATTTTCACTCAAAGGTTGTAGTCTTCTTTTCAAATAACTGATAGTCAATTGAACGGCAGTATCTGAACCAACCAAAAGAGAATCAGCTGAAACAACGTCGTACCCTTTTTCTGATAAAAATATTGCCCAACTATTGCATTCTTTATTTCTTTCACCTAATAAACAAATATCTCCTCGCTTAAAGCCATCAGCTTCACATTCTTCAATCCAATTTAACAAATGATCAAACTCTTTTTTATCATTTTCTATCGTCTTGGCTTCAGAAATTATTTCTACATATCCTTCAATTTTCGCTTTTGGATTTTGATAGATTGAATCATAAAATGCTTGGTTATTTTCCGAAAGAGATTTTTTTATCAACTCAAAAAAATGATTATTAAATTGAACAATCACAGGAGCTGAACGCCAATTATCTTCCAAAGGACTCACAGAACCTTGATTTTGAAAATAGTCTGATTTCCGTTGAATATCTCTATCCAGATCTGGATTGTAAATAGTTGGCAACGCAATAAACTGTTCAGCAACACCATTTTTAAACCGATAAATTGATTGTTTCGGATCACCCACAATCAAATTCTTGTTCATATTTGATATCGACTCATGAACCAATGGTACAATATTTAGCCATTGCAAATGAGATGTATCTTGAAATTCATCCAATAGAAAGTTCTGAAATCGCGTACCTAAACGTTCATAAATAAACGGAGCATCTTCATTTTTAACTAACTGAGAGATCAATGTGTTAAATTCAGAAATTCGAATTAATTGTTCTTCTTTTCGAATAGTCCCTAATTGCTTTGCCATAAACTGAAGCAAGGCCATGTTATAATAATTCCGAATATATAATTCTAAAGCTTTAAAATTACCAACTTCTTTTTTCCAAATTTCCTGTAAATGAAGCAGTGCTGTTTTTAAATTTGATGGAAATTTTTTCCCTTTTGGAACATCTAAAGTTTCACACTTTTTAATAAATGAATCCGTAAACAAATTATTCGGAACTGTTTTTATGGCATTAATCTGAATGATTGCATTATATGTTCTGCTACCATCAGGCAAATCAGAAGATTCAATATTTTCATTCAAAAATAGAGAATAAACTTTTTGACATTCACTTATGAAATAATCTTTTTTCCGTTTTAAATCAAGTTTTAATTCTTTCAATCGTTCTATGGAAAAATCTTTATCTATTAAAGATTCAACTATGGAATTATATTTCTCATTTTTAATTATTTCAGAAAATTTAATTAGATTTTTGCGAAAATCCCACTTCTCTCCTTCTTCTATATTGCTTTTAGCATACTCAAAAATAATTTTTGTCAAATGATTTTGCTCCGAAATATCCAACTCGCTCATCATTTTGTCGATGACCTTTTCTATGACTTCTGTTTCATTAAAAATGATTTCAAAATCGGTCGTTAAATTTAAATCTCGGCTAAAAGATCGAATTAATTTAAGGTTGAATTTATCGATTGTAAGCACATGAAAATCTTCATACCGATGTAAAATATTTTGTAAAACAATTTTGGCTCTTATATGAATTTCTTCGGGATTTAAACCTAAAGCATTTCCAATTAAGAGCGCATATTCGTCTGATTTCTTACCATATTTATCTGGAAAACTCAACTCATCTAATGCTTGAATAATTCTACTTTTCATTTCAAAAGCAGCTTTATTCGTAAAAGTCATAGCAATTATTTGGGCAAATTTGAATGTATTTGATTTGTCCGTCAACAATAATTGAATGTATTCCTTAACAAGGTTAAAAGTTTTCCCACTCCCAGCAGAAGCGTTTAAAATTTTCAAAGGTTTTTGTTGCGTTGATTCCATTTTAGATTTTAAGATTCAAAACATTAAAAATCAAGACTTTAAGATTCAAGACTTTAAGAACCAAGAAATAGTCTTAAAGTCTTAAATATTAATACCTTAATATCTTAAAGTCTAACTACTATTTTAACTTTTCAGCGCTTTCAAGCACTTTTTGTTTCAGCTCTTCCATGTAAACTTCCAGTTTTGCTAACAAAATTGGATTTGAGGCCCCAATAATTTTGGTTGCTAAAATTCCTGCATTTTTAGCTCCGTTCAAAGCTACTGTTGCAACGGGAATTCCGCCTGGCATTTGCAAAATTGATAAAATACTGTCCCAACCGTCAATTGAATTACTTGATTTAACAGGAACACCGATAACTGGCAATGGGGTTAACGAAGCTGTCATCCCTGGTAAATGTGCAGCACCACCAGCTCCTGCAATAATTACTTTCAATCCCCGTTTGTGAGCATTTTTCCCATATTCAAACATTAATTCAGGTGTTCTATGAGCTGAAACAATATTAATTTCATACGATACTCCAAATTCTTTCAATATATCCGCTGCTTCTTGCATTACAGGAAGATCAGATGCACTTCCCATTATTATTCCTACTTCAACCATTTTTTTTATTTTGGATTATGAATTTTGAACTGAATTCGACATTCATATTTTAATATATTCAAAGACACACTGAATGAAGTGCTGTCTATTTGTTAATTTCAAATAAATTCTATTTCTTTTTTTTCGATTTTACAATGCCAAATTTTCCAAATTCAATTCCAAAATCTATCCATCGTTTTAAATCAATATTATTTTCAACTCCTTCAGAAGCTACAAAAATAAAACCTTTCATTGTTTTACCTGTAAATTTCATGGGATTTGCATATTGATGTTCAATTAACTCATCGTATTTCTCATCCAACACACGTAACATTAGTTCTTCTTTTACAACTCCTACACACATTTTATCATTGATCATAAAAGCAATTCCTCCAAACATTTTTTTTTCTGTAAAATGAATCTCACTTGACAATAGTTGTTCAGCTATTCTATCTGCTAAAATCTCGTTATAAGCCATATTTTGAATCTATTGCAATTAAAATTAATAACCCAAGAAAAATCGAAGTTAAAAATAAAAGTTATTTCAATGTACTTGGACATACAAATTTAGTCACTGGAATATTCGTTTTTTGGATTGCGCCAAAACCTCCTAGTACATCAATAAGATTGGTATAACCTTTTCTTTTTAAAACTGAAATTGCGATTACACTTCGATAACCTCCAGCGCAATGCACGTAATATTTTTTTGATTTTTCTAATTTTGATTCTTCTGATTCGATAAAATCTAAAGCACAATGTGTCACATTTTCAATATGTTCCGCTTCAAACTCTCCTGGTTTACGAACATCTACTACATTTACATCATGAACAATAGTCGCTAAATCTTCCGCTGAAATTGAATCAATTGTCTCCAATATTTCACCGGATGCTTGATAGTCAGCTACCCCGTTCTTCAAAAAACCAACACAATTATCATATCCCACTCGTGATAAACGTAAAACAGCTTCTTCTTCTTTCCCTTCAGGAACAATTAAAACAATTTTCTGATTAATATCTTCAATTAAAGCGCCAACCCACATAGCAAAAGTTCCATTTAATCCAATGAATAATGAATTTTTAATATACCCTTTACTAAATAAATCCTGACTTCTAACATCTAAAATTAATGCTCCATCTACTACCTCTTTTTTGAAATCAGCAACATTTAATGCCGTAGTGCCTTTTGCTAAAACCTCATCAAACGAACTATACCCCATTTTATTCAGCATGGCATTTTTAGGGAAATATTGAGGAGGTGGCAAGATTCCACTTGTAACCTCTTTAATAAATTCTTCTTTAGTCATATCTGCTCTCAAAGCATAATTTGATTTTTTTTGTTCTCCTATTGTACCAATAGTTTCAGTACTCATATTTTTTCCACAAGAAGATCCTGCACCATGACCTGGATAAACAACAACATCATCTGCTAAAGTCATAATTCTTTTTCTCAAAGAATCATAAAGCATACCTGCCAAATCCTCTTTTGTTAAGTCACTTTTAATCGCTAAATCTGGCCGACCAACATCTCCAAGGAATAAAGTATCTCCAGAAAAAATGGCATTTTCTTTTCCATTTTCATCCAGTAATAAATAAGTCACCGATTCCGGTGTATGTCCTGGTGTATGAAGCACTTTAAGTGTTAAATCCCCAATCTTATATTCTTGATTATCTTCCGCAATTATAGCCTCAAATTTTGTTTTAGCAGTTGGACCATACACAATTTGAGCGCCTGTTTTTTTTGCTAAATCCAAATGACCACTTACAAAATCTGCATGAAAATGGGTCTCAAAAATATATTTAATTTTAGCACCATTTTTTTCAGCCATTTCAATATAAGGTGCTGACTCTCTTAAAGGGTCAATAATAGCAACTTCTCCTTTACTTTCAATATAATATGCCGCTTCAGCTAAACATTTTGTGTACATTTGTTCTAATATCATTTCGCTCAATTTTATTAAGATTCTTTTAATGCAAGGTTAATGCTTTCAATATAATTTAACACTTTTTCTTTTCCAAAACCTGATTCACTAGAAGTTGTGAAAAGAGGGGGGATTTCATCCCAATATTTAATCATTTCTTTTTTATATTTTGCTAAATTTTTAGCTAGGACAGAACTTGATATTTTATCAATTTTTGTAAAAATCATACAAAATGGAATTTGTTTTTCTCCACACCAATTCATAAATTCTATATCTATCTTTTGAGGTTCCAAGCGAGAATCCAACAATACAAAAACATTCATCAATGTTTCTCGATGCATCAAGTATTCAGAGATAAACACCTCAAATTCAGCTCTCATTTTTTTAGACGTTTTCGCATAACCATAACCTGGTAAATCAACTAAATACCAATCTTGATTAATTAAGAAATGATTAATTAACTGCGTTTTACCTGGAGTTCCAGATGTTTTTGCTAATTTTTTATTTCCTGTCAACATATTAATCAAAGAAGATTTACCAACATTTGAACGACCAATGAACGCATATTCAGGTCTCCCGTCAGATGGACTTAATTTGTGATCCGTATTAGACACTACAAAAACAGCTTCTTTTATTAACATATCATGAGATTTATATACAAAGCTATTAAAAATATATCGTATCCTTCAAATATTATTCTAGCATTCTTACATTTCAATTGAATTCCTATACCTTTCAATCAATTAAACAACTAGAATTCGCAAATATTTTTTTGAATTATTTATTTTCTGTATATTTGATAAACACGAAAATATACTAATCTGACAATCATGATAAAAAATTACTTACTTTTTTCTTCCTTTTTCATTTTTAGCCTTGTTTTTTCACAAGAATTTTCAGGGAATGAAGCCTTGAAATACGTACCTAAAAGTTCTAAAGTTAAAATCAATCCAATAGACAACACTATTCAATTTTTTCAATTGGCCAAAAATGCCAATATAAAAGCAACAAATTGTGAACAATATTTATTAAATACACTTCATTTAACAAATGATTATTCATTTTCTAGGATAAATCAAACAACCAGTAAATCAGGTTTAATTGATTACAAATTTCAACTTTATTATAAAGGAATAAAAATTGAAAAAAACATTTACAACATTCATATCAATAATAATTTAATTGAATCAGCAAATGGCTGTTACGCCGCTATCAGTAAATTCAATGTCTTAACTCCCAACATTTCACCTGAACAAGCAATTGAAATCGGTAAAAATTTCATTCAAGGAGAAAATTATTTTTGGTCATCACAAAATCAACCTAAACCTGAACTGGTCTTTTATCAAATCAACAATGAATTCTTGCTTAGTTACAAAGCAGATATTTACGCAACAAAGCCGCTAAACCGACAATATTTATATATCGATGCGATTAAAGGTACAATTATACATCAAATTAACCGCATACAACACAATGATGTAATTGGAACAGCACATACTAAATACAATGGTGTTCGTTCAATTACTACCGACAACTCTAACAACACTTATTTCCTAAGTGAAACTTCTAGAGGAAATGGGATTAACACTTATAATTTAAATACAACTGGAGATTATTCTAGTGCTACATTATTTTCGGATAATGACAACAATTGGAATTCTACTCAAAATCAGGATGACGCAGCTTTAGATGTACATTTTGGCTCAGAAGTTTTTTACGATTATTTTAGTCAAAATTTCGGATATAATTCTTTTGATAATGCAAATGCACAAATAAATGCTTATGTTCATTACAATTTAAATTTTGTAAATGCCTTTTGGGATGGATCAAGTATTACTTTTGGGGATGGAGATGGTATTGAATACAATGCTTTAACTTCTTTAGATGTTGTTGGCCATGAATTAACTCATGCCATTACGCAATATACTGCAGGCTTAGAATATATCGATGAATCTGGTGCTTTAAATGAGTCATTTAGTGATATATTTGGTGTTATTTTAGATTATTCTCAAAATCCCACAACAGCTAATTTTCAAATCGGAGACCAATTTGCTATTAATGGCAATTTTTTTCGTGATATGTCAAATCCAAATTCAAAAGGTCATCCAGACACCTATTTGGGTAATTTTTGGATAACTGACGGAAGTGATAACGGAGGTGTTCATACGAATTCAAATGTTCAAAATTATTGGTTTTATTTACTAGTAAATGGAGGAAATGGTACAAATGATTTAAATAATTTCTATTCAATGAATGGTATTGGTATGCAAAAATCAGCTGAAATTTGTTTCAGAACATTAAGCAATTATCTTGTACCAAGTTCAAATTATGAAGACGCTCGCTATTATTCAATAAAAGCTGCTGAAGATTTATACGGTTATTGCAGTCCGGAAGTAATTGCAGTTACAAATGCTTGGTATGCCGTTGGAATTGGGAATCTTTTTTCACCGGATGTCACATCAAACTTTAGTGTCAGCAGTACTTATAGTTGCACTATTCCAGCAACAATTACTTTTAATAACATAAGCACAAATGGAAATTCATATATTTGGGATTTTGGAGATGGTAGCAGTAGTACACTTGAAAATCCAACTCACACATACACCAATCAAGGGACTTACAATGTAATGCTAATTGTTTCAGGAACAGGGGATTGTAATACTACAGACACTACTTTTATTCCAAACTATTTAAATATCACGAATAATGGCGGACCTCTATCACCTAACTGTGCTCCCCAAACATTATATCCCTACAATTCATTTGGACTTTCATCTTTTACTTTCAATGATCTTATATACACTGCAGCTTCGTCTATATCTGAATCATACAAAGATTTAAGTTGTAATTACACGACGACTGTTACTGCAGGTTTATCTTATATACTCTCTATTCAAACAGGCAGTTTACAACATAACAAAATTTGGGTTGATTTAAATAACGATGGTAATTTTGAGGAATCAGAACTGATATACATTTCAAATTCACAAAGTACATCTACCAACACATCTATCATTATACCAGGTAACTGTGTTTACAATACTCCTTTACGAATGAGACTTGGAACTGATATACAACATCTTTTCAACGCTTGTTCTCAACCTCATTATGGTCAAGTTATTGATTATGCTATAACAATTTTACCTAATAATAACCCTCCGATAGCAAATTTTTCAACTACATCAACAAACCAAAATATTAACACTCCTGTTGCTTTTAA
Source organism: Flavobacteriia bacterium (assembly GCA_016178305.1). Taxonomy (GTDB): domain Bacteria; phylum Bacteroidota; class Bacteroidia; order Flavobacteriales_D; family Crocinitomicaceae; genus CAIUKX01. The sequence continues at coordinate 57,430 of JACOTM010000048.1, read as the reverse complement.
CGATTTATCTTTAAATGTCCCTACAACCTGGGAATGGACTTTTGAAGGAGCAGACATCCTTCATTCAAACCAACAGAATCCAACTGTATCCTATTCCAACATTGGTACTTACTTCGTAAAATTAAAAGTCACGAATCAATATGGGGAAGATTCAATTACTAAAATTTCTTATATAAATATATTAAATCAATTTACAATGTGCTCTTCATTTGAATCAAATGCCCCTACAGGAATACTTTATGATTCTGGAGTAGATCAGAACTATTCAGATAATGAATATTGTAGCTTTTTAATTCATCCAAATTCGCAAGGCGTTTTAACGTTGCATATAAATTCATTTTATTCAGAAGAAAATTTCGATTATTTATCCATTTATGATGGAAGTTCTCAGAACGGAAATTTAATTGCTTATTATTCAGGTACAATTCCATACACTTCATTTGAATCAACAACGGGAAATTTCTTTTTAATATGGTATTCTGATTCTTATATTAATAACAATGGTTTCAATATCAGTTGGGATAGTTATCTAAATATTGAAAGTCAAACAACAGAAAATTCAATTCTATACCCTAACCCTACTAATTCAATGATTTATATCAAAAAGAATTTTGATTTTACAACTTTAACTTTAAAAAACAATTTAGGTCAAAATATCTTAACGATTACAAATGAAAACACGATAAATGACCAATTAATTGATTTATCAAATTTCTCTGATGGAATTTATTTTATTGAATTTCAATGCGAAAATAATAATGTTGTAAATCAAAAAATTATTAAAAATTCAAAATAAAATCATTTTTTAACATTTTTTTAATTCAAAATCTATTCGAATTCAATATATTTGTAACACATTGTAAACCAAGTTACATGAAACTTCAAATTGTATTTTTTGCAGGACTCTTAGTTTTAACTGCTTGTAACTCACAAGAGAGTTCTAAAGTGACTCGTAAAAAATCAGTAAATACTTCTTTCAAAGCAGTAAAAGTTAATACAAATAGAATCTTGACTGCTGAAATTGAAGGAATGACATGTGTTATGGGTTGCGGCGCTTCTATCCGAAAAGAATTAAGAGCTACAGAAGCAGTGAGTACTGTTGAATTTGACTTTAAAGAAGGTCGAAAATCAAATACTGCAACAATCGCATTTGATAAAGATAAAATTACAGTTGATAAAATCATCAATATCATCAGTACAATAAACGAAAAACAATTCAAAGTTGGAAAAACTTCATCTAAAGAATTCATTTGTGAAAAATCAACTGAGGAATGTAAAAGTAAATGCGAAGAAAAATGTGAAAAAGCATGTGAATCAGAAGACTCTAAAATAAAAATTTCTTCAAACAACATCGAGTCACCTAATTTCCTTAATTTAATCACTCGCTTTTTTGTTAATTAATACAAACTCTTTTTAAAACATTCGAATGAAATTACATTACCGAGAAATGGGTGAAGGACAACCATTGGTTATACTTCACGGTCTTTTTGGTTATTCCGACAATTGGCAAACTCATGCTAAAAAACTTTCTGAATACTATCGTGTAATTCTCGTTGATTTAAGAAATCATGGACATTCAGATTGGAGTAATGAATTTTCATATCAATTAATGACATCGGATTTATTTGAATTGATAAATGATTTAAATATCTCAAAAATCTTACTACTTGGTCATTCGATGGGAGGCAAAACTGCTATTAAATTCGCTCAAACTTATCCTGATTTTCTTGAAAAATTAATCGTCGTTGACATTGGCATCAAACAATATCCAATGCATCATGCTGAAATTTTAAAAGGACTGCATGCTATTGATTTAAGAACAGTTAATTCTAGAAGTCTTGCAGAATCAATATTAACACAATATGTAGATTCGTATGGCACCAGACAGTTTCTTTTAAAAAATCTGTATTGGATTGAAAAAGGGAAATTAGCTTGGAGAATGAATATTGAAGTTCTCGAACGTGAAATGACAGAGATATTATCTGCTTTACCAACAACAGAAGTTTTCTTACCTACTCTATTTATTAGAGGCGCTCAATCAAACTACATTTTAGACGATGACATTGAAGCTTTAGAAGAAGTGTTTCCTGATATTCAATTAAAAACAATTGAAAATGCTGGTCATTGGGTACATGCAGAAGCTCCTGAAGAATTTATGGATACAGTGTTGGGGTTTTGTCTACGGTAGTTTCGACTAGGCTCAACTACCTTCGACTATCTCAACTACCTTCAACTATGCGATGTTAGTTGCTGTTGTGAGCACACGATCTATCTCTTTTTCAGTTTTTGTTTGTCTCTCGAATTCAACTTTTTATTAAACCGATATTTTTTATTGTATAGTCCATTTTTTTTGTCATAAACATCAAATTTAATGACGTTTGTCAAACTATGATTGTCAAAATTCTAATTATCAATGTCAAACAGTTATTGTCCGAATAATAATTGTCAAATGTCTAATTCTATATAAATTACGAATCCGTGCATCAACTTCAACTGAAGATTTCGATTTTTATTCGTCAAAAGAAAAGTTTCCTGTATTCGCGGTTAGTTGTTTCTACGAACTGGCTGACTTAATACATCTCAACCCGTTATCACCTAGCTGTTAGGTGCAGTTTTTATGTTGATTGATGTAATAATATTGCGTTTTCAAAATGAATATATGTCTCATAATTTATTTTTATATTGATTTTAAAAACTCATTTTCAAACCACAACGGCTTCTTTTAGAAACATCTCTTTATCCGTAAATTCGGAATGAATACAAATTAATTGATATCTAAATTGCTTGTAAAAACGCTTATAAATTTCCTTTTTTACAATTTCTTCCAACTCTATGCTAATTTCAGAATCAACTGCAATTAAATAATATGGGAATTCATTCTCTTTCGTATCAATAAAATAAGCAACTTTAAAAGATTTGTTTATAATATTATCCTCAATTAATTTTTTCGAAACTTTCTTTAATTCATTAATCTCTGTTTTATTTGGACTAGTAAACTTCATACTATTTAACTTTAAATCTACAAAGCCCTTTTTAAAATTTTCCTCGTTCAGATTTAAATAAATATCGTCCGTTACATCAATGCCTCCATTATTATTTAATCGAATTGACTTACCTACATATAATGGTCCAAACGGCAAACCCCACCAACCAAGTAATCGACTTAAATTATTGTATTTTAATGCGTAAACAGATGAATCAATCCCAGGTTCAATATAATATACTTTAGACAATCTTCTAACAGGAGTAAACCAAGGTAAAGGCAAAATCCATTGAAAAGAAACAAACTTCCCCCCTTTTTCTTTTCCTTCAATAATTTGATTGTAACTGTATTTAGTGTAGTTAGCTAATTTTATTTCCATATTTAAATCAATAATACTTTGATCCTACCAAATAATTCGTCACATAATCTGCAACACCTTCTTCTAAGGTATGAAAAGGGATTTTATAGCCTTGTCCAATTAATTTTGACATGTCAGCTTCGGTAAAGTATTGGTATTTATCGCGTATATCAATCGGTGTGTCTATGAAATCTATTTTTTCTGGTTTTCCAACATTTTTAAAAGTATTTTTAGCTAAATCCAGAAATGTTCTTGCCTTACCTGAGCCTAGATTATAAATCCCAGAAGTTGGTTTGTCATTCATTAAAAATGTACAAACTTCAACAACATCTTTAACATAAACAAAATCACGCAATTGTCCACCATCAGTATAATTTGGATTATGCGAACGAAATAATTTCATTCCACCATTTGATTGAATTTGATTGAATGTATGAAAAATAACACTTGCCATTCTCCCTTTATGGTATTCATTTGGGCCATAAACATTGAAAAATTTCAAACCAGCCCAAAATGGAGGAAATGTTGATTGAGTTAAAACCCATTTATCAAAATCATTTTTGGAATCACCATAAGGATTTAGGGGAACTAATTTAGAAACTATAGCATGCTCATCTTTGTACCCAAATTCACCCAAACCGTAAGTAGCTGCTGAACTAGCATAAACTAAAGGTATGTTTTTTTCAACACAGATATTCCAAATTGCTTTTGAATAGTTAACGTTTAACTCATCAAAAATTGCTTTATCAAACTCCGTTGTATCCGTTCTTGCTCCAATATGAAAAATAAAATCAATTTCATCTGCAAAATCTTTTAACCAAGCAATAAAATCTTTTCTTCCAACTTTACTCTGTATTGTTTTTCCTTCCAAATTTTGGGACTTTTCAGTTTTGGAGAAATCATCTACAACAACAATATCATTTCTGCCTTCTTTGTTTAATCTTCCAACTAAACAACTTCCAATAAAGCCAGCGGCACCTGTTACAACTATCATTTTTAAAAAGATTTTAGCATTTTGAATTCAGCAGCTTAAGTCTAAAATAAACCATTAATTTCTGCTTCAATTGCATTGATTATTTTTCCTAAATCCTCTTGATCATCATGAAACCTATTGTTATCAATATCAATAATCAGCAACTTTCCTTTGTCATAGGTTGAAATCCAAGCTTCATAGCGTTCGTTCAATCGTTTTAAATAATCCAATCGAATACTCTCTTCATAATCTCTACCTCTTGCTTGAATATGGTTTACCAAAGTAGGGACACTTGCTCTTAAATAGATTAACAAATCTGGGGCAGAAACAAAAGAATCCATCAAGTTGAATAATGAAAAATAATTTTCAAAATCTCTTGTTGTCATCAAACCCATCGAATGTAAATTCGGAGCAAAAATAAATGCATCTTCATAAATCGTTCTATCTTGAATTACATTTTTCTCAGTTTCTTTAATTTCTTGAATTTGCGTAAATCGACTGTTCAGATAATAAATCTGCAAATTAAAAGACCAGCGTTGCATATCTTCATAAAAATCATTTAGATAAGGATTTTGCTCAACATCTTCCAAATGAGTATCCCAACCATAATGCTTTGCTAACAAATTAGTTAACGTTGTTTTTCCCGATCCAATATTTCCTGCGACAGCGATATGCATAGTATATAAGTTTTGAGCGTGTTTAAAATGTTTAAACAGGGTTCCTAAATTACAAAAATTGCTTTTAACAACAACAGAATTACTAAAAAAATAGCTTGAATTTCTTAATATTTGTTTTTGTCTTAAAATAAAAACTTGAACCATTTTTTTTAAAATCAAGTATTTCAGCCTCTGGCATCTTAATTTCAATTGATTTCATAGTTTCCTTTTGAATTATTTTTAAATCATTTTGTCGAAATAAATAAATAAACTTTTCATCGGCACTTAAACTTAAAACATTTCGTTCTGGTAAAAAATCTAATAAAGTCCCATACAAATCTAAAATATAAACCCCTTTTAAAGAATCAACTAAATACAATTGATAATTTTGTTCCAAAACAAATGAAAAATTGTTTGAATTTAATATTCCTTTTAAATTTTCAATATCTTGATTTTGTCCTGTCTGCCCATGAGAAACTAAATGAAAACGAGAATTCAATTGATCATAAACCCAATATTTATCTGGTTGAGCTGAAACAACAAAAAAGGAAGCATAACTAATATCCTTTTCCGACAAATCAACACAATTTTCTATTCGTGTTAATGTGTTATCCAAGACACAATATTCTTGTTGTTCTTCTGAAAACACAATAAGTTTCATTGTGTTAATAGGTTGAATTGATGATATTTTTCCTATCGATTTTTGACTTTGAGAAAATTTTAAAATGCCTACAGAATCAAATTTTTGAAGTAAATCATTTTTGGTTACATAAACATTTCCCAAAACATCCACATTCCAAACACTATTAGAATCTACAGAATAAGTTTGAATTAATTCCCATTTATTTTGTCCATTACAAACTATTACACAGAAGTGAATGCATAAGAATGTGATATATAGTTTACTTTTCAAATGTGTTTTTTTCGAAATTTAACAATTCTTCAGCAATTTTTCGATCATTTTGCAATCTCGGTATTTTATTTTGTCCTCCCAACTTACCTTTTGATTTCAGCCATGCGTCAAAAAATCCTTTTTTCATAAAATGAATCTGAGGAAATTCTAAAATCATGTTTTTATATCTTTTAGCATCGTAGTCCGAATTAATTTCTCTTAACTTTGAATCCAAAACCTCTCGAAATAAGTCATAATTTGTCGGTTCATCTTGAAATTCAATAAACCACTCATGTTTTCCTTTTTGATTTTCATCCATATAAACAGGACATGCAGTATATTCTTTCAAAATTGCCCTAGTTTTTAAACAAGCTGCCGCTATTGCATTTTCAGCATTTTCAACAATTAATTCTTCTCCAAAAGTGTTAATATAACTTTTTGTTCTACCTGTAATAACAAATCTAAAAGGAAAAAGAGATGTAAATTTAATTGTATCTCCAATAATGTAACGCCATAAGCCCGCATTTGTTGAAATAACTAAAGCATAATTTTTACCTAATTCAACATTCGATAAATTAGTTATTTCAGTTGAACCAATCCCTTGAAATTGATCCATAGGAATAAATTCATAATAAACCCCATAATCTAACATCAACAATAATTCATTTGATCTTGATTGATCTTGAATTCCAAAAAATCCTTCTGAAGCATTATATGTTTCAATATAATTCATTTTTTCGTCAGGAATTATTTTCTTAAATTGAGCTCTATAGGGTTCAAAACTAACTCCCCCATGCATATACAATACCAAATTTGGCCAAACTTCTTTCAGGTTATTTTTTCCTGAAATTTCTAAAACACGATTCAACAAAACCATTGTCCAGCTCGGTACTCCTGCAATAATGCAAACATCTTCGTGAACCGTACTTTGCGCCATCTTTTCTATTTTCGCTTCCCACTCGTGCATCATCGCTATTTCGCGTGAAGGTGTTCTTCGACGTTCTGCCCACCAAGGTAAATTCTTTACAATAATCGCGGATAAATCACCTGAAAATGATTTTTCTGTAACCGAATTTATTTCTACACTACCTCCAACTATCAGATGTTTTCCTCGATATAATTTAGCTTCCGGATGTTGATCATAATACAATGCTAACAAATCCTTGCCTCCTTTTTGATGGCAATCTTCCAAAGCATCTTTAGAAACGGGGATTAATTTACTTCTGTCAGACGTTGTTCCTGACGATTTTGCAAACCATTTTAATTCAGAAGGCCACAAAATATTTTCTTCTCCTTTTAACAAGCGATCAATAAAAGGCTTTAAAGTATCAAAATCTTGTAAAGGTATTTTTCTTTGAAAATCTAAGTAAGATTGAATTCTACTAAACTCATATTTTTTACCCCATTCGGTATCTTTCCCTTTTTCAATTAATTGACTTAATATTTCGTCCTGAACTTCAAGTGGATACTTACGAAACAAATCAATTTGATGAATTCTTTTTTTTATTATCCATGCGAAAATTGAATTGAAAGCCATATTTAATCAAATAATTAGTATCGAAATTAATAAATCAAAAAAAATCCTGCTCAACAGAACAGGATAATTTTTTACCGATTATTTTTAGGGATTAACCCCAAATCATAATTGCTGCTAAAATAATTATCACTGCTACAGTGTATAATGTTCCAATTGCAGCTGTTGAACCTTCGAAAAACTTATCAGACATAATACTTTTTTTTTCAAATGTAAGAAAAATAATAATGTCCCGAAACACTCTGAAGCATTTTGTTTACAATTAATGATTCAACGTATAATCTTCCAGTTCATCATAACTTGAATTAAAGGAAAATACATCTTTCAAAATAAAATAATTGACTTTATCACTGCATTTTGAATAAGCATATTTTGTCCAATCCAAACGATTTGAGTCAAAACTGAATTTTTTAGCTATTTCAGCTATTTGACTTGCATTCAAGTTTCCTTTATCAATATATCTTTTTGATTTTTCTAATTTTTTAGAATCAAAACTTTCTTTATCTAAAGTCGCTAAAAATTGTGTAAACATTTGATTATTAACCCCTACAGCATTACTCCCTGAATTATTTCCCATATTTGTCCCATTATTAGGAAAAGTGGATTGAGTTCCCCCATTAATCAAGCTGTTTCCAGAATTGACTGGGGTGTACCAATTTGAATATTCAACTGTAACATTTTGTAGAATTATCAAATTTCCAGCATTATCAATTTCAGCAACAATTCGCTGATTTGAATTAAGATACATCGAACTATTCCAAATAAATGTACCCGTTGATTGCTCTATGATTTGAATCGAGATATTTCCTCCGGGTAAATCAAAAAAGCGAAAAATATTTGTTGAATTGTACTGAGTTTGATTGTAAACTGTTGCATAATGCGTTCCTGTTTTCAATACTCGAATATAAATTTCAGCGGCATAAAATTGACCTGTGAAAAATATAAATAAACCGAAAAGTAATCTTGTTTTCATAATCCAAAATATTAAATGAATTGAATTTTAATATAGCTAACTCAATGATTGCGCCAAAAAAATAAAACGAATAATAATTAAGAATTAATTAACAAAATAAAAAAATTGTCCGTCATTTTCATTAACAAACGAACTGCCATAATCAATTATTTTTCTTTTGATTCTACTGGATCTTTTGTTTTTTTTGTTTTTTTTGTTTTTTCTCCAGGTGCCTCATCATCTTCAGTTTTCTTTTTCTTTCTCCCTTTTTCTAATACATACGTATAAGTTTCTTGGCCTTTTTCGTTGAATTTATGTTCTTCAATAACGATGTCTTTTTTATAAAGCGCACGACTTTTTATTTTCTGATTTGGGTAATATTCCTCAAACCATCCTTCTTTTTTACCTTTTTTGTAATTTTCAAGGGTTTGTATATTACCTTCATAATAAAACACTTTAAATTCACCTTCTTTTACATCTAACTTCCAATGTTCAATTTTCAACAATACCCCATCGTTGTAATAATATTTAAATTCGCCATCTTTTTTACCTAATACATAATTCGATTCTTGCAATAGTTTCCCTTCTCTACTATAAGACTTATAAGAGCCATTAAATACACCTTTTGAGTAATGTATTTCTTTTTCTAATTTTGATTGTGGAAAATAAACTTTCTTCACACCTTCTAATAAACCATGATTATAATTTTCAAGATTTATTGTATCCCCTTTTTGAGTAAAAAAAACATGTTTCCCATGCTTCTCTCCCATAAAAAAATTCATCTCCCATTGAATTGGACTTCCAACAGTATCAAAATAATAAATCCACTGTCCATGTCTTAATCCATCAATATGTTCTCGAATAACTTCAGGGCAACCAGACTCATAAGTCGTTGTATCTTTTCCAGATTCTTTACCATTAACAAAAGACACTCTTCTTTCTAATAAGCCATTGTTATGACATGTTTCACAAGTTCCAGTAAAGGGCAAATTATCTAAACCTGAAGTAAACGTATTACTTCCTTCATCATAAGATAGCTTTTCATTACAATCTACTGCTCCTGCAAGTTTTCCACATTCCCACTCTGCATATCTTGAATTTTTTTTACGATCAATTGATTTTTGATTACAAGGAGCTGCTTTTTTTACTTCCAGTTGAGAAAAACACCAGCTCATGTTTAATACAGTAATAAATAAAATAAAATTTTTCAAATTCATATCGGTTAAATAATTAATGTAAAATTACTTTTCTATTCTTTTTATCGACTCTAATGCCTCTTTTAATTTCAATGGAATTTCAATAGTTTGATTATTAATTGCATCGTAACAAATCATTAATGAACTTCCGGTTGTATAAAGCTCATTATTCACCATTAATTCATAATCAAAAACAAAGCTCTTAGTCCCTATATAAGAAGTATAAATATATATTTCAGGTTCATCATATAGCAATACAGATTTATGGTAAGTTATTTCATTTTTTTTCAAAAGCATACCATATTTTCTCCAATCCCATTTTTCACCCAATAATTGTTGAAAATATTGTACCCTAGCCAATTCAAAATAGGTGAAATAAACTGAATTATTCACATGCGCCATTAAATCTAAATCAGCGAATCTTACTTGTATTTTAACTGGTTTTATCATTTTTTATCTAACAATTCGTATTCTGAATTATTGCTAATATATTCAGGTACTATATTTTTCATTTTTTGTACTATTTCATTGTTTTTTTGACTTTCAAATAATTTAATCAAATTTTCAATTTCCATAATTTTTGATTCATCTTCTAAACGTATTTTTGCTTTTAGTATTTGAGGATGATGTGTTGGTAATGTATTTTCTTCTTGTGCTAATAATTCTTCGTATAATTTTTCACCAGGTCTAAGTCCCGTAATTTTAATTTCAATATCTTCTCCTTCAGTCAAACCGCTTAATTGTATCATTTTTCGAGCCAAATCAATAATTTTAACAGATTCACCCATATCAAACACAAAAATCTCGCCTCCCATTCCCATCGAACCAGCCTCTAAAACTAATTGACAAGCTTCTGGAATTGTCATGAAAAACCTCGTAATTCTTTCATCAGTAATCGTCAAAGGTCCTCCTTGTTCTATTTGTCGTTGAAACAAAGGTATCACAGAGCCATTGGATCCAAGTACGTTTCCAAATCGAGTTGTCACAAATTTTGTTTGACCTTTTTCATTCGATGCTTGGGCATAAATTTCTGCTATTCTTTTAGAAGCTCCCATTACATTTGTTGGATTTACCGCTTTATCAGTTGAAATCATGACAAATTTTTTCACCTTAAATTTCAAAGACAGATCAACCAAATTTTTGGTACCTTTTACATTCGTCAATAATGCTTCAGAAGGATTATTCTCCATTAATGGAACATGTTTATAAGCGGCTGCATGAAATACATATTCTGGTTTGAAAAAATCAAATAATCTTTCCATTCTCTCAAAATTACGAATATCTCCTATCACAACTTCAAAGATTAAGTTCGAATATTGGGATTGCAATTGAATTTGAAGGTCATACATCGGAGACTCAGCTTGATCCAATAAAATTATTTTGGCTGGATTATATTTGGCAATTTGCAAAACCATACCGGAACCAATTGAACCAGCCGCTCCTGTAATTAATATTACTTTATGACTTAATTCTTCTTTTATTTTTACTTCATCTAATACTATTGGCTTTCGTCCCAATAAATCTTCAATTTTAATTTTAGCTATCTGTTTGGTCGAAAATTCACCATTAATCCAACTTTTGGGATTTGGTACTTGGTGAACTAATACATTATTCTTCAAACATGTCTCAATAACTTTTTTGCGATTCTCTTCATTTGGGTTTTGAATAGCAATAATTAATTGTGTTACACCTTCATCTTTGATAATTGTTTCTAATTTCGAAGAATGAAAAATAGCGAGACCTTCCAATCTACTTCCATTCATCTTTTTATTATCATCCAAAAACCCAATGATTTGATAAGATATTCTCTGATCTTTTTCAATCGTACGTTTTGTAATCAATCCCGAAATCCCAGCTCCATAAATCAAAACTCTATTGTCACTTTTTTTAGACTTAACTGACTCCAAATAAAGTAATTTAATAAAAAAACGTGCGCCTACCAAAGTCATTATTGAAGTAAGATATTCTATCAATAAAACGGACATAGGAAACAAATAAAAACCGTCTATAACCGTTTTTCGAATAATCCCAAATATTAGATAGATCAATGTAGTAACCGATACAGCAAAAAACAACCTCCTAAAATCTGCCGTAGAAGTGTGTCGTATCAATCCTTTATGAATTTTAAACAAATAAAATACAATGAATTTTACGCCGAAATAAAATAAAATTGATTTTGATAATATTTCCCATTCTTTCATAAATAAAGAACTGTCAGCTTTCAAATCGAATCGAATTAAATAGGCGAAAAACAGCGAAAATAATGATAAAATTAAATCCATCACTATTATTATCCATCTGGGAATACTTGTTTTTGGTAGAAGCATAAGCAAAAGTAAAAAAATATCTTCAATTTTTAGAGTACATCAATTCTATTTTAACAATTTGAATTTTATTTTCTGCATTAACTTCCAACAAAAGGAAGCATTGTTCCAATGTAAATTAACATAAATCACATCTACTCCTCCAAAATTCATATTAAAACGCCTAACACCTTCTACTCTAGAACCTCCAAAATCAAAAACTTTGTTTGCTTGCAAGGTATAATCAATCATTTGATCCATACACTTATACATCACTCCCTGATCTCTTGCTTTTTTTTCCGCTGCTCCTTTTAGATAAACAACCCTGTTCTTATACTCCATAAAAAACATTCCTCCAACTAAACTTTCATTTTCATAAAATGCAAAAGATTTCAAGTAACCTATACTTGATAATTGATGTATTAAACTTAAAATTAAATTTGTATTCCTTTTAAAATTTGTAACTTTCTCTGATAATTCTCTCTCTACAATTTCATGAATGCTATCAAAGTTGTTACTTTCCTCAATTTTAACATTAGATTTCTGAAATTTCAACAGCATTCTTTTCGCTTGTGAATTCAATTTCTTTTCTTTAATCTCCTGATAAATAAACTGATTCTCTATTGTAGAAATATTTAAATTTCGAATAGAGATTGAAGAAATTAAAAAATTTCTCTTTAAAAAATCTATTAGATTTATTTCTTCTGGAAAACGACCTATAACATCAACATATCTTCCAAAGATTGGCGTATATAATTGCTTCACTCCTAAACGAATAGTGTAAGGCAAAGCTATCCCACAGGTGTAATATTCATCGACAAGCACACACCAATTTTCAGCTACGGAATCCAAATAAACCGAAAGATTAAAAATGGTTGAATCATGATGCTTTTCAACTAAAGCATCCCATTTTATGATGTCTATTTTTTTTCTTTCTATAATTCTCACAACTCAGAGTCTAAAGTGCAAAATTCATGTTTTACATGTTGAACTCTTATAAATCTACTCAAAATTTTCATTGAAAAATGAGTATTACATTTCGGATGTCCAATACTAACATATTCTTGTTTTTGATTTTGGAGATGTTTTTTTAATCCTTTATTCAAATTTGAGGCATAATATCCATCTGTGCTAATATGATTCCACGTAAAATGTGTTAATACTGATTTTTTTCTTCCTGGTTGCGCCAAATAAATTCCATCACCAACCATCTTATGTCTCTTTGGAAACAAACGCCCTAAAATATATAAACGCCAATAAAACAAAGGAGAATAACGATAGGATGAAATTGGTAATTCCATAAAACTTCCATGTTCACTTTCTTTACAAATATCGCTTTCAAAATAATATTTAGATTTATTTGGCGCTGTTCGAAAATCGAAATAATAATCCTTTGATTCAAAATAACCTCCCTCAAAAACACTGCTATCTATTTTTAACCCCAATTCAAGAAAACTTTTTTTCAATCTATCAAACGGTTGAATACACCAACCTCCTGCGCGAAAAACAGTTGATTTCATTCCTGTTAATTCGTCTAAATAATTCTTGTAACTTCTAAAAATACGACCAATTTCATCATCTGAAAAATCATGAATTTTATAACAATTGGTTGTATCAATAATCCATTTTGAATCTTTGTAAATTGCTTTTTCCCAATGCGGATGAATATGTAATTGAACGGAGCAATTCAATAAAATCATACGTTGAATTTGAGCTTTAATTTGATCTAAATCTTTTGCAAATTCAGGAAAATCTAACTTGTTTTTTTCTAAAGCAATTAAGTAACCTGCATCTACAAAAAAAGTCATTGGTGTATGGTATTTCTCAACTAAATCCAATAAATCATTCGTAGGATTTAGGATACATTTAGCCACTGACCCTGTAACAGACCCAAAAAATAGTTCATAATCAAATGTCAAATAAATCTTCATTTGATAGTAAAATTAGAATAAATTTCAAATCTCTTTTACATTTCTAATTCAAATTTCTCAAATAAAGTTTACAATCTTGTGCATCTGATACAGCTTGAAAAATCAATTTATTTGCTATTTTAAAATTTGAATATTCAATTTTATCTATCTCTTCAAAATGAAATGTATTTTCTGAAATATGCTGAGATGTTGGACCTGTGGCTTCTAATATAGCGTATTTAAAACCTTTATTTCTGGCTAAATCAATAGCTTTATTTGTTAATTCTTTAGCGATACCTCTTTGCTTTGTTGTAATCATAAACAAATGAAAATAAGCATTCAAATTAGGTTTTTTGCTTGCTCTAAACTTTGTTCCTAACTCTTCTAAAAGACAAAAGATGGGATGAAATTTATCACTAATCAACTCAAATCCAGGGGCCGTTTCTCCAAAATAATCATCGGAAATAATGCATCCAACAATTTCATCTTTCGAATTAATTGCCACTAATGACAAACCTTCATGAGCAGCTTTCCCTAAAATAACTTCTAAAAACAAATCTATTTCTTCGGATGAAATTTGTAAAACTTTAGTCATCGGTTCAATACCGAAAAAATTATCAAAAAGACATTTTTTGGTCGCTTCAAAATGCTCTTTTCCAAAGATGATGTAATTTATTTCATCCATTATTTTCCATTTTTTCGCAAAAATACAGTTGATCGTTTTCTTCAAAAATGATATTCATCATTGAAAAGACAAAAAATAACATTCTTTAATTCGAAACCCGATGATTGTTTTAACTGCAATGCTTATTTTTGTACCTCAAAATAGACACAATGGAAAAGTTTGCACAATCTTTTTTTTCAATGAAAATGATGGCTCTTGGAATGTTTATCTTCCTTTTTGCAATTGGAACAGCAACATTTTTAGAATCCGCTTATGATACTCAAACTGCTAAAATAATAATTTATAACGCTTTATGGTTTGAGATATTATTAACTTATTTAGGTATGAATTTAATTTCAAATATCTTTAAATACAACCTATTTCGTCGGGAAAAAATTGCTTCATTGGCTTTTCACTTATCATTTATTATTGTTTTAATTGGCGCTGGAGTTACACGCTATTTTGGGTACGAAGGCATGATGATTATTCGAGAAGGCGAAGACAGCAACACTATTCTTTCCTCAGACCCGCATTTTTGGTTCAAGGTCAATGATGGAAAAATGCAATATCAGTACAATGAAAAAATGTTAATGTCTGAAATAACATCCAACTATTTTTCACACGATTTCATTTTTCCCAAACATAAAAATCCAATAAAAATTGAATTTGTCAAATATGAGAAAAAAATGATCGATTCATTGGTTGTCAACGACTCGATTAAAGATTTTGTACTGGATATCAAAACCGATGGAATGAAATCTAATTATTTAGAAAAAAATAATTTCTTAATGATTGGAACAGTTCCAATATCTTTTGAAAAACAAGATGCTGCCCAAGGTATCAATCTTTATGCAATCAATGGTAAATTAAAATTAAAATCTGCTTTTCCTTTGAAATGCTTACCGATGGCTGAGATGCAAAAAGTAAGACAATCAGGGCAAATGCCAAATGATTCACTTTACGAACAAATTCCAATTGATACATTGGTAGATCTCAAAACAACAACACTTTACATCGTAAATGGACAACAATTCGTATTTAAAGAAGTGATTAAAAATGCTAAAAAAATGCGTCTTCCTTCAGGAAAAAGAAATGTTGGCACAGATTATTTAACCGTAAAAATAACGGATGGTAAAGTAAGTACGCTCGTTTCATTAGCGGGAGGAAAAGATGCAATACCGGAACATGTAACCTTTAGTTTTGCTGGTTTAATTTACGAAATGGAATATGGTTCAACAAAAATTGAAATTCCTTTTCGAGTTGCTTGTAGAGATTTTGAATTAATTCGCTACCCAGGATCAAACTCTCCTTCTTCTTTTTCGAGTCAAGTGACCATTGTGGACATGAAAAACAATTACAAAAGAGATCAAAAAATATTTATGAATCACGTAATGGACTACAATGGTTTTCGCTTTTTCCAATCCGGTTACGATCAAGATGAAAAAGGGACTCATTTAAGTGTAAACCATGATTGGTGGGGTACAAATATTACATACATAGGTTATTTATTAATGTTTACAGGGATGATTCTATCTATTTTTGCTCCAGGTGGTCGTTTCAGAGAAATCAATGAAAAATTGAAAAAATTAAACGATAAAAGAAACTCCCTCGGAATTCTTGTTGCACTTATTTCAATGGTTCAATTTACAACTTTAGCACAACATGAAAATCATCAACATACCAAACCTGTTTATAGAATTATCTCAGAGGAACACTCCGAAAAATTAGGTCATTTATTGGTTCAAGAATTTGAAGGGAGAATTTCTCCTATGCATACTTTATGCGATAAATTACTTCGAGATATAGCAAATAATACAAGATACAATAATCTTAACGCAGTTCAAACAATATTTAGTATGCACATGTATCCTGAACATTGGATGAATGAAAAAATCATTGTTATACCTGTCAATTTAAGAGACCGTTTGAAAGTGGGCTCATTTGCATCATACAAAGAATTAATTACCCCAAATGGCGATTTTAAATTAGCCAAAGAATATGAGTCTGCATTTCAAAAACCAGATTCAAAAAGAGATGAATTTGATAAAAAACTAGTTAAATTAGTAGATGATTTTCAAATGGTTCAAGCGATATTTAGCTGGCAATTCATGAAAATAATTCCTGTTACGAATGCGCAAAACAACACGTGGTATGTTCCGTTGAGTCCAGAATTAAATCAGATTGATTCCACTTCATCAAGAATTGCTTTGGAATATATTTCAAGTCTGAATAGTTCCGCAGAAAAAAAATCATTTTCAAAATCAGATGTATTATTGGATAAATTAATCCAGTTTCAACGGACAGTTGGAAAAAATGTAGTTCCCTCTGAAACAAAAGTCAACATTGAGATTAAATACAACAAAATGAATATTTTCGGAAATACTTTGAAGTTGTATATTTCAATTGGCTTTGGACTGTTAATTGTGTTTTTCTTACGTATTTTTTCAAAAAATCCAAATTCTAAAAAATTTAAAAATATCGGCTTAATTGGAACAATCCTTTTAGCTATAACGTTTATTTATCAAGGTACGGGGATCGGATTCAGATGGACAATAACAGAACATGCTCCTTGGAGTAATGGTTATGAAGCTGTTGTATTTATCTCTTGGGTAACAATGATTGCCGGATTTGCTTTTGCAAGAAAAAATCCAGTTATTTTAGCAGTCGCAGCCATTTTAGCTTCTTTAATGATATTCGTTACTGAAATGAATTTAATGGACCCTCAAATTACACCTTTACAACCCGTCTTAAAATCTTATTGGTTAATGATTCATGTTGCCATCATCACAGGAAGTTATGGTTTCCTCGGATTAGCTTGTATTTTAGGACTGATGAATTTAATATTATACATTTTTAGAAATGAAAACAATGGAAAATCAATTTCACTTCATATTTTAGAAATAACATACATCAGTGAGATGACAATGACAATCGGATTGCTCAAGGAGATGGATTAGGGACAATTCCGAGTTGGATAAAATATGTATTATTGTTCTTTGTTGGATTAACAATTCTAGCCAGTTTTAAGAATAAAAAATATCTTAAAGAAGTGAACCAACCAAATAATAAATTCGAATGAAACTGAACATTCTTGCATTCGCAGCCCATCCCGACGACATTGAACTAGCAGCCTCTGGCACTTTAATGAAACACATTGAAGCTGGTAAAAAAGTGGGGATTATTGACTTAACTCAAGGTGAATTAGGTTCTCGTGGCACTATTGAATCGCGTTATGATGAAGCATTAGAAGCCTCTAAAATAATGGGGATTCATTTCAGAGGGAATTTAAAAATGGCTGATGGATTTTTTGAACACTCTAAAGAAAATTTAATACAAATAATTGAACAAATCAGACGTTTTAAGCCTGAAATAATTTTAGCGAATGCTATTGACGATCGGCATCCTGATCATCCAAAAGCCTCAAAATTAGTTTCTGAAGCTTGCTTTTTGGCTGGATTGAGAAAAATTGAAACCAAATGGGATCATAAAATTCAGGAAGTGCACCGTCCAAAATTTGTTTATCATTACATTCAAGACATTTATTTAAAACCAGACTTTATCGTTGATGTTTCTGAATATTATGATCAAAAAATGAAAGCAATCAAAGCTTACAAAACACAATTTTACAATCCGCAATCAAAAGAACCTCAAACGCCTATTTCAGGACAAGATTTTTTAGACAGTGTCGAAGCCCGAATGATACAATTCGGCAGGGTTATTCAAACAAAATACGGTGAAGGATTTACGACTGAACGAACAATTGGAGTCAACGATTTTTTTGATTTAATTTAAACGCTACCTAAATCCCCAAAACATTTCCCCCCTGAAACTGAAAGTTAACTGAAGCTGAAACACGCTGACTGAGGCTAAATGCTGACTGAGGATGAAAGCTAATTGAAGCTGAAAGTTGATTGAGGCTAAATGCTGACTGAGGCTCTCGAAGTCAGCTCTTAACAATTCAATGTTTATTGATAAATTATTGAATTTCAAATCATATTTAAAAATCTATTATTTTAGCTAAACAACTTTCTCGAATTTACACTGAAAAGAGTTTATGATAACATACAAAGAAAAACTACAAATCGTTACCGAACATTTTCAAAATGGAGACTATAATTTAGGTTATCGAAAATTAATTGACTGCGTTTTAGATACAAAAAATTTAAGTATCTACCAAGAAGCGATTGATTTAACAGATTGGAAAGAAACTCATGTTCCTTCCAAAGATATTCTTCATCAAAAAGTCTCTCTTTTTATTTCAAAATTAGAAAAAATTGAAGTAGAATCAGACAAACATCCTACCTTGTTAGAAGCCACAAATATTGTTAAAAAATACGGTCGTGGAAATTTTCAATTAGGAGAAGTTTCTTTAAAAGTAAAGCAAGGAGATGTTTGGGGATTAGTTGGTGAAAATGGAAATGGAAAAACGACTCTTTTAAGAATATTAGCAAAAGATTTAAAATACGATTCAGGAGAAATAAAATATTCTTTAGACGAAAGCGATCTCTCCGAATATGAACTTCGAACTAAATTAACTTATATCCCACAGCGAACACCAAAATGGTACGGATCGTTAAAAAGCAATTTAAAATTTGCAGCTTCCCATTACGGAATCAATGGTGAAGAAAATGAATTGATGGTTAATATGATGATCATTCGATTTGGCTTATGGAGTTATCGAAATCATAATTGGGACGAATTATCCTCTGGCTACAAAATGCGCTTTGAATTAGCTCGAACATTCCTGAGAGCACCTCAAATTTTGTTATTAGATGAGCCATTAGCAAACCTTGATGTTGTAGCACAGCAAGTAATATTAGAAGATTTAAAGAACTTATCTTTAAGTATTTCAAACCCAATTGGGATTATTTTAAGCTCACAACAATTATTTGAAGTCGAAAAAGTTTCCGATAAGGTAATGTTCTTAAAAAATGGCAAACCAACTAAATTATCAGATACCAACACTGAAGAAGGTTTATGCTTTATGGAACTCGATGTCAATTGTACGAGAGACGAATTAAACAACGCAATTGGACATAAAAAAAAAAAAAAAATAGATTACAATGGCGGCTTATATCTCATAACTATTGATGAAGAAAATGGTTTCAATAATTTACTGACCGCCTTGATTAAAAATCAAATTGACATTAAATATGTCCGAAATATTTCACAATCTACAAAAAGACTTTTCATTTAATAAAACACTATTTCGATGAATATTTACAAACGATTTACCACATATTTAATTGAAAATCATCCATTAACTTGGCATTCAAAAGTTATTCAATTAATATCTGTAAGCATCTTATTTAGTATTATCTCTTTTATTATTGGTTATAATATAACAGATTTAAATGTCCTGAAAAATAAAAATTTACTCTCTTATTATTTTGATAGTTCTTTTATTTTCTTTCATATTATTTTTTGTGTCATCATTATTTCGATTTGGGCAATTTACTTTTTTAAGAACAATGCTTTTAAAAATTATTATCCTCTACAAAAAGGTTATTTCACCAAACTATTTTTTCATATTTTTATTCCAATATTAATACTGATTTCAGCATACTTCCCTTTTACGGACGGTTGTTATTCAAAAGCAAGCACCTATTTTACAGAAGAAGAATTAAAAAGTGAAATCAATACGATTAATTTGGCAAATGTTTTCCTAATTCAAGATGTTGATCGTTATAAACTAGCAAACAGAATTTATCCCAAACCTTATCCAATTGATGAAATAAATTTTCAAAAGAATGAAAATCGATGGGAAAAATCAAGTTACAGTTATGTTCTGAAAAATAATAAAACGCATAATTACACTACATTCAATCCTGAATTGTATGAGGAAAAAAGCATTCAATTGAATGGCGATAAAAAATTATTTGTATCTAAAAAATATAAATATATCGATGAAAAAAAATGTCTTGGAAAAAACATCATTTACAAAGTTTATTCAAAAAACGAGTTGGATAATCCTACAGCAAATGCTATTCAAAATTTTTCAAGCATTTCAATCACTAAAAAAAGTGAAAAAAACTTTTTCCGTTTTTATGATTACAATGAGGGAAATTCGAATGAATACAAATCAAATTATGCTCCAATAATACACAATTGGGTTACAAATAAAAAATACAATCAAATTCAAAATTCAATTGAAGGCTTTAAAGCAATTTGCAAAAAATATGAAGTTGGATGCAATCTAAATTCAAAACATATCTTGCGTTTTTTAATATATAAAGAGTTCAAAAACTTCAGAAAACCGATTACAAAAACGTATGAGGATAATTACTCTTTCTACAACCCTCAAGATGAAATTAATCTAATTGAATCTATGCTGAGTCATAAAAAAGAAACAATTCGATTAATGGCTTCACAACATGTGTACTTCTATGATAAAAATGAATTAGAGTCTGTTTTCTTCAATTTGAAAAATATTCACATTAATCTTTTCAGTGATTATTATCTTCTTCCGTTTCTTTTTATCGCACTCTTTTTAACATGGTTATTTATTTGTTTTGAATTTACAGTAATCAAAAGTTTCTTAATTAGTATTCCCATTATAGGAGTATTAATAATCTTAAATTCATTAACATTAATTTATTTCCACCATTTCGGATCAGAAGCCAATTACTTTTTAATCGCTGTAAATTCAACTACACTACTCATCATTGGATATACCCTGATTGCTTTATACAGTAAAAAAGTTTCAAAAAAAATAATCAATGTATTAATCAACTTAACATATTTATTTTCACCTATTTTCATTATGCTTTTAGTATTACTGTACAATGCAGAAACAAGAAAAAGTGAACAAATCAATCGATGCACAGGACGGTTAGAAAACGTATATACGGAGTCCGTTTTGATGCATCCCTATTTGTTTTTTCTTTATGCTATAATTGGAATTTTACTGTTCTTTACACTTCTGAAAAAATGGAAGGCATACGAAGAATAATGTGTTTTTAAGCAGTAATAATTGATTCAATTTAGACTGTTTCTTAAAGTATTCCTATCAAAAACAATGTCCCAATTAATAGTAAACAAACGGCTACTATTTTTTTAATAAATAATAAAGTAATCTTTTTCACATATTTGTTTCCTAGAAATGTTCCTAAAAAAGCAACAAGTGTTCCTGATATAAGAATGTCTTTATTTTCGTTGAATATTCCGAAGTTAATTGTCTCGTAATAAACAATTAAACGGGTTAAATCAATAACTAAGGCAATTGAATTTGATGTACCTATAAATTGCTCTTTTGTCAATCCTGATTTCGCTAAAAATGCTGAACGAAAAGCTCCTTGATGTCCCGAAACACCGCCAAAAAAACCTGACAAAAAACCTCCTAAAGGCATGTATTTTATAGGAAATTGACGTTCTTTAAATCTAGAAAATTCAATTAAAGCAAAAACAATCATCAAAAGTCCAATCAATGTTTTCATATAAGTTACATCAAAAACCTTATTGAAAAGATGATAAGAAAAAAGAGGAGGGAAATCACCACAATAGGTTAACACCTTACTTCCTAAAATTGCTGCCACAAAAGCTGGAAGGCCAAAACGAAGTATCGTAGGCCAATGAATCCCTTTATACACCATTGTAAATTTGAAGATATTATTAGCAAAATGAATCACAGCAGTTGCTCCAATTGCTACAGGTAAAGGGAAAAACAAACTAAATACAGGCAACATCAAAGTACCTAAACCAAAACCTGAAAAAAAAGTAAGCAAAGCGCCTATAAATACAACTAAACAAACAAGTAAAATTCCCATCACACTAAATTTTAGTCAAAGTTAACATACAAAATTGAAATAACTTTGATTCGCATGATTGACCTAAAAACGAATCGAGAGAATAAATGCAATCTTATTCCGTATTATCAAAGGTCGATCGATTTTCGTTGTAATAACCTCAGTTCGATTAATATTCGAAAATACAATTAATTTTACGTTAGTACATTGGAATAAAAAAGCCTCTTCTTGATGTATAATGATTACTAAATATTCTTTCAATATGACCTTTCAAACATTAGAGAAAATTGATTTACATTTTTTTACTGAAAATTACAACCTTGCTTTTTCGGACTATATTGTTCCAATTAAAATGTCAATTAAGCAACTACGTTCAAAAATAAATGGTGATAGAATTGCCTTAAATTTATCGGTAGGAACTTTTAAAAACGAACAGTTAATCGGTGCTATGCTGATTGGTATTGATACAATTAATGGCGTGAAAACTGCTTATAACGCCGGTACAGGTGTAATCCCGTCAATGCGTGGAAATCAAATAACTGAAAAAATGTATGCTTTTATTTTACCATATTTAAGGAAAAAAGGGATTGAACAATCCTTATTAGAGGTTATTTTAGAAAACCCAAAAGCTATCTATATTTATGAAAAAATAGGTTATAAAGTCAATCGTATTTTCAATTGTTTCAAAGGGAATATTTCAATTTCAAGCTATAATACAGAAGTTGGAATCAAATCTGAAACAAATCTGGATTGGAATGAAATCACAGCATTTTGGGACTGGAATCCATCGTGGCAAAACAATATAGCAGCAGTAGAATCATTAAAATCAACGCTGAAAATTTACGGTGCATACTTGGAAAATATAAAAGTAGGATACTTAATCTTCAACCCCATCAATAATAAAGTTGTACAATTTGCCGTAGCTAAAAAACATCGAAAAACTGGAGTAGCATGCGCTTTATTTAAAGAGTTAAATATGATTCAAGAAACACCTATTTTGGTTGTTAATACAGCTGAAAATTCAAACGAAACAAATTATTTTTTAAACTCCATTGGATTGAGACAAAATGTGCAACAATATGAAATGATTTTAAAAATTTAACCCCATTTTTTTTGAAATATTTAGATATTAATCATATATTTATAGCTCAAAATCAAGCTTATGGTCTCACAAATTAACCCTCGAAAAGCAATCCTCATATACTTTATTCCTTTAGCAATAATTGGTTCATCAATAAGCATTGGGCTAAGTCAGCTATTTGAAAAGTGTCCTGAATTATCAATTGGAATCACTTATGATTTAACAATTGTCTCTCCCTTGATCTATTTTTTAATCATACGAAAAAAAACAATCCCCAAAATAACTGTCATTCCCTTTTTTATTATTGGAATTATTATCGCAAATTGGTTGCTTCCTGAAGGCCAACAAACACATTTAAATTATATTGAAACATATCTATTTCCAGTTGTTGAACTTACTTTTTTAACGACTATCTTTTGGACTATTTCAAAAATTAAAAAAAACTTCAAACAAACCGCCCATTCTTACAATGACTTTTACAGCCTTTTAAAAGAAAGTATCGTCAAAGCTTTTGGGCATCCAAAAACAGCAAAAATATTTACTTCAGAAATTGCTATGATATATTTCTCTTTATTTTGTTGGAAAAAGAAAAAAATAAACGAAAATCAATTTACAAGTTACAATGAAAATGGAGTTATTGCTTTATTCGGTGCAATATTATTTATCA
The DNA here is from genome assembly GCA_016178305.1 of Flavobacteriia bacterium. Taxonomy (GTDB): domain Bacteria; phylum Bacteroidota; class Bacteroidia; order Flavobacteriales_D; family Crocinitomicaceae; genus CAIUKX01. The sequence goes on along the minus strand of JACOTM010000048.1, from coordinate 33,516 downwards.
TATTAACTGAAACTTTTGTTGTACATCTTCTGCTTGTAAAATCTTACCCTGTAATTTCTTGGATTTTATTAGCAGGAAGTTGTTATGGTGCACTTCAATTGTTTGGGCATCTAAAAGCTATTAAACGCCGATTTATTGAAATATCCTCTGAATTACTATATTTACGCAATGGGTTGTTTAGCGATGCAATCATTCCAATTTCCGAAATAGAAAAAATTGAATTTACTTCCAATGATGTCAATTTTTCAGATAAAAAAATTGAACAATTAGCATTATTAAAAGGTTTGGAGGGATACAATACTGTTATTCATTTCAAATCAAAACAAATGCTAGAAAAAGCTTATGGTATTCAAAGAGAAGTTGAAATCTTATTACTTCAAGTTGATCAAAAAGAATTATTTCACCAAAAAATCATTGCAATAAATAGCGATGAAAAATTGTCAATTTAGGAACAATTTCATTCTTTTTCCCTTTCAAATTCATGAATTTTGATTTTAATTTTGACAATACAAATTGATGCGAATTCATACCTAATGGATTGTCCTGATTAATAATCAAATAACGTTGTGTCGATTCAACGAATGATTTTAAAACTGAAATTTTATTTTGCTTAATATAAATTTTAATTAATAATAGGCGAGACATTATCGAGAAAAAATAATTCGATGAATAAACAATATGTTGTAACAGTTGAATCGCTTTTTTATCATCCCCTGTTTTTTCAAAAATGATTGCTTTCAAAAACTGCTCTAGAATTTTGCTTTCTCCTTTAAAATAAATATGATTTTGATCTAGAAACAATTGCGCTTCGTCAATTTTATCCGCTAAAACAGTAATGAAAATGCGGTAAAACAAAGTATTGTTATTGATAACCGAAAATTTATTGCTATCCTTAAAAATGGCATGTGTCAATAAAATTAATTCATCAACATCTTTTCCGCTAAAGAAACTTAATCGTAATTCCAAAAAGTTCAGTTTTCGTTCAAAATCATAATATGATTTATCTTTAATTGCAATAGCTTCCATTAATTTTTTAGCCTCATTAAAATGAAAGTACAAATTATCATTATCAAAATTTAATTTAGCCATCGAAACATGCAATGACGACTTTAACAGTGGATCTTTAAACTCCTCTAAATAATCCCCTATTTCTGTAATGTATTTTGCTTTTTCATCTTTTACCAACGAATTTTTTTCTAAATAAACATTTGAAATATTATTGTAATAATCCGTTATTGATTTTTTATAAATACTTTCATTTAATTCGGCTAACTTCTTATTATATTCAAAAACTTTCTCTATTTTTTTTTCATTTTGAGAAGTATAAATCATTCTTATTTTACCCCGTAAACCAGTGATTTGATATATTTTATCATCCTCTTCTATCGATTTCAAATAAGCTTTATCATAATAGTAATTAACCAATTCCGTATTTCCATTTTTCACCAATGATTTAGCGAGCAAAATACTTTTGAAACTCGAATTTTTTTCTAGATATTCTTCTTCTAATATGATTTTCTCAATGATTCCAGAATAAAGATTTGTTAATCGACGAATTTTTAAATCTTTTTCTTTTGCTGAAGAATGAGGCCACATCAATGCAACCTCTTTAATTAGAAAAGCATTCAAATTATCAATCGAATGCACTTGATGAATCATATAGTTTTTTAGAAGCGATAATCTTTTATCATTACTATTTCTACATTTCAAAAGCAAATTATTTTGTTGCGATTTCGATAAATCTTTTAATAAATTATGTAATTTACTTCCTATCATATCACTCAAAATTCTCTTTCAAAGTTAGTATATTAACTGAAGTTCAACGAATATTTTACTATCAGATTTTAATAAAATTTGAAAAAACAACATCAATTTCAGTAAGTTTAGCAAAATAAATCAAGGAAATACAACCAAGAATTTTCGAGGGTAATTGATTTTTTTGATTCTTTTAGTTACCATTTTTTTTTTACTTCAAATGTTTTCTCAAAGAAACCAAATGTAATTTCAAAATTTTAGCCATGTTTTCGTATTTTAAAAACCGATTATCGCCATGAAATTCAGCCAATTCTTTTTTCAATTGATTTATTTTCTTTTTTGTAGATAACTCTTCATGAATCATTGTATCAAATAAATCTTTTAAAACATAGCGAGAATGCTTAATTCGCCTGGCAATTCTAGATCGTTCTTCAATCTGATATTGATTAATTGTTTGTGGATTCAACAAATCTGTCACTAATTTCACTAAGGCTATATTTTCTTTGTAGAATTGAGGCAAATAAATTTTTCGCCTACCTTCATAACATTGCTGATCAAAATCAATTGCACGAATACGGTATTGAACATCGTCAAAATCGTGCGTTATTTCTACTACATAATTATACGAACGCATATCTCCTAAAAGCGTATAAAAACAACGTTCATTAAACTTAATAAACTCTTTGGCTAAACGTGTTTTGTTTGTTTTCGGATGACTTAATTCTGTCTTGATAAAATCATCTCCGGGAATTCCTGAAATATGCTCTTCTATCAAGGTGTTTTCATCTACAAAATAGGTAATACGATTGGGTGAAAGAATATCTTCCATTTCTAATCCAAAAATTCTGGAAACATCTGTTCGTTTTACATAAAAATAATCGTAATTATCATTGAAATTATTGATAATTTTAATCCGAAAAGGATTCGAATTTCCAAACAAACAAAAGTCAATTCGATCGACACGCAAATGCTCGATTACAGAAACATCTCCTTCTGTTTTCAATAAAGAGTAAACATAACATAAATCTTTATTAATCTGTTGAAATTCATCTTGCGGGTACATCACCGAAATCCACAATGTGTTTCCTAGAGGAAAAGAATCTGTATATTGTAACAATGAATCATACGAAAGGGGCAACTTCTCTACCCTTCCATATTTCATCAAATACCGATTAACATTTTCAGTTATCGGATAACATTTTTTCTTGTGAGAGATGTTGTTCATAGGATAAAAATAAAAAAGAGTATTAACTTTAGACCTAAGCTTGATTAAAATGAGTTATAAAAATTACATTTTCAAATTAGAAAGATTCGAATTTAGAAATTGGAAAACGCATTCATGATTTTTTTTCATAAAATAATCCGTCTGCTTCTCCTAATCTAAACATTTTAACAATCATCTATATTCCAAAATTATTTTCACTAAATTTTCAATGAGAAGAACAAAACATTCAAATAAATAAACATATCAAGCAATATAAATTATCCCTTTTTACAATTCGTTTTTAAACCTTTTGCACGTATTAAAATCTATTAAAAAACATTGACCCTTTCACAAAAAAAGCATTACAAATTTTAAAACCTTAAGGTACCATTTTAATCGAGCTAAGGTTTCAGTTAACATCGACGATTCTTCTAAAAAAGTTACTTTTTCATTTATTTGACATTTAAGTGTAAAAGAACTGTATGAAAAAAATATTTTTAACCTTTGTAAGCATTTGTATCGCTAATTACATGAATGCATCTGAACCCTTGAAAGAATCTGTGTTTTTTGACTATGGGAAATATACCTTAACACCGAAATCAGTAAAACAATTGGATCAATTTGTAAAAAAAATTCATGACAAGAAAATAAAAACTATCACCATTATTGGACATACCGATGCTGATGGAAGTATTGAATATAATGCTAAACTTTCTAAAAAAAGAACGAATATTGTCAATGATTATTTCACTTCTAAACAGTTTGACCCCCATTTAATTCATCTAAAATACTTTGGAGAATTAAAACCCATTTCATCAAATTTATCTTTAATTGGTAAAGAAAAAAACAGACGTGTCGAAGTTATTATTGAATTTGAAGATGAATTTGAAATTTCTAAATCATTTATTCAACAATTTCAGCACTTTAAAATCAATCCAAATAAAGATACAATACTCTTTGTCAATCAATTTAATACAAAAATAAATATCCCTGCGAATGCTTTTGTAAATCAAAATGGAGGGAAAGTGACCACGCTCGTCGATTTTCAATATCGGGAATTCCGAAATTCAGCCGAAATAGCTTTTTCAAAAATCCCTATGACATATCAAGAAAATGAACAAAATTATTACTTCAACAGCTCTGGAATGTTTGAAATCAGAGGTTTTTCAGAAGGACAGGAAATTGAAATCAATCCAAATAATAAGCTTACTATAGATTATGCCCTTGCTAAAAAAAATCCTGAAATCAATTTTTTTGAATTAAATGATTCAAATGAAAGATGGAGTAAAATTCAAACTATTGAGACGCAAAATTCAACAATTAATGCCGTACAATCAGATAAAACCGAGAAAGTAATCCTTCAAAATGACTCTGTATTTTTTACAGCTAGACAAAAAATAATCCAAGAAAACAAAAAAGAGAGCGTCCTTAAATTTAAACAAGCTAACACATTTAAAATGAAAGAAAAATTTGATTCAACAGATCAAATAAATACTTTATTAGGTGCTGGTTTATCTTTTGACCCAGGTCACTCATACCCAAACATTATCAAAGGACTAAATATTGGAAATTTTGGAGTTTTCAATTGCGATCAAATTTACCGTATCCCAAATTTGGTCAATATCCAAGCGACTTACACAGATGAAAAAGGAAAACCTATTACTGATATTCAATTTTTATCACTTATTGACTTAAAATATAATGGTGCTTTTAGCTTCAGCCCTTCGATATTTTCTTGTAATGCTGAAGGCAAAAATGTACTTGTTTTATTCACAAAAAACAATGACATCTATATTGTAGATGAATTGACATTCAAAAATATGAATATTAAACAAAATGGAAAATATACATTTCCTGCAACAAACATGTCGAGTACAATCAAATGCACAAATGACTTATCAAAATATCTCGGAATATAAAAACTTGCTATTTTTTGTTTAAATTCACCTTTCAAATATCAAACAAAACGACGTATGATTATAGATTTCAGAAGCGATACAGTTACCGTTCCATCACCCGAGATGAAAGAATTTATGTTTAATGCTAAAGTTGGAGATGATGTTTTTGGAGAAGATCCAACGATTAATGAGTTACAACTATTCTCGGCAGCATATTTTGGTAAAGAAGATGCTTTATTTTGCAGTTCGGGAACACAAACCAATCAAATTGCAATCAATGTTCATGTTCGTCCTGGTGGAGAAATTATTTGTCACGAAGAAAGTCACATTTATAAATATGAAGGAGGTGGAATTGCTAAAAATTCTGGTGCTTCAGTAAGGCTACTTCCCGGTGATCGTGGTCGATTGACAGCGGAAATAATTGCCAAATGGATCAATCCAGACGATATTCATTTTCCAGTAACGGAATTGGTAAGCTTGGAAGACACAGCCAATCGTGGTGGTGGTGCGGTTTACGATTTTGAAGAAATTAAGAAAATTTCAGCTTTATGCAAAGCACATCATTTACCCTTGCATTTGGATGGCGCTCGATTAATGAATGCATTGGCGGTCAATGGGATTTCATCGAAAGAATATGCCTCACAATTTGATTCAATTTCACTTTGCTTATCCAAAGGATTAGGCGCTCCAGTTGGTTCATTATTAATCGGAACAAAAGATTTCATCAAAAAAGCAAGACGTGTTCGAAAAGTGTTGGGAGGCGGAATGCGACAAGCTGGATTCATTGCTGCTGGTGGACTTTATGCTTTGAAAAACAATGTTAATAGACTCAAAGAGGATCACGAAAATGCCAAGAAATTAGAAGAATCTTTATTACAATGTTCTTGGGTAAAAAAAATACTACCTGTTCAGACAAATATTGTAGTTATACTTATAAAGAATATCGAAATGCGAGATGAAATCATTTCCCAACTCAAATCAAAAGGAGTGCTAACAGTAGCATTTGGTGAAGGAGCAATTCGCATGGTCACACATCTGAATATTTCAAGAGAAAATATATTAAAAACATGTGAAGTTTTAAAAAATTACATTCCCTCAGAACGCTTTTGAACGAATAAAGAAGTAAATTGTACAGCATATAATCTAATTCAAAAGCGTAAATGAAATATTTATATTCCCTTTATTTTTTACTTCTCATTGGTTGTCAAACTCATTCTCAAAAATGTTTGAATGAACTATCAAGCAAAGAATCATTTTCCTTATTTGCAGGTAGTCCTCTTTCCTCCAAATACGGAAATGTTAGTTCAATTAAAGTTGTTTATGATTCAAAAAGTCAAAAAATATTCTTTGTCAATTCTCAATTTTACAAATATCATTATGAATTTTGCAATCAATATTTATGGGATGATATTACTTTAGAAGAATTTAATATTGAAAATTATTCCAATTTAGCTACAAGACGTTATCTTCTAGGAAACATTAATTATTACCCGGCACTTTCGAAATATGTATTAGAAATTTCGCCTTCAGATTTGATGGATTCTAAGCAAATGGAATTATTTTACAACGAAATCACATCGCATTGTTATTTTGAAAAACAATTAACTGTTCTTGTAAATAGTCCCCATACAGAAAAATTAAATCATGAATTAAATTCTAAAATTTCTTTTATTTTACCATCTGAAATCTACAAAAACCTGACATTTCAAGCCATTAGTTGTTCTGAAACTTCAGGTGTACTCAAATTTATAAATTGCGATGAAGATTTAAAAAAAGTAAAAGCTGAAGATATCATTGTGATAACAAAAACGCCACTATTTTTACCTTTCGTTCGAGGAATTATTGTCACTGAATTTCAAACACCTCTGAGTCATTTATCTATTTTAGGTCAAAATAGAAAAATTCCAATTTGCGCTTCTAAAAACATTTTCAAGAATCCTTTCTTCAAGCAATTTGAAAATGAAATTATTCATTTCTCAGTAGATTTAGATACTTTTTACATAGAAAAGATGCTAAAACTTGCGCCCAAAAACAATCTAAAACCAATTCAACTACAAAAAAATTTAACCGTAACGAAACTCGTTGAAATCCATGAAATCGATAAAAATGCGTCTTCGTTTATTGGAAATAAAGCAACAAATTTTGGAATACTTGCTAAATTAAGTAAAAATTCAAATTTCAAAGTTCCTGAAGCAGGTTTTGCTATTCCTTTTTATTATTACAATCAGCATATCATTCAATCAAAAACGATAGGATTAATAGAACAATTATTAAAAGATTCAACCATCTTAAACAATCCTGATTCCTTACAAAACGCTTTAAAATTGATTCGCAATTCAATCATTGAAGGGAAAGTAGATCCTTATCTATTGAATCTCATTGATCAAAAACTCAAAAAAACACCTCTTTATAAAACATTTCGATTTCGTTCATCAACCAATGCTGAAGATGCAAACGGCTTTTCCGGTGCAGGTCTTTACGATTCCAAAACTGTTGATTTAGATAATCCTGAAAAATCAATTGAAAACGCACTCAAAAAAGTTTGGGCAAGTCTTTGGTCATTCGAAGCCTTCATGGAAAGGTCTTATTTTGGAATTAATCAAGAGGATGTTTATATGGGAATTTTAGTTCATCGATCCTTCCCAAATGAAGCTGTAAATGGAGTTGCGATAACTAAAAATATTTACCGAAAAAATTACCTCGGATTTGTCGTTAATGCGCAAAAAGGAGACGAAAGTGTTGTTCAACCAAAACCTGGAATAATTTGCGATCAATTTATTTGTTTCCCTGATAATGCAGGAGAATTTTATTCTAAATCAACCGATATAATAACTTATTCTAATCTAAATCAAGGAAAGTTGGTAATGAGTAGCACTGAAATTCAAAATTTAGCAAATCAACTAGAAATCATTAAAAGCTATTTTTACACAAATTCCAAAATTATTTTCAAGCGTTACTATGATTTTGGATTAGATATAGAATTTAAATTGGATGAAAACACTAGAGAATTATACATCAAGCAAGTTCGATTTTACAACAACTAAACGCCTTAAAGTTGAGAATTCTCTATCATAATTAGTCTTCTGAATCATCAATAAAATTCAAAAAATCTTTTAACTTTGTTCAATATCGTTCAATCATGTTTAAAATCTTTTGCTTCTTTTTATTATTTTTAGTGTATTCTTGTCAAGAGAAAAAAGAAGAAATTATTGATCTCAATGAAATTATGCCTTCTTCAGAGCGATATAAAGAAGGAAGCTATTCTGAAAAAAAGAAAGAAAAAGAACTTTCATTTTACGATACGCTTCAACCTTTCTATCAAACAATGCTTGATTCATTAATGATTCCGGTCGATAAAATCAATTTATTATATTCAAAAGATTTACCAGATAGATTCGAAGTGAAAAATAGTCTAAAAATGGTTTGGAACTTGAAAAATGATTCTGTCAATTTTTATCATTGGAATTTCAAAGATTCGTCTAAAACCTTGAATGCATTTTACAATTGGATGGATTGCTATGGCGAAAAATGTAAATCCATTAAAGTAGGATCTATTATTAATTTTCAAAAACGCCCATTTCTGCTTTTGGTAAGAGAAAAAGATTTATTTTTCATCGATGCTACAAAGAAAATTAACCCTGAAACATGGATTAAAACACTAAATAATACGATCAAAAAACCTTATTGGAAATATGTAATTTCCCAAACTCCAAAAGGGAAAGCAAAATGGGAAACAATTAAAGATACAATTCACACTGAAATAAAAACAATTAAATGAAATTTGTAAATAGAGGTTTTATAACCGTACGTCCAAAAAAAGCATTTTTCGAATGGGCTAACTCTTTTGAAGATGCGATTGCATTTTCTGAAGAGGATCAAATCGAACCAAATGTCTATTTAATCACAGAAGATTTTTTTGATATTGAACCAATTATCGAACAAAACTTTAAGAAAATTTTCGAAAGTGAATTAGCAGCAATCACAGAAGATTCAACTGATTGGCCAGAAAATAGAAAAATTGAAACTTTCAACGAATGGTTCGATTTAGAAATCGGTTCAATGGTTTTTGATTTAGAAAAAAGTGATTTAAAACGAGAGGAAATTTAATTGAATTTTGGATGATAAATTTTGGATTTTGAATTGTTGTTTTGAACTTTTTGATTAATTTAAATAAGAAAAAAGAGATGAAACAAAACTTAATCCAAGACAAATCATTTAATTTTTCAATTCTATCAATTGAATTATATAAAGAGCTATCAAAAAATAAAGAATTTATTTTATCAAAGCAATTTCTGAGAAGTGCAACAAGCATTGGAGCAAACGTAAATGAAGCTATAGCAGGATATTCAAAAAAAGATTTCACATCTAAAATGAGTATCGCATCAAAAGAAGCAAGAGAAACTTTATATTGGATTCAGTTAATTGAAGCTTCAAACTTGATTGGTTACGAATATGATACTTTAAAAAAAGAATGCGCTAGCATCATCAATATTTTAACTTCAATTGTAAAAACATCACAAACAAAATTAATTAACGAAAAATCTTAACTTTAATTAAAAAAATCCAAAATCTAAAATTCAACATTCAAAATTTAAATAAAAGATGTCAAACATATTCATACAACAAAATTTCAACACACCGTTCAATACAATTCCTTTTGAAAAAATTTCATTGGACGTATTTAAAGAAGCGTTTCCTATCTTAATTGAAAATGCACGCCAAGAGTTTTTAGTCTTTTGTGCTGATCCATCTGAAAATACATATGCGAATGTATTCGATGCGAAATCACCTCATCAAGATGCTTTGGAAGTTTGTTCCACTGTTTTCTTTAATTTGACTTCAGCTGAAACTACAAAAGAAATGCAAGCGTATGTTCGCGAGTTGATTCCTGAGTTAACTAAATTCAGCTTAGAGAAAAAATTAAACAAAGATTATTTCAACCGAATCGAAGGTGTTTATAACTCAACTGATAAAACAAAATTGAGTTCTGAAGAAGCCCGTTTATTAGAAGATGTTTACAAAGGATTCTTAAAAGGTGGTATCAAATTACCTGAAAATGAACAAATCATTTTAAAAGAATACACGGAAGAGTTAGCGAAATTAAGTCAAGAATTTGGTGAAAACGTACTAAATGCAACGAATGAATTTCAGTTTTTCATTGAAAACGAAACCGATTTAGACGGCTTGCCTTCAGATGAAATTGAACAAGCGAAAGCAGAAGCGATTGAAGCTGGAAAAGAAAATGCTTGGTTGTTTACTGGACAATACACTTCTTACTTCCCTGTAATTAAATATGCTAAAAACAGAGAAATCAGACGTCAACTTTTAGAAGGAATCAATTCTAAAAACAGCGTTGGTAAATACAACAATCAAGAGGTCATTAAAAAAATTGTTAATCTTAGAATCAAATTAGCAAACCTACTTTCGTATCCAAATATTGCAGACATGATTTTGGAAGACCGCATGGCGAAATCTTCTAAAAACGTTAAGAATTTCTTACATGAATTTGTAGAGCCTGCAATGAAAAAAGGAACTCACGATATGGAAGAATTAAAAGCATACGCTCTTAAAATTGATGGCATTTCTGATCTTCAATCGTATGACACTTCTTATTACAGTGAAAAATTACGTCAAGAAAAATACAATATCAATACGGAATTATTAAGACCTTATTTTCAATTAGACAAAGTAGTTGCAGGCGTTTTCGAATGTGCTAAACGTTTGTATCAAATCGAATTTATTGAAAACAAAGAAATTCAAGTATATCATAAAGACGTAACAGCTTACGAGGTTAAAAAATTAGATGGAACTTTTGTTGGTATTTTCTATGCTGATTACCATCCAAGAGAAGGTAAAAAAGCAGGAGCTTGGATGACATCATTCAGAGGTCAATACAATGATGGAGTTGAACATCGTCCACATGTGAGTATTGTTTGTTCGTTTACTAAACCAACGAAAGAAAAACCATCATTATTAGCATTTAGCGAAGTAACAACGTTGTTCCACGAATTTGGTCACGCTTTACACGGTTTATTAGCAAAAGGAAAATATGAATCTATGTCTGGAACCTCTGTTCTTTGGGATTTTGTGGAATTACCTTCTCAAATATTAGAAAACTGGTGTTATGAAAAAGAATGTTTAGATCTTTTCGCTTCACATTACCAAACAGGTGAACCAATTCCTCAAGAATACATTGAAAAAATCAAAGAAAGTTCAACTTTCATGAGTGGGATGGTTAGTGCTCGTCAAATATTCTTAGGAACATTGGATATATCATGGCATACAATGGAAGTACCTTTCGAAGGCAATGTCTTGGAATTTGAAAACAAAATCAATGAACAATTTCAATTTACTCCACGATTAAAAGACGAAAGTATTAGTACACATTTCTCTCATATTTTTCAAGGCGGTTATACTGCTGCTTATTATTCATACAAATGGGCAGAAGTATTGGAAGCAGATGCTTTTGAATTATTCTTAGAAAAAGGAATTTTTAATTCCGAAGTTGCTCAATCTTTTGAAAACAATATTTTGAGCAAAGGGAATAGTGAAGATCCTGAAATTTTATTTGAAAAATTTAGAGGTAGAAAAGCTAATAACAAAGCGTTATTGAAGAAATTGGGATTAAATTAATTCACACTAAAAATGAATACTGAAAGCTGTCTCAATTGGGGCAGTTTTTTTTTGAGCCTCGCAATAATCCTTTGAAGCAATCAATACTTCTGTATTTTTAGATTATTTTGGGTTTGGTCAATTATTGTTAGAATTAGGCGATTAATATTAGTTAAAATTATTAATCTCTGGAAATTATTATAAATAGATAGATTTAAATCTTCTTATTTATAATATCTTTGTTAAAATAAGATGAATTATGAAAAAACACACTCTTATTCCACAGGAAAAAATAATAGAGAGGTTACGTTATGAAAATCCATGGTGGGTTACCCGAGAAATTCCGGACCTCTATCGTTCTATGTCTAAAAGATTGTATTTCAGTCTTTTTTACCCATTTATTTTAGAAAAAGAAATTAAAAGGTCTGTTGTATTGATGGGACCAAGAAGGGTTGGAAAAACAGTGATGATGTTTCATACAATTGATCAGTTAATACAAGATAAAGTTAATCCCCAAAAAATATTTTTTATTGGAATAGATAATCCTATTTATATCAATTTGAGTTTACAAGACATTTTAGATTTATGTATAAGTGCTTTGAAAATTAATAACATAGAAGATTGCTATGTGTTTTTTGATGAAATACAATATTTAAAAGATTGGGAGCGACACTTAAAAGTGTTAGTGGATATGTATCCAAAAACAAAATTTATAGTTTCAGGTTCAGCAGCAGCAGCTTTGCGTTGGCATAGTACAGAAAGTGGAGCAGGGAGATTTACAGATTTTATGTTACCGCCATTAACTTTTCAAGAATTTATTCATTTAAAAAAGCTTTCGCATTTAATGGTCGATGGAAATATAACCTATGGTAAAAATCTCATTTCATACCAATTAACAAACAATATAACCGAGCTAAACAAAGAGTTTGTAAATTACTTGAATTTTGGTGGCTACCCAGAAGTTGTATTATCTGAAAAAATACAAAGTGATATGGGGAGATATGTAAAAAATGATATTGTAGATAAAGTATTACTTCGTGATTTACCTAGTCTCTATGGAATAAAAGATGTACAAGAGCTCAATCGTTTTTTTACATATATAGCTTATAATACCGGAAATGAATTTTCTTATGAAAGTATGTCTAAAGAAAGTGGTATTCAGAAAGATACCTTAAAAAAATATTTAGAATATCTAGAAGCTGCTTTTCTGATTAAAGTGTTGAATAAATTAGATATAACGGCTAAAAAGCTAAAAAGAGTCACTAGTTTTAAAGTTTACTTAACGAATCCTTCATTACGAACAGCTTTATTTTCACCGATTTCAGAAAGTGATCAAGAAATGGGGAATATGGTTGAAACCGCAATTCTATCTCAATGGATGCATCGAGAAAATTTAAATCTAAATTATGCCCGTTGGAAAGATAAAAAAGAAGGAGAAGTTGATTTAGTATTATTAGATAATAAACATTTCAAACCTGCTTGGGGTTTAGAGATAAAATGGAGTAATCGTTATCTTGAGAAAACGAATGAATTAAGTAGTCTAATACAATTTTGTGATAAAAATAAATTGACAACTGCTCTGGTTACAACAAAAAATAATGAGGGAAATAAGTTATTTCAAAACATTGAATTCACTTTTATTCCATCTGCATTATACGCCTACAATATTGGTGTGAATACATTGAAGATGAAAGATACAAATGATTATCTATAATACATGGATGTGATTAGTTATTCCTTCCTAAATACATATTCAGGATCTACAAATCTGCGGTCGTATAAAAAACTTTTATCTGTCAGTGTCAATAGAAATGCGATAATCGATTTTTTATCGTCTGCAGATAATACACCAATATTTTTGACTCTTGCATCAACATTTTCTGAATGCAAACTTGAATTTGAATAAAAGTTTAAAACATCAGATAATTTTTTAAAACGACCATCGTGCATGTATGGATAGGTCATTTCAATATTTCTTAAACTCGGAACAGAAAATTTCAATTTATCTTCTTCTTTTTTGGTAATCGAATAACGTCCATAATCTTTTAATGTAGAATCCATCTTTAAACCATTACTCAAAAATTGATTATTTGAAAACAAAGGTTCAGTATGACAAGAAGCACATTTCTGTCTAAATAAAGTCAATCCATTTTTTTCTAGCTTTGATAATGTATCTTTCTGTTGAATGAATCGATCGTATCTCGAATTGGATGAAACCATCATTCCAATGAATTGCGTTAACGATTTCATGATTCGTTCACTAGAAATTATATCATCTTTATAAGCTTTTTGAAACATTTGAACATAAATTGGATCTTTCTTTATTTTAAAAATGACGTTTTCAATCGTTTCATCCATTTCAATTTTATTGGTAATTGGTCCAATCGGTTGAACTTCTATGTGATTGATTCCTCCGTCCCACATGAAAGATGTTTTCCAAACCATATTTTGAATTGGAGGAACATTACGCGTACCTATTTTGCCATAAATTCCATGACTTAACTTATGATCGACATGAGCAAAAGCAGCAATACGTTCATGACAAGATGCACAACTTACCGTATTGTCTTTTGAAAGAATTTCATCATAAAATAATTTTCTTCCTATCAGAAAAATTTCAGGTGTCAATTTATTGTTTTTAAACTTGTAATTAGGTTCTGGAAATCCTTTTGGAACAATAAACTTCACATCTTTCTTAGTAATCTCAAAAAAATCTTCTTTCTGATCAAAACTGAACAAAATAAGCGTAATTGAAATCACCACAAACAGATATAAAAATTGAACTTTCACTTTATTTTACAATTGAAATGATTGAAAATATGTCTGAATAATTATTTGCTATAACAAAACTTGTTGAAGGTTCAACTATAGATGAATTTTCTCTAAAATCAATCGAATTTGGATGCTTTAATATTTCTAATAAATCAACTTTTAGGTTAATTACCACATCTTCTCCCTTATTTATTTTGACAGGACTATTAAAGATTAATTTTATTTTTCTAACGGAATTATTTTCTCCCGAAAAACCTCCAATATGGTATTCAAAAATATGATTCGGTTGATTGGAAAAACTTGAATTTCCTTCTAATTTCATAAAAACATAACCCGAATTCCAGGTCCAAAACATCGCATTTACAACATCCAAAGCGCCATTTTGAATCCCACTTACATTTTCAAGACTATCAACTCCTATGATAAATTCAATTCCAACGTAATCGCCTTCAGGAACATCTAATCGATTGTTACTCAAACTTTCTTTTTCATCTTCATTTATTAAAAAATAAGAAGATTTTGAAGTACTATTTCCTTTCGAATTTATAAGTGATACTTTTCCTATATAGTACTTAATTTTCGAAACTGTAAAATCTTGATTTAATTCATTTATGTATTTCCCTGAATCAAGCTGTAAACTATCATCGCCAACAAAATGTTGAAACGTTAAATTCAATTGCCCGAAAACCAAAAAGGAGAAGTTTACAAATACAAGTAAACAACCCCATTTTTGGATATGTAAAAAGTTTTTCAAAATTATTTTTTTACGATTCTATGCGTTGTTACCAAATCATTTGAAATTAAGGTTAAAATATAAACCCCTTTTGATTCATTTGATAGATCAATCGTATAAGTATAGCTTGGTTGAAGGAAATCGATTTTTTGAACCAATTGTCCTTTCGCATTTACTAAAGTAGCTTTGATATTATTGATACTGTTTGGAGCTATTTCTATACGAACAAAATCTTCTGTAGGATTTGGTGAAACAGAACTAATAATTGTAGAATTCCAATTTTCAGCCAATTCAGCGCTTGTAGAACCTGTATAAACTGTTGTAGAACCTGGTATTGTATTGTTACCACCTGTTGGTCCCGTATTTCCTGATTGAACGGTCCCGTAATATGTTGGCCCTATCACAAATGGATATATAGGATATAATGCTTCGTCAATGGTTACAAAATAGGCATAAATTCCATTTGGATATTCTGGAGTAATACAAAATCGACCATTGTGTTCATCTAAATCTCCTGCACCTTGGGTATAAACATAATCTTCGCATAAATTTCCTAAAGGATACGTTGAATTTACAGGCGGACCATTCAATCTCGATGTCGCAGTAGAAAGCACATAACTACTTGCCATTCTTTTGATGGCACCTGTTCCATCCGTATTTGTATAACCATACGCACCATAAATAGGAAAGCCATCAAAAGCATACCCAATGATTGGTGAATGTACACTACTATCAGCAGCATCATATAAGCAAGTTGGATTCACATGATGATGATAAGCTCCCATTTGATTAGGATGTCCTAAACAATCATCGAAACTGATTCCTTCATAAACCAACGCATTGCGATTCCAAGTACCAGTTCCAGGGCTACTGAAAGATCCAGTCGTATTATTCCAATAATAGCCATCTTTTTGATTGAAAATCACTACTCCATTTGTCCAAACACCAATATTCCCCATTGGAGTTGTTGTTAATGTTCCTGTATTTTGAACTGGATTTCTTGTTAATTTTGTTACAATACTCTGATCGGACGGTGTATTGGGATTTGCTGTCCATGGTCCAATGGTATAATCAGGAATACAAGTACTACTGATATAAACATCTGTAGAAGTATATTGAACAACCTGAACATTGGATTCAATTCCCCCGTAACCAGTTGCACCTGTTGTATTTCTAATCCAAGAAGTAATTTCTGGACCTTGAGCTATTACCTGCGAAGAAGTAAAAAGCATGAAAGAGTAAATTATTTTTCTCATAAATTATAGTTTATTAATTAAACCCTATACTTTAAATAAAAAGAGTATAAAGGATTAACTATTTGTTTGCTTTTCAAAAATATAAACAAAAAATAGGATTCAATTTAAAAATCGGTAAATGAAGGTTTTGTATCGGAGTTTGGACAATTTTCACCTTCTAAAAGAGAGGGTATTAAAACTTTATTAAAAGTTGTTGATAACTTCAATATGAAAATTCAAAAAAAAAACTATTTTTGCAACGCTAAATATCGCAACAATGTTAGAAAATATATCAGATATCAATTTAAAAGAACAATTTAAAAACAACGACAAGCTTAAAAAGACTACTTATATCGTAGGAGGTTTGGTTGTTTTAGTGTTAGGTTTTTTCCTTTACAAACAATTTATTGTAAAACCTGCGAATGAAAAATCCAAAGGCGTTTATTATGCCGCATTAAATTTAGCGGATAAAGATTCTACGGATGCAGCTATTGAAAGTTTGACTCCCCTCGTTAAAAATTACGATGGAAAAATAGGAGGAGAAATCTCTCAATTTGTGTTAGCACGTCAATATATGGCCAAAAGACAATTTGCTAAAGCATTGGAAGAATTAGAAGGTGTTGATGTTTCAGACACTTATGTTTCAGCAATGGCTATTGGCTTACAAGGTGATTGTAAAAGTGAATT
Organism: Flavobacteriia bacterium; assembly: GCA_016178305.1. Classification (GTDB taxonomy): domain Bacteria; phylum Bacteroidota; class Bacteroidia; order Flavobacteriales_D; family Crocinitomicaceae; genus CAIUKX01. The sequence continues at coordinate 16,620 of JACOTM010000048.1, read as the reverse complement.
AGGTAACAATGATGAGGCATTGGATTTATATTTAGAAGCAGCTAAATCAAATGAAAATGAATTAACTACACCTATGTATCTTTTCAAAGCAGCTTTGGTTGCTGAAAATTTAAAAGAATTTGAAAAAGCAAGTGAGTTGTATATTCAAATTAAAGAAAATTATACTGAGTTTGCTCGTCAAAAAACAATTGAGAAATATATTGCACGAACTAAAAATGTAAAATAATACTTATGGCAACAGCAAATCGCAATTTGTCAGAATATAATAAGGACTTTGTTCCAAATGGTGCCGATTTTAAAATCGGCATTGTTGTTTCTGAATGGAATGATACTATAACGTTAAACCTATTAAAAGGTGCCAAAGAAGCATTAATAGAAAATGGCGTGCAAGAAGAAAACATTCTTGTCCGTTTTGTTCCCGGAGCTTTTGAATTACCTCTTGGAGCGCAATTTATGTGTGAATACACTCAAGTAGATGGCGTAATTGCAATTGGCGTTGTTATTCAAGGGGAAACAAAACATTTCGATTTTGTATGTGATGGCGCAACGCAAGGTATTAAAGACGTCAATCTTTCTTACAATACTCCAGTTGCTTTCTGTTTATTAACAGACAATAATATTCAGCAATCAATTGATCGTTCAGGAGGGAAACATGGAAACAAAGGAATTGAATGTGCAATCGCTTGTATGAAAATGATTGGACTTCAAAAAGATTTTGAACAAGAAACCACACGTTTTATTAATAACTAACCTTAAATTTTCTTTCTATGACACTGATAAAATCTATTTCTGGTATTAGAGGTACTATTGGCGGAAAAGTAAATGATGGATTAACACCTATTGATGCTGTTAAATTTGCAGCAGCTTACGGAACTTGGTTGAAAAACAGAAACACATCTAAATCATTAAAAGTGGTTGTTGGCCGTGATGCGCGATTATCTGGTCAAATGATTTCAGATTTAGTAATTTCAACTTTAATAGGATTAGGAATTGATGTTGTAAACTTAGGTCTATCTACTACTCCAACCGTTGAAGTTGCTGTTACGATGGAAAATGCGCATGGAGGTATCATTTTAACTGCTAGTCATAATCCAAAACAATGGAATGCTTTAAAACTTTTAAATGAAAAGGGAGAATTCATTTCAGGAACAGATGGTGAAGCAGTTTTAAGAATTGCTGAAGAAGAATCGTATTCATTTGCTGAAGTGGATGATTTAGGAAAAGTTTCAGAAACAGACGAATATTTAAAAAAACATATCGATGCTATTTTAGCATTACCATTAGTTGATAAAAAAGCAATTGAAGCGGCCAATTTTTCGGTTGTGGTTGATGCAGTAAATTCAACAGGTGGAATTTTTGTTCCTGCAATGCTTGAAGCATTGGGAGTAAAAAACATCACTAAAATGTATTGTGACCCAACGGGACATTTCCCTCACAATCCAGAGCCATTACCTGAGCATTTAACTGATTTGTCAGATAAAATTAAAGCAATTGGAGCTGATTTGGGAATTACAGTTGATCCAGATGTTGATCGCTTAGCATTGGTCTGTGAAGATGGTTCTATGTTTGGCGAAGAATATACATTAGTAGCTTGTGCCGATTATGTTTTGACACATACTCCAGGAGCAACAGTTTCCAATCTTTCATCTACGAGAGCATTGAGAGACATTACGGAAAACAGAGGTTTAGTTTATTCTGCAGCGGCTGTAGGAGAAGTGAATGTTGTAACGAAAATGAAAGAAACGAATGCTGTAATTGGAGGAGAAGGAAATGGTGGAATCATCTATCCTGAATTACATTACGGACGTGATTCTTTAGTTGGAATTGCTTTATTTTTAAGTCTATTAGCACATAAAAAAATGACGGTTTCTGAATTAAGAGATAGTTACCCTACTTATACCATTTCAAAAAATAAAATTGAGTTAACACCTGAAATTAATGTCGATAATATTTTAGCTGAAATGGCTAAAAAATATGCTTCATTTGAAGTTGATACAATTGATGGCGTTAAAATATACATTGAAAAAGAATGGGTTCATTTACGTAAAAGTAATACAGAACCAATCATTCGAATTTATTCAGAAAGTGAAACAGCTGAAAAAGCGAATATTTTCGCTGATAAAATCATAAAAGAAATTAAAGAGTTGATATAATCAACTCTTTTTTTTAGCATATTTTATATTTCTTATTTCAATCTCCTTGTGCCCATTATGAGTAGTTATTCTTTTGATCCAATTTCCAAACTCATCATACTCATAAGATATTTCCCATTTCCACGAGTTTTGTAAATGATCAAATAGAATCAAATTATTACGTTCATCATATTTAAGTACTGCAAGAAGATTATTCTCCCTTTTAGCACAGTATTCCCAGATTTCGGTTAAATAGCCTTCAGAATTATATTGGTAAATTTCAAGATCATTTGTTTGTGTAACATATCTACTCTCAAGATTACCATTTTCATGATATTTGAATTGTTCGTTATGAATGCTTTCTGATTTGTCTTCTCTATTTATCCATTGAATCTTTATTTCAGTTTTATCATTTTGCTCATTATAGTATGTCACAACTCTCTCTATATCAAATTGTCTTTTGATTTTTTTTAATATTTTAATCAATTGACCATCATTTGAATAGAAAAAGTTTATTGTCTCGGATTGATGAGCTCCATTAGACTGAGTTTTTATTAATCTCCCGTTTCGATATAACCTAAGTTCATTGTTATTAGTATAGATATATTTTGAAAAATTTTTGTAGCTAATTTTTCTAAACGAGTATTGAGTACTCTCGCTACTGTTCAAACTCTTTTTCTCAGTTTTTAAAATATTATAAAACTCGTCATATTCATAAGTCGAAACTTCAAATTCTTCCCCTGTTTCATAATAAGTGGTTACCCTTGAAATCATATTATCTTTGAAACTTGAATAGTCGATTTTTTTACCTACTTGAGATGTTTCATTTAAATAAAGAATAGAGACTATTTCTTTTTCATCATTGAAAATATAGCAATTGGAACTAGCTGATCGATAAAGATTTGTTTCTTTATTTAAGGTTAACAAAGTATTGGTTAATTCTATAACTTTTCCTTTTAAACTTGAGAGCTGAGATAATAAAAGTTCTTTTATATGATTGTCTGATTTGTAACCATTCTGTATTAAATAATCATTTTTTAGTTGAATCCCAGTCTTTTTGAGAATATCCATTTTTGTATTCTTTAAAATTTAGTGTAATTAATAAGATGGCAAATTTAATACATTCTTCGACAAAATTCATACACAAACTGACATCTTCTGACAAAATTGTCAACCCAAAATAAAAAGACACTTTATCTTACTGTAAATTAAAAATAGAACGTGTATGTTTAAAGAAAATCGAAAAGTTTCCGTTCTGGACTTGAAAGAGATGCTAAATCTTCTTCAATTCGAAAGATTCTTAATCATTTCATAAAGGATTATTGAGAGTTCGTCTACATTTAACAGCAAAGACTGAAATTTTTCAGTTTCAATCGTTTGGGTGCAATTATGTTTTTGGAATTATCAAAAACCTAGGTAATTACTATAAGACAGCACCACTAGAAGCTAAAAAACATTTGATTGATTCGATATTTAAAGAAAAATTGATTTTTGAAGAAAACAAATATCGAACCCCAATTTACAATGAAGTAATGAATCTAATTCTCAATAATGACAAGGGTTTTGGGGGAAATAAAAAAGGGACGAAGAATAAAAATAATTCTTCGTCCCTTTTAGTACTCGAGGCGGGACTTGAACCCGCACGCCCATACAGGCACAGGATTTTAAGTCCGGCGTGTCTACCTATTCCACCACTCGAGCAGGACTTCTTTATAAAGAGCGGGAGACGAGATTCGAACTCGCGACCCCAACCTTGGCAAGGTTGTGCTCTACCAACTGAGCTACTCTCGCTTATAATATTCTTACTTTCGTAAGTCAGCTTTTCAAATTTAATGCTACATCGATTTGTAACGGTGTGCAAATTTAAGAACTTTTTTTATTTTAACAATGACTTTTTTGAAAATAAATCAATTTATTTTTTAGCCTCCTGTTAACTTCTTGATTTCGTTCAACTTCATCAATGCCTCTACAGGTGTTAATGTATTAATATCTATCGAAACAAGTTGCTCATGTATTTGTTCGAGTACAGGATCGTTCAATTGAAAGAAGCTTAATTGCATATTTGAATTCGATACAGCCGCTTTTACTTTTTCTTTATCTGCTCGCTTACCCTCTCCCATGTCGTGTGACGCTTCCAATTGCTCTAACATTTTTGACGCCCTCAAAATAACCTGACAAGGCATTCCTGCTAGTTTTGCTACATGAATCCCAAATGAATGTTCTGAACCTCCCTCAATTAATTTACGTAGAAACAATATTTTATGCCCTATTTCTTTTACTTGTACATTGAAATTTTTAATCCGATCGAATTGTTTCGTCATTTCATTTAATTCATGATAATGGGTTGCAAATAACGTTTTTGCCTTTGCTTTGGGGTGTTGGTGTAAATACTCTGCAATTGCCCATGCAATCGAAATTCCATCATACGTGCTTGTTCCTCGACCAATCTCATCTAATAAAACTAAACTTCTTTCAGAAAGATTATTTAAAATACTCGATGTTTCATTCATTTCCACCATGAACGTCGATTCTCCTGAAGAAATATTATCAGAGGCTCCAACTCTCGTAAAAACTTTATCTACCAAACCTAAATTTGCTTCTCTTGCCGGGACAAAAGATCCCATTTGAGCCATCAAACAAATGAGAGCTGTCTGTCTTAATATTGCACTTTTACCAGACATGTTGGGACCCGTAATCATAATGATTTGTTGAGAATGACTATCCAGAAGCACATCATTAGCGATATATTGCTCCCCTATTTTCAATTGTTTTTCAATGACAGGATGACGACCATCTTTGATATCTATAACAAGTGAATCATTGACATTTGGAAGGACATAATTGTTTTCCAATGCTGATTTCGAAAAAGAAACCAAACAATCCAACTGCGCTACTAATAATGCATTCAATTGAATGGATTGGATATGCACCACCATTGACTGAACTAATTCTTGAAAAAGTCGTGCTTCAATTTGATAAATTTTATCTTCAGCTCCTAAAATCTTTGTTTCGTATTCTTTTAGTTCCGGAGTAATGTATCGTTCAGCGCTAACAAGTGTTTGCTTGCGAATCCATTCTTCAGGGACTTTATCTTTATGTGTATTTCGAACTTCTAAATAATAACCAAATACGTTATTGAAAGACACTTTCAAACTTGGAATACCTGTTCGTTCACTTTCTCGTTCTTGTAAAGCTTCTAAGTAATCTTTTCCATTTGTAGAAATAATCCGTAAATCATCTAATTCTTGATGAAAGCCCTCAGCAATCACCATTCCCTTTCCTACTTGAACAGCTGGTTCCTCCACCAACATCTGCGCAATATTCTCTAAAATTTCTTTACAAGGATTTAATTGACTTGAAATACGCTTCAATAAATCCGACGAAGTGTCTGCTAAAATTTCTCGTATTGGTAACATTTGCTTCAAAGTACGATTCAAATGCATCACTTCTCGTGGATTGACGCGACCAACAGCTACCTTGGAAATTAATCGTTCTAAATCTCCTATTTCAGATAAATGCTCCGTAATTACATCCGTAATTTCAGTATTTTCCTTCAAATAAGAAACCGCTGTTAAACGTTCATTGATTGGTTTTTCATCTTTCAACGGCAACACCATCCAACGTTTCATCATTCTCCCACCCATAGGAGTTAAGGTTTTATCTAAAACATGAATTAATGTGGTTGCATTTTCATGAGGAGAACTTACTAATTCCAAATTACGAATTGTAAAGCGATCCAACCAAACATAGCGTTCTTCTTCAATCCTAGAAATGGAAGTAATATGTCCTAATTGATTGTGTTCTGTTTCAGACAAATAATGTAAAATAGCTCCGGCAGCAATAATACCCAAATTGATATTTTCTACCCCATAACCTTTTAAAGAATTTGTTTCAAAATGTTTATTTAAAGATTCTGCAGCAAAATCTTTCGTAAAAATCCAATCTTCTAGACGATATGTATAATATTTTTCTCCAAATTGTTCTTTGTAATCGGCTACTCTATTTTTTTGAAAAAGTATTTCAGTTGGTTCAAAACCTTGAATTAATTTTTCAATATATTCATTCGACCCTTGAGAAACTAAAAACTCCCCTGTAGAAACATCTAAAAATGAAATTCCGTGTTCCTTTTTATCAAAATGAATTGCGCATAAAAAATTATTTTTCTTTTGATCTAAAACTTGGTCATTGTAAGAAACACCTGGAGTGACTAATTCTGTAACCCCTCGTTTAACAATTGTTTTTGTCATTTTAGGATCTTCTAATTGATCACAAATTGCAACTCTTTGTCCAGCCCTAACAAGTTTTGGCAAATAATTATCAATCGAATGATGGGGAAAACCAGCTAACTCAATAAATGCTGCTGCTCCATTTTTCCGTTTCGTCAAAGTGATTCCCAAAATTTTAGATGCTTTAATTGCATCTTCACTAAAAGTTTCATAAAAATCTCCTACACGAAACAACAACATTGCTTGTGGATGTTTTGCTTTAATTTGATTGTATTGCTTCATCAGAGGTGTTTCTGCAATACCTTTTCCCTCTTTTTCTTTTGCCAATTCGAATGCTTTTTATACGCATGGTAAATTTAAGTCCTATCTGAGAGATAACATGAATTTAGTTTCAAATATTATTAACAATTTGAAAAGTTTTACATCAATAAAATAAAAATATTTTCTTTTCACTTTTAGCATTTACTATCTAAGTAACCTGAATTCAACTAAAACTACTTGATAAACAACTTTCAGGAATTTACCATTCAAAAAAGGCAATTTTTTCAGAACACGAAAATTTCAGCAAAAAAAGACTTAAAACATGGAAGTCCTAATAAAATTTAGAGAGATTCTGAATTTTATTTACCAACTTTGCTCTCAAATCAATACAGGATGAATAAAAAATTAAAATTATGGGAATTGGAACGCGTTTCTGAGGAAGAATTCAAAAAACAAGAAAAATTTCCAATTATTGTAATTTTAGATAGCATCCGTAGCTTAAATAATATCGGTTCTTTTTTCAGAACTTCAGATGCTTTTAATGTTGAAAAAATTTATTTATGTGGGATCACGGCAACACCACCACATAGAGATATTCAAAAAACAGCTTTAGGTGCAACTGAATCAGTAGAGTGGGAGCATCGTACAAATATCATCGAGTTAATCGAAGAATTGAAAAAAGAGGATGTGAAAATTTGCAGTATCGAGCAAGCTGAAAAAACAACGTTCTTACAAGATGTTCCAAACCTACCAAAAAGAAAATATGCATTAATCTTTGGAAATGAAGTAGATGGAGTCAACCAAGACGCAATAGATCAATCTGATTACATTATTGAAATTCCTCAGTTTGGTACAAAACATAGCCTTAATGTGTCGGTTTGCGCAGGTGTCGTTTTATGGGAATTTGCGAAGAGAGAAATTTAAGTTTTAAGTTTGCTTTTAACAAACATAAATACCTAGTTATCAATAGCTAATATAGGTTAAATTGAAAAACAACGAAGTATCCCCAATACTGAAAATTCTCATAACTCAAAGAGAAAGTATGCAAAGTAATTACAGTAGCTGCTGTTTCCATCAAAATCAATTCTAACAAAAGAAAATCCTCAGAAGACACTTTTATATTTCAAAAACATATCAAACAATTCCTTTTTATGTCCTTTTATGCTTTTTACAGTTTGATCACCATTTAAATCCAAAAGTCAATTTAGCATAATGATTATACATATCCGTAATTGAGATATTGGAATCATAAACTTTTCTGAAGGCAAATTTATATTCTGGACGAATGATAAGTTCATATTTTTTAATTGGAAATCGTATCCCGAAACTGAAAGTAGAACCAATTGTATTAACAAGATTTACAGATTCTTGAACATCTTCATTTTTCACTACAAAAGCCGTATCTCTCCATTCTGCACTAAACATATAAGCATCTCTACGTGCATTAAACATCAAATCAGCATAAATTCCTCCTTCGGCGAAAAATTTAATTTTACTTCCGAAATTGTAACGAGCGGTCAAGGGAACTGAGAGGCAATTTAATCTGTAATTCACATTCGTAAAGGTTTTTTCGTATATATGTTGACCGTCGAACAAAATATATTCCCCTTCATAAATCAATCCTTTCTTTTGACCTGTTTGGTTAAATTCAACACCTGTCCGTACATTTAATTTATGTTCTTTTCGAAATGTATGATAAATTCCTAATCCAAATCCATACTGATCTGTTGTATTTGCATCTGAAACAAACGTTCTATTGACAGAAATTGAAACCTCATCAAAAATGAATGAAGAATCTTGTTCTTGCCCAAACCCCATAAAATTCCCTAAAAATAATGTTGCAATAAATAGTGTTTTTTTCATCTTCAATGATTTGTTTCACTGCAAATGTAAAAAATGAATTTAGAAATGTATATTTTGATGAAAATATTTTAAATAATCTCCGCTATTTCTTTCATCAAAGATCGGATATTCTAAATTTCAAAAAGAAAAAATAGCGCTTTCACACCATCTTTTCTTTTTAGAATCAATGCGATTATATGATGGTCATTCGATTTGCTAATGCATTTTCTAAACTAATGTTTTCCAATGGTAATTCCGACTCAATCAAACATGCAATTACGTCTCCAACATAATCTGTCGAGAAAGCATCAATAGGATTTAAATCAGGTGTTAAAATTTTATTTTCAATTACAAAATCTACCGCTTCTCTAATCATTGTCGCTTCTTCTGTTAAATTGAAATAATCCATCATCATTGCTACTGATAATATTGTTGCGATTGGATTTGCAATTCCTTTTCCTTTTGCTTGAGGATACGACCCATGAATTGGCTCAAATAATGCATGTTTTTCACCGATTGAGGCAGATGGTAACAGTCCGATTGAGCCACTTAAGACACTTGCTTCATCTGACAATATATCTCCAAACATGTTTTCAGTTAAAAGAACATCAAATTGAGATGGATTGATTAACAATTGCATTGCTGCATTGTCCACATACATAAAATCTACAACTACATTTGGATAATCCAGTTGAATTTCCTTTACTACCTGCCTCCATAATTTACTCGTAGCTAATACATTCGCTTTATCAACTAAAGTTAATTTATTTTTACGTTTTCCCGCTGCTTCAAAAGCCTTGATTGCAATACGCCTAATTTCAATTTCTGAATAACTACATATATCATAAGCGGTATTCGTTATTTCATTAAATTCTTTTTCTCCAAAATAAATCCCTCCTGTTAATTCTCTATAAATTTCGATGTCAACATTTTGAATACGATCTGATTTCAAAGGAGAAATTTCTTTCAAGGAATCATAAATTTTTAACGGTCGAATATTTGAAAACAAACCCAGCACTTTCCTCAACGCCAAAAGTCCTTGTTCTGGTCGCACTTTAATTGTGGGATCGTTGTCATACTTTGGATCACCGATTGCTCCCAATAAAATAGCATCCGATTCTAAACATAAATTTTCTGTTTCTAGTGTAAATGGGATTCCATGTTTATCAATAGAAATTGCACCAAAATCAGAATAAATTAAATCAAACGAATGGTTAAATTTAAATTCAATAGCACGAATTGTTTTTTCTGCTTGCTTTATGATTTCAGGTCCAATTCCATCACCTGCTAAAACAATTATTTTATAAGAATTACCTTGCTTGCTCATAATTTTCAATATCTGAATAAATACTTACTAAATAATCAATTGTATCAAATCCATTCAATAAACATTCCCGTTTAAATTCTGAAATTTTAAATTTTTCTTTTTTCCCGACTGAATCAAGAATCACTTCTTGAGTTTCTAAATCAATTTCAATTTGACAATTGGTGTTGTTCAATTTGATTAAATGACGGTATAATTCTTCTGAAATTTTGATTGGTAACACTCCATTATTCAAGGCATTTAAAGAAAAAATATCGGCTATTTGAGTTGATAAGATTACTTTAAATCCATAATCCGACAAAGCCCAAACAGCATGTTCTCGACTTGAGCCACAGCCAAAATTGGAGCCTGCAACCAAAACTTTATTTGTAGTCCCATTGCGAGGCCATTCTATCTCATCCAATTTCCCTTCATTTCTCCAATTTGAAAATAAATATTTCCCAAAATTGATTCTTTCAATAGATTTTAAGTGTACAGCTGGAATAATTTGGTCTGTATCAATATTTTCTGTTTCTAATAATGTGTAATTAGAAATTAATCGTTCAAATTTTTCCATAATTTATAATAATTCAAATTCTTTATATGAAACAATTTCACCAGCAACGGCACACATAGCGGCTGTAATTGGACTTGCTAAAATGGTACGCGAACCTTTCCCTTGCCTACCTTCAAAATTTCGATTCGATGTTGAAACACATAATTTTCCTGTTGGAACTTTGTCTGGATTCATTGCTAAACATGCTGAACACCCTGGCTGACGTAATTCAAAACCGGCATTTTTTAAGATAATATCGATTCCTTCTATTCTACATTGCTCCTCCACTTGTTTCGAACCAGGAACAATCCACGCTGTTACATTTTCTGCTTTTTGCTTACCTTTTACGATTGAAGCAAATTGGCGTAAATCTTCAATTCTTCCATTTGTACAACTTCCAAGAAAAACATAATCTACAGGAATACCCACCATGGATTCATTTTGCTTAAATTGCATATAATCAATTCCTCCATCCTGATTAGGAATAAGAGAACCAATCGGAATTCCAGTACCCGGATTTGTTCCATACGTCATCAATTGTTGAATTTCTGTTGCATCAATCGTAACAAAACGATCAAATTCAGCATTTTGATCTGATTTTAACAATTTCCAATTCTCTTTTTGAAGTTGAAAATCTGCTACTCTATTTTTCCAATAATCTGTTTGCTCTAAATAAGAAAAAGTAATTTCATCTGGCGCAATCAATCCTCCTCTTGCTCCCATTTCAATGCTCATATTACAAACTGTCATTCGTCCCTCCATCGACATTTCTTGAATTACATTCCCTGAAAATTCAATAAAATAACCTGTTGCACCTGCTGTTCCTATTTTTGCGATAACTTGTAACACAACATCTTTAGGCGTAACGTACTTCCCAATCTCCCCATTAATTTCAATTTTCATTGTCAAAGGTTTTGATTGAATCACACATTGACTTGCAAAAACTGTTGCCACTTCAGACGTTCCTATTCCAAAAGCAATTGTTCCAAATGCACCATGCGTTGAGGTATGACTATCTCCGCACACAATTGTAGAGCCCGGAATTGTTAATCCCATTTCAGGTCCAATAACATGTACAATCCCTTGATGTTTGCTTCCTAAATCTTGCAATTCAATTCCAAAATCTTTGCAATTTTGTCGTAATTGTTCTACCTGTTTCAACGATTCTTTTTCCTCAATGGGCAACTCTTGCTTTAATGTCGGAATATTGTGATCAACTGTTGCTGTTGTTTTTTTCGGACGAAACACTTGCAATCCTTTTTCTTTTAACATATCAAAAGCCTGAGGACTAGTCACTTCATGAATATAATGTCGATCGATGTAAATAACAGCTTCTTTTTCATCCAACATTTTAACCACATGATTGTCCCAAATTTTTTCTACTAATGTCTTCATTTGTTGATTTTTATGATTATAGATTCACGGAACTTGCCTGAATGTTTTGACTATTTATATTTAGAAAAGAAGCTTTATCAATCAAAATTTTCAATTGTTCGTCTCTAATTTCCTTTTCTTTATCTGCCATTTCTAAAAATTCGGGGTATAAATTTGTAATTTCATCTTTCGTTAAATCAAATCCAATATTTTTCAATCGGTATGCCAGCGCAGCTCTTCCACTTCTTGCTGTCAAAACGATACTCGAATCAATTGCTCCAACTTCTTCAGGAGTTATAATTTCATAATTCTCTCTATTTTTTAAAAACCCATCTTGGTGAATCCCAGAAGAATGTGCAAAGGCATTCGATCCCACAATGGCTTTATTTGCTTGAATTGGCATTTGCATCATATCTGAAACCATTTGACTTGTCTCGCATAATAATTTCGAATTAATTGTATTAATAAATTGTAACCGATCATGTTTTTGCATAATCATAACCACCTCTTCCAAAGAAGTATTACCTGCTCTTTCTCCAATGCCATTCATCGTACATTCGATTTGACGAGCTCCATTTTCAATTCCAGCAATTGCATTTGCAGTAGCTAAACCTAAATCATTATGACAATGCGTAGAAATGATTACATTTTCAATTCCCTTTACATTTTCCATTAAATAGTTGATTTTTGCACCATATTCTTCCGGCAAGCAAAAACCAGTAGTATCTGGAATATTCACAACTGTTGCTCCTGCTTTAATGACAGCTTCCACCACCTTAGCTAAATATTGATTTTCAGTCCTTCCTGCATCTTCCGCATAAAACTCAACATCAGATACATATTTTTTTGCATATTTTACAGAAGCAATTGCCTGCTCTAATACAGAACTGCGATTCATGTTTAATTTAGAATACACATGAAAATCAGAAGTTCCAATTCCAGTATGAATCCGTGGGGCAACCGCTTGTTTCAACGCATCAGCTGCCACATCTATGTCTTTTTCGACAGCTCGCGTTAATGCACAAACCGTTGCAAATTTGATCCGCTTAGCAATTGCTTCTACCGCTTCAAAATCGCCAGGACTAGAAATTGGAAAACCTGCTTCAATCACATTGACTCCAAGAGCTTCTAATTGATAAGCAATTTTTATTTTTTCGGCAGTATTTAATTTTGAACCAGGAACTTGTTCGCCATCCCTTAAAGTTGTGTCAAATATTATAATTTGATTTTTCATTCAATTTCTAATTTGTTACAGTAAAATTTATAGCCATTCATGAATCGGGTAACAAACTTCCGAACTTATTCAAGGAATAAAAATTCATTTTTTAAGAGGTGCTCCGTTGGTCAAAAAGCAATACTTAATTGCTATTTATTGTTTTTCAACTATTTAGAGTTAACTTTTTTATTGTGGTTAAATTAGATTTTTGCCTTTTTTTAATGTAACTTTATTTAAAATTCAATTGAATAGTAAAATAACTTTGATTCTAAAATGCTTTTAAAATATTTTATTTCCATACTCTTAGTTGGTTTTACATTCGTAAGCTGTTGTAGCGGTATCCCCAAAAAAAAGAAAGCGAATCAAAAAACAAAATTCATTTCCATCGAAGAAGTTATTAAAGAAAAAAATTCGAATTGGGCTTTTTCAAATTGTGGTGTTTCATCCAGTATCTTACATTTCAATTTCAAAACATTTAATCGCTTAACTTTAGAATTTGCACCTGACTGTAATGTGATTTTCCCAATTACCATACATCATCATAAAATTGAAGTTTATTGGAGGCCTGAAATTCTTTCTTCAAAAGAGTACGATATTATTAAACTGATGAAACGCCATACTGTCAATAAAGTATTTATGCGGTTAACCCTGCAAAATGATTCTACAATTTCAGTAAAATATTACAATCGAGATTTTCAAAACAAATTAAATTCCGTAGCGAAACAACGAATTCTATTTCCAGATGCATACCATTATTTAGACTCTAATCGCTGCAAGTCTTTGAATTTAGCTTTAGAATTAGATACGTTGAAAAAATAAATTGTTAAATTACATACAAGCCGTTATCCCTTAATTGGGCAAATGTAAAACTGCTCCAAAAAATCTCAAAATCACCAATATTTGCTAATTCATAACTGCTTTTAAAAAGTTCAAAGGTTCTGAATTTTTTATTTTTGACATGCATTTCATTCAACTCATCAAACAACCAATGACCTATTTCCTCTTTCACATTGATGAACACATCTTCTTTTTTTGAAGCGATACTCAATTCTACCATTGCTTGCGTTTTTCCTTTTTTATTTTTTGAGTAAAGTCGCTTTTGGATTTCACCACCTAACCAAATCAATTTGGAACTTGGTTTAATTTCCTTATCATCGGAAACATCAATTGAACGTTCAATATATGTTTTTGGAATAATTGTTTTCGGAATTTTAAAATCAAACCATTGTTGCAGGGGTAATTCAAAACCAATTCCATGCATATAATTGAACAACGATTTTTTCAAACCTTCACTAAATAATTCATGTTCACAACCAGTTGGATCGTCATGGTATAGATCATTATTCGCAAAAGTCCCATCCAAAGGTGTATTTCTAATTACATTGTATTTTTCAGGATTCAAACCAACGGGACTATGAGCTGTCATCGCAAATTGATGCCAAAAACCAGATTGAAGAACGCCTAATTCAAATAACTGTCGAACGACTTCTAAAGAATCAATCGTTTCTTGTGCCGTTTGAGTTGGGAATCCATACATCAAATAAGCATGCACCATGATACCTGATTGCGTAAAATTATCAGCAACTTTTGCAACTTGCGCAACAGTTACTCCTTTTTCTATCAATCGAAGTAAACGATCAGAAGCAACCTCTAAACCACCTGAAACAGCGATACATCCTGACTGAGCAAGAAGTCTACATAAATCAAACGAGAAACTTTTTTCAAAACGAATATTCGTCCACCAAACAACTGTCAATTCTCTTCGAATGATTTCCAACGCAACTTCACGCATCAAAGCCGGTGGCGCAGCTTCATCAACAAAATGAAATCCATTGTTTCCTGTTTGTTGAATTAGCTGTTCAATACGATCGACTAAAATCGTAGCTGTTGCAGCCTCATACGTTTTGATATAATCCAATGAAATATCACAAAATGTACATTTTCCCCAATAACAACCATGCGCCAAGGTTAATTTGTTCCATCGACCATCGCTCCATAATCGATGCATGGGATTTGCAATTTCAATTACCGACAAATATTTATCCAAAGGCAAATCAGAATAATCGGGTGTTCCAACATCTTTTTGTTTGAAATCAGGATCTTTTGAACCATTGATATAAACAACTTCGTTATTTGAAAGTTTAAATGTTCGTTTCAATAATTCTTCCGAACGATTGCCTTCCAAATACTCCAATAAATTTAATAATGCTCGTTCGCCATCATCTAAAGTAATGAAATCAACAAACTCAAAAACATGTTGATCTTTTACTGAACGTAATTCCGTATTCGCATAACCTCCACCCATCGTAACTTTGATAGTTGGATAATGTTTTTTAATATACTGACCACATTTAAAAGCTGCATATAGATTTCCTGGAAACGGAACAGAAATCGCAACTAATGTAGGTTGTTCTTGTTCCAATTTCTCTTTCAACAATGAAAGTAAAATCGAATCAATGTACGTATCAGTAAGTTGAAGCGCTTTATACATTCCATCAAAACTCAAAGCCGATCTTCCCAAACGTTCAGCATAACGACTAAAACCAAAATGAGGATCAATTGCTTCGATGATTAAATCAGAAATATCTTCTAAAAATAAAGTCGCAAAATGACGCGCTTTATCACGAATTCCCATCGTTCCAAAAGCCCATTCCAAATCCTCTAGATGATTGAAACGAGAAGCTTCTGGCAAATAATTGCGTTCACAAATTAAGTGCGCTAAAGTTGGATTTTTATCGTGTAAAAATGAAATAACCGGATCAATTGCTTTGATGTATTCACTTTTTAAGCGAACAATTCTACGACTATTTTCAGATAAGATTTTTGTGTTGTCAATTGAATTAAATAAATGAATCAATCCTTCTTTTGAAAATAATTTCAATATCACTTCAATACCCAAATCTGTTTGGTAAACAGGAACTTGATGCGTGTTGAGAAATCCTTTTAAATAAGCAGTTGCCGGATAAGGCGTGTTTAACTGCGTAAATGGAGGAGTGATGAAAAAAACTTTTTGCTTCAAAATGAGATGTTATTTGAAGTGTAAATATCGGAATAATTGAACTACAAACGTTCAATCAAATTAGAATTATAATATTGAACATCATGAGAAACATCTTCAATCACCCATTCAGGTAATTCAAAGAATTCACCTTCTGAAGTCAATTCAATTTCAGCAATGATCAAACCAGCTAATTTCCCTTCAAAAACATCGACTTCCCAAAGATGATTTCCAATATTGATTTCATAGCGTTTTTTAGATAAAGTCTTTGATGAAAGTGTATTCATCATTTCTTTCGCTTCACCAACTGGAACTTCGTATTCAAATTCTGACCTACTGATTCCTGTAGTTTTCCCTTTAATCGTCAAATAGGCTTTATCCCCTTTTAAACGAACTCTTACAGTACATTCAGGAGAGCTTGATAAATAAGATTGTGCAATAAAAATAGGCTGAGGTTTTATTACTTCAGCCCATTTTTCAATATTAACAGTAAATTTTCTTTCTATTTCCATAATAACCATAGTAAGGGTTAATTAACTAAACTAAAACCATTTCTAATAAATAATCAGGACACCACTTATATGACCTTATATGCCTTATATGGTGTCACATTAACATTCCACTATCCCTATAAACACTGAGTTTTACTTCATTTTTTTATCTATAGGTTAAAATAAGGTTAATAATTGGAAGGCTAAACAACTTTGAATAT
>JACOTM010000047.1 GCA_016178305.1 Flavobacteriia bacterium | reverse complement strand
TTGCTCGTTGGGCTGTCATTGAAAAAACAAGTAAAAAATTTATTGGTTGGGCAGGCTGGAAATTTATGAATTATGAAATTAATGGACATAGTAACCACTATGATTTAGGTTATCGATTTTTAGAAAACGAATGGAACAAAGGATATGCTTCCGAATCTGTAAAAGCATTAATTGAATATGGAAAAACAAAGTTCGATCCTGATAAATTACACGCTTATACAAATGCTCAAAACAAAGTCTCAAATCACATTTTAGAAAAACACGGATTTGATTTGATTGAAACATTTGTCGATGAAGATGGAGATAATTGCAATTGGTATAAGCTAATCTATTAATCGAATGCCTGCAAACATTTTATTAATCTTTGATATCGATGGAACATTAACTGATACTGTTTCTATGTATCATAAAATTTTCGAAGAGTCATTAATGGAACTTGGATTTCAAAATTTTAATTCAAATTTCAATACATACAAACATCATACGGATTCATTTGTTGTTAATGAAATTAATAGAAATCAATCAGATTTAGAACAAAAACCTAATATTATTTCAAAGTTTGAGCGTTTGATTTTTGAAAAAATAAAGAGTGAAAAAATTTCAGAAATAGAGGGTGCAAAAAAACAAATTGAAAAGCTTTCAAAAATGAAAGGAATAACGATTTGCTATGCAACTGGTTCTGTGTATCAAACGGCAAAATATAAATTAGAACAGATCGGTATTACATTTTCATTGGATCAACTATCATGTTCGAATATGATTGAAGAACGTGAAAACATTCTATTAGAAGCAATTGAAATAGCTCAAAAGAAAAAAAATATTTCTCGATTTGACAGAATTATTTCAATTGGTGATGGAATTTGGGATTTAAAAACCGCTCAAAATCTCAATCTCGATTTTATTGGAATTGGTTCAAAAAATAAAAATATACTCTTAGAAAACGGAATGATTAACTGGTTTAAAAACCTTTCAACTTTTTCAATATGAATTACTTCTCCCCTAAAGAAGCAGCAGAAAGATACGCCAAAAGCCGACCTGATTTTCATTATCACACAATCCATGAAATAACAAAATACCTTAAACTTCATTCAAAAATTGAAAATGCACTAGATGTTGCTTGTGGAACAGGTTTATCTACAAAGGCTCTTTTACAAATCAGCAATAATGTTTATGGTACAGATGCGTCTGAAGAAATGTTGTTACATGCACTAAATCAAGATGAAATAACATATTCCAAAGCACTAGCTGAAAATCAACCATTTGAAGCTTATTTTTTTGATATTATCACTGTTTCTTCTGGCGTACATTGGTTCAATATAGATGCTTTTCTCGAAGAAAGTATTCGAATGTTAAAAAAGAAGTCTTGGCTTATTATTTATGATAATTTTTTCACAGGAGAGACAATTGAAAATAAAGATTTAAAAAAATGGTACACTTCAGTTTATCAATTAAAATTTCCAGCTCCTCCGCGAAATAATGCTTATGAATGGACGCAAATCAATATGAAATCTAAAGGTTTTCAATATAATAAAATGTACACTTTTAAAAATGAGGTTCAAATGAATTTAAAAGATTTAATCGCTTATTTTACAACACAAAGTAACATTACTTATGCTGTTGAAAATACAGAAATGACATACCAAGAAATTGAGACATGGCTTCAAAATGAATTAATTTTATTTTTTAATAGTGAAAATCAAAAAATTACCATCCTATTTTCAAACTGGATTAAATTTCTTCAAAAAATTTAAACATGAAACTGAATCAATTAACCATTCCTTGTCGAAATATTGAAAATTCGATTCATTTTTATAAAAAACTTGGCTTTCAATTAATCGTTTATACAAAAAGTCATTATGCGCGATTTATTGCACCAGATAAACAAGCTAGTTTTTCACTTCATATCTCAGATAATCCTTCGACAGAAAATGGAATTTGGATTTATTTTGAATGTGATCATTTAGATGAAAAAGTAAGAGAATTAATCCATGTAGGTATTGAATTTGAAGAATTACCAAATGATAAACCTTGGTTATGGCGAGAAGCACGGTTAAAAGATTTAGATGGAAATATTCTTATTCTTTACTTTGCTGGAGAAAATCGAATGAATCCACCATGGCGAATTAACTCGTTTTAAAGATGAAACAAGACGATTATTTTTTAAATCAAATCGATATTTTAGGCAGAATATTAGGGAAAGTGATTGCTGATTTACTTCAACTAAATTCTCCTGATAATATACTTCAAATTGATTTCATCAATGAAGCATTTAAAAATGGTTTAGACTTTAATTTAGATGAAATCAAAGTAATTCCAGATGAAGATTTTCTCAATCTACTCTTAAAAAATCCAAAAATCAACCTTGACAATCTAGAAAAATTAGCAGAAACATTACGGTTAATTAGCCTTAAATCTGAAACTGAACTCACTAAAAAAGCACTCTTATTATATCTTTACGTAAATCAACATAGTACAACCTATTCCGCTGACAGAATTTTAAAGCTAAATTCTTTGAATACAAAAAATGAATAGTCCCAAAATTCAACTTCAAAAATAAACATGTTATTATTCAATTAAAATAAATATAGAAATTTACAAATAAGTATTTCCACTTAAAATCAATTATTTACACTTCTGTTTTTTGTGTTTCAAATAAAATTTCAATAGATTAATGTTGTACATTATTCACAATTGCAATGAAAAAGATCTTTTTATTGTGTTTTAGCATTTGTTTAATTCAATATGCAAACACGCAAACGATTATATATTCTGAAGATTTTGAAGGCACTTCTATAAACTGGACTTTAAATTCAACAGCTAATGGAGGAATGGGCATAGATGCTTCAAGTAATCAATGGGTAATCAATAATGTTTACAATGGCGGCATTTATTATTTTTTAGGCGTAATTCCAATCAACGTTCCTTCTACAAATACTCAACCAGTAGCAATCACCAACAGTCCTACAAGTAAATATATGCATATCAATTATGGATTAAGTCAAATTGATAATACGAATTATGTTGATGGAAGTTCTATTTCGATGGCTGGAGGGATCGCAGGCATCAATTTTTCATGTATGAATTATGATATTTCAACTACAGGCTATTCGAATGTTTCCTTCAATTTTTATTGGATTTGCGATGGGGCAGTTGGTAAAGTTTATTACAGTACAAACAGTGGGACAACTTGGTCGCCAATTGGAAACGACTGTGCTGGTAGTGCAACATGGACTTTAACAACGATCACAAACAATGTTTTTGACAACCAATCTACTTTACGCTTTGGATTTGTTTTTGACAATACTGTAGCAGGAACAGGAAATGATCCTTCATTTGCAATTGATCAACTATCTGTTACAAATTCAGGTTCAGGCAATACCAATAACACAGTTGCAACAGACAATTTATCTGATGATTCCTTTTGCGCTTGCTCACCCGTAAATGTACCTTATACCGCAACTGGAACTTTTGCGAATGGTAACATTTTTACAGCAGAACTTTCCGATGCTACAGGTAATTTTTCTTCTCCAATAACAATAGGAACATTAACTTCTACAGCATTATCAGGTACAATAAATTGCATTATCCCTTGCAATTCAATTGCTGGTAATGCTTACCGTATCCGTGTAATTTCATCTAATCCAGCAATCATAGGAATAGATAATGGCGTAAACATTACCATTAATACAAACGAAACCCCTGCCGTTACTATTTCGGCATCACCTTCAGGTACTATTTGCACAGGTACAAGTGTAACTTTCACTTTAACATCAACCAATGGAGGAACAAATCCAATTTATCAATGGCAAAAAAATAATATGAATGTTGCAATTGGAAACACTTACACATCCTCACTTTTAGAAAATGGAGATGAGATAAATCTAATTATGATATCCAATGCAAGTTGTATTTCTACCACAGAAGCAACTTCGAATACCATCATAATGAATGTCGTTGATGTCCTCACACCATCTGTTTCAATAACAAGCAATCCATCTGGATCAGTATGCATTGGAAGTCCAATTTCATTTGAAACAATACCAATTAATGGAGGAAATTCTCCCCAATATCTTTGGCAAGTAAATGGCATCACAGCAGGAACAGATAGCGTCTTTTCATCAAATTCATTAGCTGAAAATGCAATAGTTACGGTACAAATGACCTCTTCTTTTGCATGTGCTACATCAAGCCCCGTAATTTCCAATGAAATAATTGTTCATCATATTCCAAAACCAACATTAAGCATCAATCCACAAAACAGTACAATTACATCAGGTGATGAAAATGTCACCTTAACCGTAAATGGTGCCGACTCCTATGTTTGGTTGAATGATAATAGCAACGGAAATAGTATTACCGTAAGCCCAAATCAAAGTCAAAATTATTGTGTGATTGGAGAAAAAAATGGATGCACAGATACCATTTGTGGATTTATAACAGTAGAAGACAAATGTGGACATATTACAATTCCAAATTCTTTCACACCAAATTCCGATGGAATAAATGATTTTTACTTAATCGCTTTTGACAGTATCGGTTGTGTGTCAGAATTTGAGCTTCTTTTATTTAACCGTTGGGGAGAAGTTATTTTTGAATCCAATGATCCTTCAGCAAAATGGGATGGAACGTATAATAACAAAATCGTTACTGACGGTGTATTCATGTGCTTAGTAAAAGTCTCGTATAATGACTCCGCAATGGTTTATGAATACTCAAACCATGTCACAGTTTTGAAATAATTGAATCAAATGTTTTACATGGAATATCCCTGCTACAAAACGGTATTAAAAGCTGAGTAACTCCTATGTTTATTATGATTTCAATATTTTAAGTCTTTTCCGCTCAAAACGCGTTAAGTTTTTAAGAAATAAAGATCCCGTAAACCGAATAAAAATAATTCAATAGAAAGAAATGTATGTGGTAAAAAAAAGATAGCTTTGAAATTGATTTAATAAATAACATACAAATGAATTTCAACCACGATTATTTTTTAGAAAACGAAATTGTTTTACTGAGACCACTGGAAAAAATAGATTTCAATAATTTAATTGAATATTCCCAAAATGAACCTGAAATTTGGAAATATTCTTCTTTACAAGCTGATGGAGAAGAAAAATTAACATCTTACATTTCACATGCTTTAGATGATAGAAAAGCAGGTAAATGTTATCCTTTTATCGTTTATGACAAAATCAACCAAAAATATGTTGGCAGTACTCGATTTTATGATATCCAAGAGCAAAATATGTGTGCAACCTTAGGATTTACTTGGTACGGAAAAATTGCTCAAGGAACAAAAGTGAATAAAAATTGTAAATATCTATTGCTTGAATTTGCTTTTGAACAAATGAATTGGGAAAGAATCGAATTTAGAGCAGACATCAACAATTCTAGAAGTATAGCCGCCATGAAAAGCATCGGATGTACAAAAGAAGGGATTTTAAGAAGCAATAGTATTCGACCAGACGGAACAAGGAGAGACAGCATTGTATTAAGTATTTTAAAAAATGAGTGGTTTGATTCCATTCAAAAAATGTTAGTTCAAAAAATGAATATTGTCGAAAAACAAGCTAATTTTATTTCAAAATAGAAAATATGAAATCTCTTCTACTAATTGCTCTTTCCTTCGTTTCACTCCATGGATTTTCAGTTCAAAAAATAAAATTTACTGAAAATGAAATAATATTAAACACAAAAACAGGGGATATTTTTGGAACTATAACGACACCTGTAAAAGTCAATAAATCACCAATTGTTTTAATAATTGCGGGGTCTGGACCAACGGATAGAAATGGAAATAACACCATGGGATTACATACGAATGCTTATAAAATGATTGCTGAATCACTAGCTATGAAAGGCATTTCATCTGTTCGTTTTGACAAAAGAGCTATTGGTAAAAGTAAAGATGCTGGACCCAAAACTGAAAATGATCTGAATTTTGATATATATATTCAAGATGCTGTTGAATGGATTCAATTATTACAAAAAGATGACCGTTTTTCATCCTATTATATTTTAGGTCATAGTGAAGGCTCATTAATTGGTATGATTGCAGCTCAAAAAGTAAAAATTAACGGTTTCATCAGTTTGGCTGGAGCTGGTCGATCAGCAGATATAATTCTAAAAGAACAATTGTCAAAACAATTAACTCCAGAGTTAAACCAACAATCAAATGACATTTTAGACAGTTTAAAAATGGGCAAAAAAGTAGAAAAAACACCTCCAATTTTAGCTAGTATTTACAGAGAAAGCGTTCAACCTTATATGATTTCATGGATGAAATATGATCCTGCACTAGAACTTTCGAAGCTCAATATTCCAATACTCATTTTACAAGGCTCAACTGATTTGCAAGTTGCATTATCAGATTCAGAACTTTTACACAAAGCAAAACTTGATGCAAAATATGTGGTTATTGAAAAAATGAATCATGTATTGAAAGATGCTGAATCAGATACTCAAAAAAACATGGCTACTTACTACGATGATAAACTTCCTCTCAAAAAAGAAATGGTCGTAGAACTCCTAAAATTTATTCAACTTTAATATGTTCCAATTAGAAACAAATCGACTGATATTAAGAGAATTTAACACACAAGACGCAAGTTCTTTTTACAAATTAAATTCAAACCCGGAAGTTCTAAAATACACAGGAGATTCAGCTTTTAAAACAGTATTAGAAGCGCAAGAATTTATTAAAAATTACCAGCATTACTCAAAATATGAATATGGCAGATGGGCAGTTCTATTAAAGGAATCCAATACTTTTATCGGTTGGTGTGGATTAAAATATACACCTGAAAAAGAAGAAGTTGATATTGGTTTTCGCTTTTTCCAAGAATTTTGGAATTGTGGTTTTGCAACAGAAGCAGCAATTGCTTGTATTGACTACGGATTTCAAAAATACAACATCTCCCTAATTATTGGCCGTGCAATGAAAGAAAATAAAGCATCTGTCAAAGTTTTAGAAAAAATCGGATTAAAGTTTGAACGAGAATTTGATTTTGATGGAAACGAAGGAGTAATTTATGCAAAAACTAATTTATGAAAAAAAGACTATTAGTACTTTCAGATTTGTGGGGAATTCAAAATGCGAATTGGATAAATTTATACCTTGAAAAATTAGAATTAGATTATGAAATCTTTTTTTACGATAGCTGTAAATTGGCGGAAATCAATACCACGCCCTATACTGAAGAAAATCTACATCAGCAATTTGTAAATGGAGGAATTGAAAAAGCTGTTCAAAATTTAACTCATTTAGAAAAAGAGGAAGTTTCGATTTTGGCTTTTAGTATTGGCGGAACGATTGCTTGGAAGGCAGGGTTAGAAGGTTTGAAAATAAACAAAATAATTGCAATTTCAGCAACTAGATTGAGACATGAAACAAACAAACCAAATACTGAAATACTATTAATTTACGGTGATTTAGATCTATTTAAACCTTCAATCGAATGGCATAATCAAATGGACTTAACACCTTATTTTATGCCAAATGAAAACCATACTTTATATAGGCATAAAGACGTAATTTCTCAAAATAAACGAATATTCGATTCATTCATTTAATTACAAACGCAACTTTTTTTCGTATATTCAGTAAAAAGAAAAGTTACTAACTGTTAATTGTTACTAACTTGCATTATTCACTAAAGCAATGGTTATGAAAAATCTAAGTTTCATATTGTTTCTATTAATTAATGTTACAATATCTTTTTCTCAAGAAATTGAAGTTGAAGAAACGCATGAATTTGCTCTTTACGAAAAATTTTCAGGAAGTACACAAGTCACTGTTCAACGTGCAAATTTATTCGATTCAATCAGAAATCGGGATATTCCAATAATTGTCTATCATCCACAAAAAAAGGACGCTACTACTTTCGAAAAATTAGTCATCATCAACCATGGATACGGTTTCAATAATCCAAACTCTTATTTAGGATATTCTTTCATCGCAAATTACCTAGCATCCAAAGGCTATTTTGTTGTCAGTATTCAGCACGAATTACCGACAGATGATTCACTTGTATTGGAAGGGGAAAACATCAAAGAATTAAGAATGCCAAATTGGGAGCGAGGCGTACAAAACATAGAATTTGTTATAAACAGTGTTCGAAGCGAATACCATTTTATTGATAGTTCGGAAGTGACTATTATTGGTCATTCAAATGGAGGAGACATGGCAATGCTATTCGCTACAAAATATCCTAACAAAGTAGCAAAAGTAATCTCTTTAGATAACCGAAGAATGCCTATTCCAAGAACGAATCATCCACAAATTTTATCCATTCGTTCTTCAGATCAAAAAGCAGGTAACAATGCTTCCCCTGAAAAAAAAGCAGAAATATTATATCTTATCGGAGAATTCATGAATAAATAATTTCTATTTTCGTGTAAAATATAGCAAATGACTCAATGGAACCACTTAGAATATGGAAGTCATAATAAATTTCGACAGATACAAAACCTTAAGAACATTTTTTTTTATCTCTTGGGGACGATTTTCGCATGCACCTCTTCTTGTAAAACAACTGAAAATAAGTATCAAAAAATCATCCAGCGAATTGAATTTGTGTTCAATTTAAAAAAAACGATTTCTCAAAATTGCTGGAAACATTTTAACGAAAAAAAATATGATGTTCCTTTAATTTATTACACGAAGAAAGAATCGTTCATTGCAAATCCAACTCCATTATTTTTAAAGCAAATTCATTCAAAACTTATATTTTCAAGTCCAAAAATTGTCATTTATAAAACCAATAAAAGAATCAACAACACTGAATTTCACATGGAAACGAATATTTCTTTACATTCCAATAACAAAAAGGATTACGAACTCAATTCACCTTTCATGCATTGCAGCAGTTTTGAAATAACAAAAAAATATGTTGGCGGCACAAATTCTACAGAATATTGGGCAACAATGGTATTACATGAATATTTTCATGGTTTTCAATTTAAAAACAATGACTTTTTAAACCGATTTTCTAAAACTAATCTTCAAAAAATTAGTGAAGATAGTCTTTGCAGCATATATAAATCAAACCCTTGGTTCAAAAATAAAATCAAAATTGAAAACACCTTTTTATTAAATGCAATCAACACTAACAACATTTCAAAACGAAAAAAGTTAATCCTTTCTTTCTTGAAACACAGACAAGAACGCCGAAAAATAGTTCAAAAAAAATGGGGAATTCAAATCGAGGAAATTGAAAAAAATTATGAATTAACGGAAGGAACAGCACGAGTTATAGAAAATTTTATTGCAACTAAATTTAAAACATCCCCTATTGATTATCAATTACAAAGAGTAGATTCTCACTATAAAGCATTTCGGTATTTTAAAAATTATAAATTAGAAAATGAAGACTGGATGTACCTTCCTTCAAAACATTACTTCTACGCTACAGGATACAATTTAACCCGCTTATTAGACCAAATGTGTATCAATTACAAATCAAAAATCTTTCAGAAAAATGGTAAATCGCTTGAAGACTACTTGCTTAATTAGCAAAAATATCTATTCACAATTCCCAAAAGTTGTTAACAGTATATAATATTTCAGTATTTAAAAAGTATTTTTAACCTTCAATGAAAAAAATATACTTTTTACTTTTTTGTTTGCTGTGTTTTCAATTAAACGGAAATACACAATTAAACGCCGTAAAAGGGGAAGCAGATTATCCTTTTTTAATAAACTTACCTTCCGATAGTATCTTAAATTCAAAACCACCTGTTTTAATTTTTCTGCACGGAAGAAGTTTATCCGGAAATAATTTAGAAATCGTAAAACGTTACGGTATTGTGAATGAAATTATAAGAGGCCGAAAAATCCCTGCTATCGTAGTTGCGCCACAAGTTTCAATGGGAAAAGGTTGGGAACCAGAAAAAGTATTAAGTGTTTTAAAATATGTTCAAACACATTACAACACAGACTCTAATCGCGTTTATGTTGCAGGGATGAGTTTAGGAGGATACGGTACACTTCACTTTGCAGGTAAATATCCTGAACTAATTGCAGGCGCTGTTGCTTTGTGCGGTGGTGGAAATATTTCCGACGGTTGCAACTTGGCTCAAATTCCATTATGGATTCAACACGGAAAACTTGATAGAGCGGTTCCAATTTCTGAATCTGATAAAATGGTAGATGCTATCAAAAATTGCAATGGAGGAACCAATTTAATCTATACTGTTCACCCTTCTTATGGACACGGAGAATTAGAACGCGTTTTTCATTCCGATGAGTTTTATAATTTCTTGTTTAGCAAAATAAAAAAACCTTCAGACCTTGTCAAAAATGAAGAGGAAATTGAATGCGGGATAGAGGGAGTTGATTAGATTCTAGATATAGATATTGAAAATAATTCCCGTTTTGCAAAGACAAAACGGGAATTATTTTTTTTATTGATTCAATACATCTTCTTTAGTTGAAACTGCAATTGTAACAACTTCATCAATTAAATCTTGTGCTACATTTAATTCTTGCAATGTTGCTACCAAATGAGTTGCTACCGCATTGAAATGATCTTCTGTCAAATTCATGTGAGCATGTGCATCACGCATATTTTTACCTGAATAAGCCAATGGCGCTCCAAATGCATACGCTAAAAATGCTTTTTGTTTTGCTGCTTGATTGGTCATATTGACACTTGTAAAGAAATGATTAATTGTTCCATCTGCTAAAACTTTCTTATAAAAAATATCTACTGCCGCATTAACAGCTGCCATTCCACCGATTTTTTCAAACAACGTGTTTTGATTTTCCATTTTATTAATTTATAGTTTAAAATTGAATTTTTATGTAATATTAAAACGTTTCAAATTGGCTTTGACAAATAATGGCAACATGCCAAACGACTGAATGTTGGAAATTTTAACTTACTCAATCTGAAAACGATTTTCTATAAAAACGAACCAAAAATAGAAATTATCCTTTACGTTATTTTATGATTCAAATCACAATTAAATTATAAGTCATAAAAAAAGGTGCTAAAAAAACACCTTTTAATTGTTTTAAATCATATTTAAAAACAATATTGATTCGCTTCTATTAATTGATTCGCTATGACTTGTCTTGCCTCTTTTGGATTAAAAGCATCTGTTTTCGTGAAACGTTTCAAGCCCATTAACATCATCCTTGCTTCGTCTCCTTCTGCAAAAGAATTAATTGCATCTTTTCCTGCTTTTTCAACTCTTGATGCTGCATCATAAAAGAATGTTTTAACGATAGCAATCTCTACTTGAGCAGCTGCCTCTCCTTTTGTTGCAATTAGCTTCTCCACTCTCAACAAAGCAGATTCAGCTTGATAAATTTGAATTGCAATATCTGCAACATTCATTAAAATTTCTTGTTCTTTGGATAATGTTTGAGCTAATTTTTGAACAGCTCCTCCAGCAACCATTAAAACCGTTTTTTTGAATCCTTCTAAATAACTATATTCATTTGTAAATACTGCTTCTGACGGTTCTTTCAATTCAGGAATACTCATTAATTCTCCAGCCACTTTCATTGCTGACCCCATTAAATCAAGTTCGCCTTTCATCGCTTTTCTCAATAACATATCCACAATTAACATTCTATTGATTTCATTCGTTCCTTCAAATATCCTGTTAATACGGGAATCTCTATATGCTTTTTCTACTGGAGATTCAGCTGAGTATCCCATCCCACCATAAATTTGAACGGCTTCATCCGCAACGTAATCTAAACATTCTGAACCTGCTACTTTCAAAATAGCACATTCAACAGCAAAATCTTCAATTCCTTTTAAAGTCGCCTTTCCTTTATCCATTCCTTCTGAAATGTGATGTTTGATTGCATCATCAATATTTTGTCCAGCTCTGTAAATTGCAGATTCAATTACAAACGTTCGTATTACTTGTTCTGCTAATTTATAACGAATTGCTCCATATTTAGAAATGGAACGACCAAATTGCTCTCTTTCATTCGCATATTTCACTGAATCTGTGATTGTTGCTTTTGATCCTCCTAATACACCAGCTCCTAACTTAATACGCCCTATGTTTAGGATATTTAAAGCAATTTTAAAACCTGCTTCTCTTTCACTTAACATATTTTCAACAGGAACTTTCACATTATTCAAAAAAACTTGGCGAGTTGAAGATCCTTTGATTCCCATTTTCTTTTCTTCTGGATTCAAAGACACCCCTTCCCATTTCGCTTCAACTAAGAAAGCAGAAAGATTTTTATCATCACCAATTTTAGCAAAAACAGTCATTAAATCTGCAAACCCACCATTTGTGATCCACATTTTTTGTCCTGTAATACTGTAATAAGTTCCATCTTCACTTAAAGTTGCTTTCGTTTTTCCTGAATTGGCATCAGATCCTGAACCTGGTTCAGTTAAACAGTATGAAGCTTTCCATTCACCAGAAGCTAGCAATGGAATATACTTTGCTTTTTGAGCTTCTGTTCCGTAATATAATAATGGTAAAGTACCAATTCCTGTATGAGCTCCATAAGCAACAGAAAAAGAGTGTCCTTTTCCTAAATGTTCCGTAGCTAATAAAGATGTTTTAAAGTCAACGCCCATCCCTCCTAAATCTTCTGGAACAGACATTCCTAACATTCCAAGTTCACCAGCTTTATTTAATAAAGAAACCATTAAACCTTCTTCCATGCTATCTAATCTATCAATCACAGGATATACCTCCTGATTGATAAAATCATCACACATTTGAGCGATCATTTGTTGTTCTTCGCTCCATTCAGAAGGAGAAAATATTTCTTCAGGCGTAGTATTTCTTACTAAAAACTCGCCTCCTTTTATCGGTTTGATTGTTGTATCTGACATATAAATAGTGTTAAATTTTTCTTTTTTACTAATATAATAAAAGGTTTAGAATTAATACATCTATTTTTCTATTTTTTACCAAATTCCATTTCAATATTTTTTAACCACTTTTCTCTTTTCTTAATTGAGACAGATTTTACCTTATAAAAACTAATCCACTTTCTATTTTTATATCCTAATTTCCAAAATGTCCCTCTCAACAATACTTTTTGAATTGCATTACCAAAAATCCATTTATAAAAAATTTTTGGTGTATTCATCGTTGTGATAACTGTTACACTTTTTATTTTATCTAAAAGCGGCTTCATTCTTGTATTTTCAATATTTGAATAATCATAAACAATTCCTGGAAAAATTACTTTATCAATAAATCCTTTCATCATAGCAGGCATCACTTCCCACCAAATTGGAAAAATAAAAATTAAATGATCTGCTTTTTCTAATCGTAATTTATAGTCAATTACTTTTTCACAAATAGGTTTCTTTTCTCTAAAAGCTTTTAAATCATTTGCTGTCATAACAGGATTAAATTCATCATTATCTAAATGTATAATATCAACAATATTATTATTAACACCTAAACCTTTTTTTACAGACTCTAATATTGCATTGCAAAAGCTAAATTTATATGGATGATTAAATATTATTAAATAATTCATTTTTTTAGTTTGAAGTCATTGAATTAATTTCATTAATCAGGTGTTTTACATTTTCATTTAAATCATTTATTAAACCTGCATGTGAAATAAATTTATCTGGTCTGATAATAACAAAATCAACTTTTTGATGATTAAACCAAGTCTTTATTGTATCTGATATTATACAATTACTTTTATTCGGAATGTTATTTGTTAAATGAATATGATTTATCATGATGTTATTCAAATCTTTATCCAATATAATTTTACACTTTGTTATTAATGTCCAATGAAAACCCAAAAGCTCATCAAAATAGATGAAGCCAAACTTATTAATTACTTTCGGTTGAGGGAATCGTTTTCCAACTAAATGGTGTTTATTGGTCTTACCTTTAGGGATTGAGATACTATACAAATGATTTTCAATTAATCTGTCAATCGATTTTGATGGTAAAATATTCATAAACTTCAATATTCCATTTCTAAATGGTGCTAAAATTGGATTAGAATATTGAATAAACCCACCTAAAATAGCAGCTAATTTTATAATCTTACGTACTTGAGTTGAACGCTCAATTTGATAAGAGTCTAAAAGTTTATTCGTATTTGAATTCCAATTTTCTGTTGCTAGTTTCAATTTCCAAGCTAAATTCTTAGCATCTTTTATACCTGAGCACATGCCTTGCCCTAAAAATGGAGGCATTAAATGTGCTGCATCTCCTGCAAGAAAAACCCTTTTACTTCTCCATTTATCTGCCATAATTGTATGAAAAGTATATCTTTTACTCCTGATAATTTCAAAATCTTTGAGGTTTACTTTCGCTTCTAAAAATTTAGAATATTTAGTTTTTAATTCTGATTCTGTCAATTCAAAATCGTTCTTCATAATCATAAATTCCCAACGAAAATGATTTCTTACGCCATTAACGTATGTTACAGGTTGACTAGGATCACAAAATTGTTTATGCAATTCTGAAAAATCATTTTCTCCATTATAATGGAAAATCCGGTCATAGTGACCATGTGATTCCGGTTTAAAGTGACCATGCAAATCCGGAGTATGTTGACCAGTGCATTCCGGAGTATATTGACCACCTAAAAAAGAGTGTTTTATCATAGCTTATTAAAGCTATAATTTA
>JACOTM010000046.1 GCA_016178305.1 Flavobacteriia bacterium | reverse complement strand
GTTATATTTTTGCAAATTACGCTTCATTTTTGGATTATGAATTACTTTTTAGTAATGGAAAATCAACGAAAGCTATACCCGAATTATTTAATGAGAATAATTTAATTTGTGGTTCAGGAAATGAAATTCAAATGAATGGCATTGATTTTCAATTGAAACTATTTGAACCAGTAGCTTATGAAACAGTTCGCTTTATTGTAAAAAATAGGATGAATGATCAAGTTTTGGGAGAAAAAATATTAATAGTAGATTATTTAACCAATTGTTTAATTCAAGCTTCTGGTCATTCTGGTTTCAATGGACAAAATGGTATTAAAGGGAGTAAACCATCTGAAAATGGGACAAGTGGAACAAATGGTGAAAGCGGCAAAAATGCCTATAATATTAAAGTATTAGCTAAAATTTCTGTCGTAAATAATGTGAAATTTATTGTGTTTCATACTTTTTATTCAGATGGACGTTATTATACTAATATTATTAAATATGTTGGCATTCCAATTCAAATAAATGCGAATGGTGGATTTGGCGGAAATGGTGGAAACGGAGGTAATGGCGCAGATGGTTTAATCGATACACTAAAAAAAATAAATTCACCAAATGGAGGTAATGGTGGAAATGGAGGGCATGCTGGAAATGGCGGAAATGGCGGTAATATTAGTTTGTATTTTGAAAAAGAATCGGGTGATATGACTAAATATTTTGTTCTAGAAAATAAAGCAGGAGTCTGTGGAGTCGCTGGTATCGCTGGATCTGGGGGAGCTGGTGATAATAAAAACACAAAGTTACTTGGAACTTTATTAAAAATAAACAGAGGTATAAATGGAGTGGGGGGACAAAATGGTCAATCTGGACATGCTGGAATTGTCAGCCCTTTTATATTGGTTCCTATAGATGAATGGAATTCTTTATATACAAAATTTAGTAATGAATCTTTTTAATTTAAGAATATGAGGTTGTAGGTGTTTTTTATATCCAAACATAATTTACAATTAATTTCATTTTTTTAAAAAATATTAGAAATGTAATCTAAGTCACTTTTTTATAAAATCATTCACTTTATTTTTGTCTAAAATATTTGAATATTTAGCTAACAAAAATAATTATGAAAATAGAACAAATTTATACTGGCTGTATTTCTCATATTGCTTATTATATTGAAAGCAAGGGAGAAGCAGCAATTTTTGATCCTTTAAGAGAAGTTGATCCGTATATTCAAAAAGCAGAAAAAGATCATGCTAAAATAAAATATGTTTTTGAAACACATTTTCACGCTGATTTTGTAAGTGGGCATTTAGATTTGGCTAAAAAAACAGGAGCTCAAATTGTTTACGGACCAACTGCTAACCCAGGTTTTGAAGCAATTATTGCTGAAGATAATCAATTATTTAAATTAGGGGACTATCAAATTAAGGTTATTCACACACCTGGTCATACGATGGAAAGCACAACTTATCTATTAATAGATGAGAAGGGGAATGAACATGGAATTATTTCAGGAGATACTTTATTTATAGGTGATGTTGGTCGTCCAGACTTAGCACAACATGTAATTGCCGATTTAACGGAAGAAAAATTAGCGGGTCATTTATTTGATTCGTTAAGAAATAAAATAATGTCTTTAAATGATGATTTAATTGTTTATCCTAATCATGGTGCTGGTTCAGCTTGTGGTAAGAAAATGAGTAAAGAAACAACAGATACTCTTGGAAACCAAAAAAAAACAAATTATGCTTTAAACCCAAAGTTATCTAAAGAAGATTTTATTGTTGAATTATTAACAGGATTAACAACTCCTCCAGGATATTTCCCAAAAAATGTGGTATTAAATATTACAGGATATGAAAGTATGGATATCGTTATGGAAAGAGGATTGAATCCAATTAGTGTCTCTAACTTTGAGAACTTTTTAGCCGATGGGGAATATTTTATTTTAGATTGTCGAAGAGCAGATGAATTTGCAAAAGGATTCATTCCAAATAGTATTAACATTGGATTAGAAAGTAATTTTGCCATGTGGGTTGGGGAATTAATTAAAGATATCAATCAAAAAATGATATTAATATGCCCGCTTGGAAAGGAAGAAGAAGCTATTATTCGTTTAGCTAGAGTAGGGTATGATCAAGCTATTGGTTATTTAGAAGGAGGCTTTGAAGCATGGAAAAATACAGGTAAACCGATTGAAATTGTGAATCGAATAAATGCCGAGGAATTTGAAAAAAGATATTCAAATAATCAATTTGAAATTATTGATGTTAGAAAAATAAGCGAATTTGATTCTGAACATGTTGAAAGGGCAATTAATATCCCATTAAATCAGTTAGAGAAAAGAATTATAGAATTTCCTAAGAAACCATGTATTATTCATTGTGCAGGAGGTTATAGAAGTATGATAGCGGCATCTATTTTAATGAAATATGGAATTGATGATTTTGTAGATGTTGAAGGTGGTTTTTCAGCAATTTCAAAAACAAATGTCCCAGTTTCTGAATACATTTGTCCAAGTACTTTACTGTAATAATATAAAAAAAGAAACAGCTGTCTTTAGTTGTTTCTTTTTACAAAGTCTGAGAGAAATCAATAATCTTATTAGCGAAATTTTCCCAAGAATTTTCTTTTTTTTCAAGATCAATATTTTTTGAAAATATAGAATATAAGTCTTGATCGAAATATTTTTTAATTGATAATGAAATATTTTGACTATCTACATTTTCAACAACTAATCCAGTAATGTTTTCTTGAATACTTTCTTTTAATCCTCCAACATTTGTTACTATTTGAGGTAAATTATAATGATTAGAAATAGATGTTATTCCTGATTGAGTAGCAGATTTATATGGTAAAACACAAACATCAGCTGCTGAAAAATAGAGAGACACATCTTCATCCCCAATATATTGGTTAAATACATGAATTCGATCTTTTGCTTTTGATTGTTGAATTAGTTTAGCATATTTTTCAAATGAACCATATACTTCTCCAGCAATAATTAATTGATAACCTTCATCTAAATAGTTAAATGCTTCAATTAGTAAATCTAAACCTTTATAATCTCTGATGAATCCAAAAAATAAAATTGTTTTTAAATTATTATTTAAGTTAAGTTTTTCTTTTGCTAAATTAGGGTTTATTTTTTCTGGAAAATGATTGTAAACAGGATGATTAATTCTAAGGTATTTAGCATTTGGTTTTAAGCTTAATAAATCTTTTAATACCACATCAGACATTACAATAAAGCCGTCATTGTTTTTTAAAAAATAGCGATTACAAATACCATCAAAAAATCGTTTTTCATGAGGAATTACATTATCTAGAATACTAATTCGCTTAGTGTTTTTATTTAAACTTTTACAAACAAAGCCTAATGATGGTCCAAAAAATGTCATCCAGTATTTGGTTATTAAAATATCAGGAGCAAATTTTTTAATTTTTTTTGCTGATTTGATAAAAGAGAAAGGATTGATAGTGTCTAAAACTCGTTCGCTTGGAATAATATCAGCGGGATCATTTTCAGTTACAAATTGTGTTTCTCCAGGAAACAAAAAATTTGGATATTGTCTCTTAAATGTAAATGCTTTTACCTGATTTTTTTTTTCAAATTCTCGAAAAAGTAAGGCATTAAATTGTGCAATACCTCCTCTGAAAGGATAAAAAGTTGAAAGAAATGCAATTTTCATTAAATAGTATCTAATTTTAAAACAGCGTTAACAAAATCACTTGGCAAAATATCGTTCATGCATGATTTCCCTTTTTTACATGTATTTCCAAAATAACATTCACAAGGTTTTGGAGGTTCAACGATCATTCCTCTGCCATATAATTCAAATTCATGTTTGTTGAAAATGGTATTGCATAAAACCATTTTCTTTTTTAATGCTGTAGCGATATGCATCATCATAGAAACTTGAGTTATGATAATATCACAAGCATTTGTAATAGCCATAAATTCCTCTAATGAATAGTGGCCAGGATAATAACAATGTGTATTTTTGGACATTCGAACATTTTTTTCATGCTCTAATTCACCACCCAAGAAAATAGGAAAATACCCTTTTGACTTTAATTCATTTGCTAATTGTTCCCATGATTCATCTGGCCATAATCGTGTGTTCCATCTAGGACCACATCCGGTATTTAAACCAATAATTTTTTTACGATTACTTTTTAAATTTATTGTTTCCTTCCATTTTGAAGCTAATGTTTCATTTAAGTTGATTAAATAATCTTCTTTTTGAAAATCAAAATGACAGATTTCAAAGATTTCTTCTAAATAACTTTTGGTATTTATTTTTGATAAGTTGTCAAAAAAACCAGTCATTAATTTGTGTTCAGCATTGGCTGTGGCAGGAGAAATATGGTTGTCACTCCAGATATAACCATATTTCGTAGCTGCTGAAACATTAGAAAGAAGCATACAAGCTTCATTTTCTTTATCTAGATTTATTGCAATATCATAATGTGTATTTTGTACGATATAGATATTTGTAAAATCCCATTTATAAATTATATCAATTTCACTTTTAGGTAAAACAGCTGGACTGAGAGTTAGCCATGTGAAATGACAATTTGGATATTCTTTTTTAAATCTTTCAATTAATGGAGTTGTACGTATAACATCCCCTAATGCACCTAATTTAATGATTAGTATTCGGGTTTCAATTGGTTGAAACGAGTTGCAGTTGAAGCAAGTTACATTTTCTGATTTATTTGGAGCACAAGGTATTCCAGATTTAAAATGTTTACAATTAAAATTGACTTCTGTTAAATTCATCTGTTAAACGATCTGTAAAATGAAAATGATTATTGAAAACCATATTCCACACATTTGTAATAAATTTCTGTTCCTTTTTCTACGTTTGTTGTATCAAAGTTGTTTATTCTTAAATCTTTATAATATTTATTGATTAAACCAATACCTTTGGCATAAACTTCAAATTTTCTTTTGCAATCGACCATAGTATAATAATTTTCTTGTTCAACTGTAACTGTAGAATCAAAATTCAATGAATTAATTGAATAAGATTGATGCACCCCAATGTATGTAGAAATTAATTCATCTTCTAAATTAAATGCATTGGCATTCCATGTTTTGTTAAGTATAGGAGCAAAGATTAATTTAATAATACGCTGATTTTCTTCAACGATTTCAGCTTTATTATTTTCAATTATTGTTGTCCATAAATCCGATTGAACCCATTCTTGAGAAGCGTTACTTCTTTTATATCGAATAAATTCTCTAGCAACACGTCCTTCATTGTCAATATATTCATTTCCAATCCAAGTTTTTAATTGGTAAGAAATTGTATCGTGTAAAAAAAAGGCATCAATATCGTGTTTCATTTCTTGAACATCATATACAATATAACGACCTTTTGAAAGACCAAAATATTCAGTATATGTTTTGTATGATTCATTTTTTTTCTTTTTGCATGAAGGTAAAATACCTATTAAAGTTAAAATTATGAATACATAAAATTTATATGTGAATTTAGCTTTCATTTTACTAATATACAAAAAAAAATATTTAATATTATTCGTTAGGGTTAATTCCTTTTGCTTTCATTTGTTTTAATTTTAGCTCAAGTTCTTTACCTTCTAAAGGTGTGCCGTTGTAATAATATTTTCGACCTGTTTCATTCCCATCTTCATCATACGAAATAAACCACCCATGCATAATTCCATTTTTATATCTTTCTAACATCATCATTTTTCCATTTGGGTGATAATTTTCCCAAACTCCAATTTTAACATTGTTTTTATAATTCCCTGTTTTTTTGACTATACCATTATCAAAATATTCGATCGATTCTCCTTCTAACTTACCGTTTGTGAAGTTTTGTTTTAAATAAATTCTCAAAATTCGATCATTAATATCTTGTGGGATAAAATAAATAACTTTTAAACCATTTAATACGTCATTTTTATAGGTTTCTATAAATGATATGCATCCAGCTGGTTCGTAATTTACCCAAATACTGTCTTTCTTTTGATTGATATAATTTCCTTTACTCATTAAACTACCAGATTCAAAATAAAATTCAGCTCTTGCTCGCGATGTATTTGGGGTGTGAATAATAATTGCAGATATTTTATTTGAGGGATAATAATATGTAAAGGTGCCTACGGGTTTATCATTAATAAATTGTCCTTTATATTGTAAAACTTTACTTTTAGGATAGTTTTTTTGCCAAGCACCTTGTTTTTTGCCTTTAGCATCTACTTTGTTAATTTGTCCAAATGATAATAGTGAACAAAATAATATCAAGAATAAAAATATTGTTTTCATAATTTTTTAAGTAATAAATCTGCAAATTCTTTTAAACTATTACAAGTGTAATCAGCTACTACTCCAATTGGTTCAATAGTTTTTATACGTACAGTTTTCATTCCAAGATTTTTGCCAAAAAGAATATCTGAATCACTATCTCCAATCATTATTGATTTTGTAAAATCAATCGAATCATGTTCTTTTTTTGCTTTTAATGCTAAATCTGGTTTTGGTTTCCGTGTTGAATTTTTATCTGATTTTAACTCTGGCGCATAATAACATTTAGTAATTTTTCCATTCGCTTTTTGAATTTCTTTCGTCATATAACGATGAATATCTAAAAGGTTACTTTCAGTCATTAAACTTTTTGCAATTCCTTGTTGATTTGTAATGATAAAAACATGTGTAAATAAATTTGAGAATTTTTCAAATGCTTCTAAAACACCGTCTAAGAAATTAAATTCATCTATATTTTTAACATAACCATCCATTATTCGATGGTTAATAACACCATCTCGATCTAAAAATAAAGTCCATGAAGAATCAATATTCCAATTTTTCATTTAAAGGATTGTTTTTTCAATCAAATAATGATTTCTTGTCGCAGAATTTCTACCTGATAATTCTGCTAAAAAGCCAGCTAAAAAGAATTGAACGCCCATTATCATTGCTGCTAAAGAAATGAAAAACTCAGTTCTTTGAGCTATTAATTTTGCTGATTTATGAATAAATAGTTTTTCAACACCTAAATAAATTGCAAAACCAAAACCGATAAAAAACATTAACGTACCAATAGCTCCAAAAAAATGCATGGGCTTTTTACCAAATTTTCCCATAAAAACTACAGAAAGTAAATCGAGAGGACCGTTTAAAAAACGATTTAAACCAAACTTAGTTGTTCCATATTTACGTGATTGGTGTTGTACAACTTTTTCTCCTATTTTTGAAAATCCAGCAAACTTCGCAAGAGGTGGAATATAACGATGCATATCACCATATAATTCAATGCTTTTGATGACTTCATTTTTATAAGCCTTCAGCCCACAATTAAAATCATGCAAATAGATACCTGTTAACCTTCTGGCAGCCCAATTGTATAGCTTTGTTGGAATTGTTTTTGTTAAGGGGTCAAATCTTTTTTTCTTCCATCCTGAAACTACATCAAAATCATCTTTTGTTATCATTTGATACAATTCTGGAATTTCATCAGGTGAATCTTGTAAGTCAGCATCCATCGTGATTACAACTCTGCCAATTACAGCCTCAAAACCTTTTTGCAATGCTGCGGATTTCCCATAATTACGCTGAAACTTTATTCCTTTTACTTCGGGATTCAAGACTCTTAAATTTTCAACAATATTCCAAGAACCATCTTTACTACCGTCATCAATAAACATAACTTCATAGGTAAAATGATTTTCATCCATTACTTTTTTTATCCAAGTAAATAGTTCAGGAATTGATTCTACTTCATTATAAAGTGGAACGACAATAGAGATATCTATGTTAAAATTCAATGTTCAGTTCTTTTAGTATTTGCAAATATAATTAACAGACTGCTTCTTTTTTTTAGATACAAAAGTAAAAAGCTAACAGTTGCTTGTAGATTATAAAATTGTATTAATTATTTTTTTTTAATGTTTTTAATTTTTCTATTATTTCTTCTAATTTTGACACGATGTTATTTTGATCAGGTGCTTGGTTTTCATTAAGTTGAATCTCTTCTTTTGATTTTATGAAATTTTTTGCGCCATCTAAGGTAAATCCTTTTACTTTTACCAAATGATAAATCTTGTTAAAATTTTTAATATCTTTTACTGTAAAAAGTCTGTTTCCTTTCTTATTTTTTTTAGGTTGAAAAATACTGAATTCTTTCTCCCAAAACCTTATCAGGGAAGTGTTTACATGAAACATTTCTGCGACTTCTCCAATGGAGTAATACAGTTTTTTAAGGTCTTTTTCTTGAATTTCAATCACAACGTTAATATGTTAATATCCCGAAAATAGTTATTAATTTTGTAATCACAATGCTTGGAGTAAAATTGAAAATATTTTTTAAGATCTTAAGTCTGATTTTCGTGAGTAATTTTTTACGTGCTCAAACTCCAGCGTCTAGTGATTCAGTATTTGTATTAGAACCAAGAAGCATTATATCTTATGATGACACGGTCGTTATGAAAAACAGCAAACAAGTTGATGAAATCATATCCTTTGCAAAAACTTTTTTAGGAACTCCTTACCATTATGCCGGATCTTCTCCTTCAGGTTTTGACTGTTCCGGATTTATTTATTATGTAATGGGTAATTTTGGGATGACCTTAACTCATTCTAGTTATGGTATGGCGGAATTTGGTGAAACAGTTATGTTATCTGAATTAAAACCGGGTGATTTGATGTTTTTTAAAGGACGCAATGTTAATTCAACTCAAGTTGGTCATGTGTCTATGGTTATAGAAGTTACGCCTGATGCAATTATGTTTATTCATTCTTCAACCTCGAGAGGTGTTGTGATTGAAAATTTTAAAACGAGTCGATATTTTATTCCGAGATTTTTAAAAGCTAAACGACTCGATTTTGGTGTTGAAGAAGTGAAAAATTAGGAAATTTCTTTTTTTCCTTTTTGATATAACCAGATTAAATATAGTAATGCAATTCCTGATGAAATTGCTCCAATATTGAAAGAAAGTGAAATTGTTTCTTTTGTGTTATCATAAGTCAGCATTGTTGAAAAAGCGCCGAACATGATACCTAGCTCTAAGGCAATAAACATCGTTCCTGCACCAATTCCTCTTCTAGTAATTTCAGATAAGTCAGCAGTCCATGCAAAAATTGTTGGACTTGTAATGCCTGTCGCAAAACCAAATGCTATTGAAGCGAATGTGTAAGTTAAAGGTGTTGTAGAATAAGCGATAAGTACCATGCTGATAATTAGTGAAAAAACTCCGATTGAAAGGGTTTTAATTCGACCAATTTTATCTGAAATAGATCCTAAAAATAAACGAACAAAAATCGTACAGATAACATAAAAAACGAAAAACCATCCTTTATTTTCAATTCCTACAAATTTTGACATATCTGGAGTAATCACAAAAATAATTCCAGAACAAAATGCAGTCAAAAACATAACAATTGCTGCGGGTAAAACAGGTTTTTCAATGATGTCGTTTTTAGGTACTTTTAAATGATTGAGATTAAATTTTTCTCTTCTATGTAAAGATTCTTTAACGAAAAAAATTAGCATCATCGAAAAAATGGATAGAATACTAGCAATGATAAAAAGATTATCAATCCCGACTAAATCATTAACGAATGAACCAATTCCTTGACCAACACCAATGCCCAATGATGTAAAAGTACCCCAGATTCCCATACCAACTCCTCTTTTATTTGAAGGCAATATATCTGTTATTAATGCGGTTGATCCTGTTGGAAAAAATCCAGCACTGAAGCCATGAAAAAAACGTAAAGTCAAAAAGAAAAAAACAGAATAAGAAAGTGGATATAGAAGACTGACAAAAATAGGAACAATAATACCAAGATACATCACTTTTTTTCGACCAATATGATCCGAAAGTCTGCCCGAAAAAGGTCTTGAGATAGCAGATGATAAAGTAAATAAAATGAAAATCATTCCTTTTTGATTTTCGCCACCTAATTTACTTAAGAAATCATTTAATTCTGGAATAATTAAATTAAAACTGGTCATAAAAAAGAACATTGACCAACAAACTATCCAGAAATTTTTACTGTAATTGAACATAGTTACTTGTAAAATTACCTATTTTCTACGAGTTATTATGTAGTATTGAATTCTTTTCAAAAAATTAAAAATGAATTAAATAAAAAATAGTTAATTTAGGGATTACTTAGATGAACTTAATATTTTTGAATATATTAAGAATCTGTTATGTAAATTGAGAATTATATGGTAAAAAAAGCAACGTTAGGCGCAGGATGCTTTTGGTGTATTGAAGCTTGTTTCAAGGATATTGAAGGAATTATTACGGTTACTCCAGGTTATGCAGGAGGATTTACAGAGGGTCCAACGTATGAATCTGTTTGTGAAGGGATTACAGGTCATGCTGAAGTTGCTAGAATTGTATATGATGATGAATTGATTTCATTTGAAGAAATAATGGAAGTTTTTTGGTTTGTTCATGATCCGACTCAATTAAATAGACAAGGAGATGATATTGGAACTCAGTATCGTTCAGTTGTGTTTTTTCATGATGAAATTCAGCAAGGCATAGCTGAGAAATTGAAAAATAAATTGGAGCAAGAAAAAGTTTGGGACAATCCAATTGTAACTGAAATATGTGCATTAACAAATTATTTTGAAGCCGAAGAATATCATAAGGATTATTTTAATAAAAACCCTGAAAATCAATATTGTAATTTTGTTGTAAGACCAAAAGTTGAAAAATTTAAAAAAATATTTACTAAAAAACTGAAAGAAAATTAGAATTTATCCAACCACAAATTGCATGAAAAAAATAATATCGATCATTAAATTTATTTCATTCCTTATCATTTATTTGATTTGGTGCTCTGATTCGTTTTCTCAATTAAATGGAACAAAAACAATTGGAGGCCAAAATCCAGATTATCAAACTATAAATGATGCTGTTCAAGATTTGGTATCAGAAGGAGTAAATGGAACTACGATATTTAATATTAGAAATGGAATTTATTATGAGAATATTGTTGTACCTCAAGTAAACGGCGTAAGTTCAACAAAAAAAATTATTTTTCAATCAGAAGCATTTGATTCAAGTTCTGTTACAATTTGTGGTGATTCAAATGTAATTATAGAAAACAATTCAAAATTTATTTCTTTTAAATACTTAACAGTTAGTTCTATTTCGAATAATTCAATTGCTTTAATGCAATTAAATGAAATTTCAGATTGTCTTATTGATCATTGTAACTTTGTACAACAAGTTGGCTCTATTATTGGAATTCAAGCATATTCACAAAATAATATTTTTAAAAATATAACCATTTCTAATTCCAGTTTTAATACTGATTTTGGTTTTAAGTCGATTAATAATCAAATAGAAAATTTAAATCTTTTAAATAATTTTTATGATGTTTTAATGGAAGCAAATTCGATTATGG
Source organism: Flavobacteriia bacterium (assembly GCA_016178305.1). Classification (GTDB taxonomy): domain Bacteria; phylum Bacteroidota; class Bacteroidia; order Flavobacteriales_D; family Crocinitomicaceae; genus CAIUKX01. Next base: position 14,325 of record JACOTM010000046.1, on the reverse strand, counting down.
TCGATTCAACTTTTTCATTATTCAATTGTACCAGTTTAAACATTGTGAATGCTCAAAAAGGAATTGAAGTAATTTCTAATAGTGGATTGCTAATTGATTTTTCTATTACAAATTCAATATTTAATGTGCGGGAATTAGGGATAAAAATATTTTCAACTAAAAAAACTGAAAATATCGTCATTGATAATGTTGATATTTTAGGATTAAGTTCAAATAACGTTAGTGTAAATGATGGAATTATCATAGAAGGAGTAGAGCAATATTTAAAAAATATTACAATTTCAAATATGAAAATAGAGAATATAAGTGGAAATGGTATTTATATTCATAGTTCTTATATTTTAACGAAAATCAAATTATTGAATTTAGATATAAATACAATAAACTCCGGTGTTTTTGTGTTAGGTGACCAAGTTGAGATTAATGATATTTCATTAAAAAACACATTGATAATTTCAAATGAAGATATTGCTTTTAAAATAGCTGGAGCTAAAGGAATAAATAATGTTTTATTTCAAAACGACACCTTAAAATCTGTTAATGGAGCTTTAGGTTTGTTTGCTTTGAATGGTTCTATTTCAAATTGTAACATTGATTCATCATTTTTTTCAACTATTGATTCTTCTATTTGTTGTGCGGAAGGAATAACTTTTTCTAATTATGAAAGTAATATTTCAAACATTTTTTGTTCAAATTCGATTATAAAAGGGAACGTAGGCTTAAGTATAAATAGTTATTTAGGAATAGATTCCGTGATTTTGTCAAATAATCGTATTAATTCCTACAATGAAGCGTTGTTAATAAAAAACAATTATGACCAAATTAGATCTATAACTATTTTAAATTCATATTTTAATTCATTGAATTCGAGCGCTTTTTTTATTTCAGCTACAAACTCTAATACAAGTTCATTGTCCCTGATTAATAATCGTTTTTATGGTGTTGATGGCGTAAATATTAAATCAACAGTTGGATTGGATAATTCTTTTGTGAAAAATTGTGATATAGTTGGTTATACATCTTCGGGTATTAAATATTATGGAGTTTATGGAGGTGTTTCAAATTTTGATATTTCTGATTCACATGTTAAAGGATTTATTAGTGGTATTCAAATTGTTCAAAATAATCAAGATATTTCAACAGTTAAAGTTGAAAATAATTTGATTGAAACCTTTGAATCAAATTTGAACGGAATAGGAGTTTCAATTAAATCAGATTTTGCAGCAATTAATCATTTGTTAATTCAAAAAAACTCAATCATTGCAGGAAATATAGGAATGTATTTGAATGGTGCTGGTTTAGGAACAAATTCGGCAAATGTTTTACAAAATTCAATTAGACTTTCGGATATTACTGGAACTGGATTTGGAATCAAAATTGAGAAAATAGGAAATAATTCTCATATTTCTGATAATTCAATTGATACGATAAATGGGGGAGATGTTTTTTCTGAAGGTATTTATATAGATGGAATTGATTTAAGTGTAGATTCTTTATTCGTTGAAAATAATAGAATCAACAATGCTCAAAATATTGGAATTCATGTAGAGTCAATTACGGGTTCTTTAATTTTAAATAAAAATCAGATTAAATCAAATTTCATGAATGGCTCTATGACTGGAATTTTAACTTACAATGTTAATAATTTATTAGTATCAAATAATGAAAATTATGCAAATAATGAATTGAAAGCATTTGAGCTGTATAATATAACAAGTGGTTCGATTTACAATAATTTTTGTTCAGGATATTCTCAATCTTTTTATTCAAATAATTGTAATAATTTATATGTCTATAACAATACATTCAATAACAAACTCAATAACAGTAGTATAAGTAACGTAGAAATTGACAATAATTCTGCAAATATTCATTTTATTAATAATATATTTAATTTAAATGATTCTACTTTTGTTGGAAATATTTTTTCAATTGAAAATTTAACCTCTTTAGGAACTTGTCTGAATAATGTTTATGAATTAGATACAACGATATCTAATTTTCTACATGTATCCAATTTATCTTTGAGTTTTAATTCGTTGTTTAGTTGGCAATTGTTTTCAAATAAGGAAAATAATTCATTTTTGTATGACGTCATGTTTATGGATGAATTTAGTGATTTACATGTGTTCTGTACTGAAACGATCCTTAATAATGGAAGTAATTTACTTGGAATTAATTTTGATATTGACAATAACGAAAGAGCAGTTTTTCCTACTATTGGTGCTGATGAAATGATTAGAAATAATAAAATTTTTAACGAAGACACTATTATTACTTGTCATTTACCGATAACACTTTATGCTGGGTCATCAATAAATGATATTTATTATTGGAGCACAGGTGAGACCGAACAAATGATAACCATTGATAGTTTTGGATTGTATGAGGTTAATATTATTACGGATTGTGGTTCTTTTTACGATACAGTTTTAGTTCAAATTTGTGATGATTTAGTGGAAATCGAAGATGATTTCATTTTATATGAAAATATATTATATCCTAATCCAACGTCAACAGTTGTCAATTTTAATTTAAAAAAAGAAGACGATTTATTCATTTCAATCTATGATTTGTCAGGAAATTTAGTTTTGAAAGATTTTTTGGAGTCGAATATTAATCAAATAAATATTAGTCCTATTTTACCAGGCTTATATATTGTTAAAATTAAATCAAAACAAAAAGAAATAATACAGCGACTAATAATTCAATAGATTCGATAACTATATTCGCGAAAACGGATAGTACAAATTTAAAAAACAAATCGTACAAAAAAAGACAGCTATACATCATTTAAATACCAATTAAACAATATTTAAAAAGCCACTCGTTTGAGTGGCTTTTTAGCATTATATTTAGGGGTAAATTCTTCTTTTGCACTGAAGTCTAACTTTTCAGATGAAACAGTTAACGATCTTGATTATAATCATGCAATAAAAACATCAGGAGAAATGTATGCGTCAAAAAAACGGAGCTGAATTTTGTTTATGGATTTGGTATATCGAGATTAATTGCTAATCGATTTTTATTGTTTTCAGAAGTGAGGCTTATGTCTAATCTTAGTAAAGATAAAACTCCTTTATATCTTGATGTTCATCGGTTTTATGGGAATGCTTTTTTAGGTGGAATTGCATACCAATTTAATTTACCTAAAAAGAGTGATTATAAATTTTCTTCTTATAAAATTAGTCTATAATATTATAGTTATTAAGATTCAATTTGATTATTTTTGGCATCTATTATTGATAAAACGATCAAATGAGCATCAGAAATTTAGAGCCAAAAACTTTATGGAATAATTTTGCAGATTTAAATGCAGTTCCACGTCCTTCTAAGAAGGAAGAAAAAATAATCGAATTCATGTTGAATTTTGGAAATTCCCTTAACTTGGAAACTTTTCAAGATACAATTGGGAATGTTATTATCAAAAAAGCTGCTTCTGTTGGTATGGAAGATAGAGAAACGGTAATCTTACAGTCTCATATTGATATGGTTCATCAAAAAAATTCAGACACTGTTTTTGATTTTGAAAATCAGGGGATTGAAATGTTAATAGATGGTGATTGGGTAAAAGCAAATGGAACTACTTTAGGAGCTGATAATGGAATTGGCGTTGCATCAATTATGGCTATTTTAGCCTCAAAAGATATTGCTCATCCAGCAATTGAAGGAATGTTTACAATAGATGAAGAAACTGGAATGACAGGTGCAATTCATTTAGATGGTGGTAACTTTACAGGGAAAATTTTATTGAATTTAGATACTGAAGATGACGATGAATTGTCAATTGGTTGTGCGGGTGGTATCGATACAAATACATCTTATTTATACACCGAAGTTGAAGTTAAAGATAATTTTATTGGGTATGAAATTTCTGTTAAAGGTTTATTAGGCGGACATTCTGGAATGGACATCGATAAAGGTCGTGGAAATGCGAATAAATTAATGAACCGCATCCATTATCATTTACATTCATTAACGGAACTTCAGATTATTTCAATTGATGGGGGGAGTTTAAGAAATGCAATTCCTCGTGAATCTAAAGCAACTATTGCAATTCATAAAGATTTTGCGCCCACTTTTGAAAAAGAAATTTCTAAAATAGCTCAAGAATTAGTTTTTGAATTGAAAACAATTGAACCTCATTTAGAGTTTCATTGGAATCCAATATCGGTTAACAGTAAAGCAGTTGCTTTAGAAGATATGATAAAAATCTTAAATGCTTTGTATGCTGTTCATAATGGCGTTTTTAGAATGAGTCCAGATATTGAGGGTTTAGTGGAAACATCATCAAGTTTAGCTAGAGTTATTGTGAAAGATGGAAGTTTTATAACACAATCTTTGCAAAGAAGCAGTGTAGAAAGCACTAAAGCAGATGTAGCCAATTCAATTCGCACCTCTTTTGAAAATATGGGAGCAGCAGTAGTTCAAAGTGGAGATTACCCTGGCTGGCAGCCAAATCCAAATTCACCAATTTTGAATTTAATGACTGATTTATATCAAGAAATGTTCAATGAAAAACCACAAGTGAAGGCATGTCATGCAGGTTTAGAATGTGGAATTTTAGGAAAACATTTGCCTGGTACAGATATGATTTCATTTGGTCCAAATATTCGAGCGGCGCATTCTCCAGATGAAAAAGTTCAAATTTCATCTGTACAAAAATATTGGGGATATTTATTAGAGACATTAAAGCGTATTCCGAAAAAATAAAAACGATTATTTAATCAAAAAAAGAATATCAATACTTTGCTAATTTTTGTACTATATTAGCAAAGTATTTTTTTTTCTTAATTATCGAAAGTTGCTATTTGATAATTGTATATAACATAGCATCAATAATAAATTATCATTATATGAAATCTTTTTTAATCATTCTTTCAGCATTTGTCATCATTTTTATTACCGGGACCACTTTATTTAAAGTAATGCATTGGCCAGGGGGGGGAATTATGTTGATGTTAAGTATGTTGATCTCTTGTTGTGTCTTTTTTCCATTGTTTTTTATACATAGAATTATCCAAGAAAAAACAGGATTAAATATTATTATAAATATATTAGGTTTATTTATAGCTGAAATTTTATTTGTTGGAATTTTATTTAAAATACAACATTGGCCTGGAGCTTCTTTACTATTGATTGTTGGTAGTGTTTTATTAATTTTTCCAACTTTGGTATTGTATGTGATTCAACAAATTAAAAAAAGAAATCAAATCAATGAATATTGGAAATGGTTATTTGTAGGTGTGTTTTTAAGTTGTTTTTTTATAACTCTGGGAGTTGGATATACCCGAAATGCTTTAATTTCTTTTATTAAATCTGAAAAAGCAATACTCGCATCGAATGCAAATATCAAGATCCAAAATGATAATATGATTTTACGAATCAATCAAAATAAAGTAGATTTTGATGCAAATCAAATGCATAAGAAACTGAAAGAAGTGTATTTGAAAATTGAAGGTATTAAAGTCTTATTATTAAAACAACATGGAGAATTTCCAGATGCAATTGAAAATCATGAATATATTTTTGCTAAAGATGCAACGGATGTTTCTACATGGATGTTAGGAATGAGTTTTAGTGAGGAAGGGAAAAAATTACATGAAAGTTTAATTGAATTAAAATTCAAATTCACAAAGGCATTTGAAAAAATTAAATTCAATTCAGAAATAGTAAATCAAATAAATACAGATGAGAATTCATATATGTCTGAAGATTATTTTACGACATGGCATGAAGCTCAATTTAATGGGATGCCATTGGTTGCGGTGTTGAATACTTTGTCAAGTATTCAAAATGAAATTTTAAACGTTGAAAACGTGTATTTAAATATTAAAATAAATCAATTAATTTCTAAAAATTGAATCAAGAACAGGCTCGAAAAGAATTATTGGATTTAGCAAATGCGCGTATGCCTTATGGTAAATATAAAGGTTATCTCTTAGTGGAAATACCTGAATATTATTTAGTTTGGTATAAAGGAAAAGGGTTTCCAGACTCTAAAATAGGACGACAACTAGAACAAATGCTAGAAATAAAAGCAAATGGATTAGAAGGACTAATTTATAAATTGGTATTGCGATAAAAGGGATTATTCATCTATCGTTTCATTTTCGTCTTCTAATTCGGGTAATTCTAAAGCTTTAACAGATTGAATTGCATTTCCGGCAATTCCTTTTATTGAACCATACATATCTGTTGTATTTAGAATTACTTTTTCTATTTGTTTTTCTCTTTGTTTCCAGATACGCTGCATTGCTCTTTTTTCACTTTCTAAATCGATGCGCATTTGAGAAAATCCTTCAACAATTGCTTCTACTTGCATTCGGAAAGTATTGCTTGTAAGAAAATCATATAATAGATGCATTTTATCTCCTTTATTTTCTTGAGAAGCTATGGCATTGTTAATTTGAATAATAGATTCTCTTAATACAGCACATAAACCTTTAAATTCATCGAAATTACAAATCCAAATACCTTCTTTTAAGCCCATTCGTTCCATTCCATTAGGCATAGCATCTGTTACTAACACGCCAATATTGGCCCCTTTTTCACGAATGTCATTTTTAAATTTCTCTATCCAACCAACTTGAAAATCTTTAGTTCTTTTACTTTCATAATAAATAGTCCCGCAATTTTGTTCAGATCTCGTGTGAACTGTTTGAATACAATCACCACCGCGAGCTCCTTTTTTAATTTCTTCAATAGTATCTAAAGGAAAATTAGAAATAAGCCATTCTTCAATTGCTAATTCTTGAACTTCTCCTTGTAATTGCATTGATCCTTGCTCTTGTTTACGTTTCATTTCTTCAGTCAATCGTTTTTGGTCTTCCAATTGCTTTTGAAGTTCTTTGAAACGCATTTCATTTTTTTCTTCTTCTATTTTACGAATTTTATCTTTTTCTTCAAGAAGTAATTGATTTAATTTGAGTTGATTTTCAGCTTCTAATTTTTCACTCAATTCAGATTTTTCACGTTTAAGTTTTTCAACTTCAACTTTAGATAAATTTAATTCTTTTACTTGTGCAGATTTCTCATTTAATTCTTTTTGAATAGCAGCAAATTGCTCTGCCTGTTCCTCGATTAATTTTGTTTTGAGTTTTTCTTCTAAAAGTACTTTTTCAGTTTTTAATTTTGCTTCAAATTTTTCTTGAAATAATTCATTGTCCCGTTGTTTTTTTTCTTCAAAAGCTTCTTTTTCTTGACGTAATAATGCTTGTTTTTTATCAAATTCATTTTTTTGATCTGCTAAAAGCAATTGATATTTTTGTTTTAATTCATCTTCAACTTGGTGAGATAATATATCATTGACATCAATTTGAGTTCCACAATTGGGGCATTTTATTTGAGAATTTGATTGCATAAGATTACTTGAAATTGATTTTCATACTAATATCGATTAAACTTTGATAATACAGGAATAAAAACAGTAAAACTAAATCTGTATTTGACTAAATTTAATAAAAAAGTAAATTCAAAGTTAAATTTATTATGATTTCAATATTTTAAGTCTTTTCCTCTCAAAACGCGTTAAGTTTTTAAGAAATAAAGATCCATTATTACTGAAAATCTTGCCTTTTTTGAGTAAAAAATCCAATAAAATCTTTTTATCAAATAATTTTAGTTACTTAATCTGGAGGGATAATTTTATCTCAAACAGTTCAATTTAAGAAATCAAAGAACTTTATTTTCTTTATCGTGGTAGCTATACATTATGATAGTATTTATTCTAAAGGAGTTTCTAAGCTTATTCTCTTTGTATTGTTGAAAAAATAAAGAAATATGAAATAAATAAGCTTTACTTTGAGTTAATTTCGTACTATGAGAAAAAAACAAAGTTTTCAAATACTTACAATTGGCTTTTTAATTATTTCGTTCGCATTCGTTTTAATTTCAGGTAAAAATAATAATTCAAAGTCTCAATTTATTGGATTGAAATCAGATTTAAGTGATAATTGGGCAAAAGAAAAATTAGCAAATTTAACTTTAGAAGAGAAAATTGGACAATTTTTCATGGTCTCAGCATATTCCAATCAAGGAGAAAAACATTTAGCAGAAATTGAAAAGCAAGTTATAGAAGACAAAGTAGGAGGAATTATTTTTTTTCAAGGAGAACGTGAAAATTTAGTTCAAGCAATCAATCGATTTCAATCAAAAACAAAAATACCATTGTTAATTGGTTTAGATGCTGAATGGGGAATTCAAATGCGCATATTTGGAGAAAAAAGATTTCCTTATGCTTATACAATTGGTGCAGCAGATGATTTGAATTTGACGGAAAGAGTTGGTGAAATGATGGCACAAGAATGTAAAGAAGTTGGAATTCACTTAAATTTTTCACCTGTTGCTGACGTGAATAGTAATCCGGAAAATCCAGTGATAGGTTTTCGCTCATTTGGAGAAGATCCTGAAAAGGTTGCAAAGCAAGTAAGTGCAATGGTGCAAGGAATGGAAAACAATGGAATATTAACGAGTATCAAACATTTTCCTGGTCATGGTAATACAGATAAAGATTCTCATTTGGAATTACCTTCTGTTTCCTCAACGTTGAAAACAATCAAAACAGTTGATTTTGTCCCTTTTAATGCTGGAATTAAAGCAGGAGCAGGCTCTGTAATGGTTGGTCATTTAAACATAAATTCTTTAGATAATTCTGGTACGCCTAGTAGTTTATCTTCTAAAATAATCAAAGGCTATTTACAAGATTCATTAGGTTTTAAAGGGTTGGTAATTAGTGATGCGTTAAACATGAAAGCGGTTGCTGATAAATATGGGAAAACAGAGGTTGTTGTGAAAGCATTTGAGGCGGGCTGCGATATTTTATTATTCCCGGAAAGTATTTCTGAAGCAATTAAAGCTATTGCTTCAAAAGTGAAAAATGGCGAAATTTCAAAAACGGAGATAGATTTAAGATGTTTAAAAGTGTTGAAAGCTAAACATAAATATATTATTCAAACTAAAACAACAAAACATTATACAGAAGGTGAAATTGAATGGGCTAAAACAGAAGTTTATGAAAAAGCATTGACTGTTTTAAAAAATGAAAACAATGTTCTTCCGTTGAAACGAATGGATCAAAAAATAGCTCGAATAAGTATCGGTGGACATACTTCAGCTTTTAGGGAAGGAATTGATCGTTTTTCAAAAATTGACCATTTTCATTATTATTCTGTAGAAGAAGCAAATGAACGTATTGGAGAGAAATTAAAACATTATGATGTGATAATTACTGCTTTTCATGCTAATTCCATTCGTCCTAAAAATGATTTTGGGATGCCAGAAGGTTGGAGAAGTTGGTTAGGAAATTTACCGAAAACAAAACAGAATATTGTTTTTATTTTTGGAAATCCTTTGGTCTTGAAAGAAAAAAATGATTTTTCGAATATACAGTCTGTAGTGGTTGGATATGAAAATAATCCGATATTATTGGAACGTGCCTCTCAATTACTTTTTGGAGCAATCGAAGTAAATGGTAAGCTTCCTTTTACTATTTCAAATGATTATAAAATAGGCGATGGACAAAAAGTTGAATGGGGTGGAAGGTTGAAATTTTCTCAACCTGAAGAATTTGGATTGTTAGAATCGGACTTTAAAGAAGTAGATCGTTTGGCAAATAATGGAATTCAAAAAGGTGCTTTTCCTGGATGTCAAATTGTTGTTGCTTTAGAAGGTAAAATAATTTATCAAAAATCTTATGGAACAAAAACCTATGAAGATAGTGTCCCTGTAAAAAACACGGATGTTTATGATATTGCATCGGTTACAAAAATTGCCGGATCAACATTTGGTGTGATGAAATTACAAACTCAAGGGAAATTTTCATGTGATAAAAAATTAAAAGATTATATACCTGAAATAACTGGAGAAGGGGATTTTGGGAATATATTAATTCGAGACATGATGACCCATCAGGCAGGTTTAACTCCATGGATTCCATTTTATAAAAGAACATTGAAAGATGGAGAATTAAATTCGTCTATTTATTCAAAAACAAAGAAAAAAGGATTTGATAAGCAAGTAGCTGAAAATATGTGGATTAAAGATTCTTACACAGATACAATTTATAAGCAAATTTTAAATTCAACTTTAAATGATAAAAAATATGTCTATTCTGATTTAGGGTATTATTTTATCAAAAAGATCGTTGAAAAACAAAGTGATTTAAGTTTTGAAGATTATTTGATGAGAAATTTATATAATCCTATGGGTTTACAATACATGCGTTATCTCCCTCGAAATTATTTTCCGCTTTCTCAAATTGTTCCAACTGAAAATGATAAAGCATTTAGAAAACAACAAATACATGGATTTGTACATGATCCGGGGGCAGCAATGTTAGGTGGTGTTGGTGGACATGCGGGCTTGTTTTCTAATGCAACTGATTTAGCTTCTGTAATGCAAGTATTCCTAAATAAAGGATTTTATGGAGGTGTATCTTATCTAAACAGTGATGTTGTAAATGAATTTACGAAATGTCAATTTTGCCCAGGAAATCGTCGGGGATTAGGGTTTGATCGACCAAACAATAGTGGTGGAGGAACTTGTCATGAAATAGCTTCATCTAGTAGTTTTGGACATTCTGGATTTACAGGAACTTTAGTATGGGCCGATCCAAGTTATAAGATTAATTATGTGTTTTTATCCAATAGAGTTTATCAGGATCAAGATAATTGGAAAATACGAGATATGAATATTCGAACGGATATTCAAAAAGCAATTTACGATGCTATTGCAAAAATTAAGAAGAAATAGATATTTTTCAAAAAAAGAAACGAATGAAAATAGGAATAGTTTTATATCCAACATTTGGTGGAAGTGGTGTTGTAGCTACGGAATTAGGGAAAGCATTAGCACAAAAAGGGCATGAAATTCATTTTATTACCTATTCTCAGCCAGTACGATTAGGAAGTTTTAGAGAGAATATTTATTACCATGAAGTAGCTATTAGTGATTATCCATTGTTTGAATACCAACCGTATGAAACAATATTAGCCAGTAAAATGGTCGATGTAGTGAAATATGAAAAACTAGATATCTTACATGTCCATTATGCTATTCCGCATGCCTCTGCTGCATATATGGCGAAGCAGATTTTAGCATCTCAAGGTATTAAAATTCCTTTTGTTACGACTTTGCATGGAACAGATATTACACTTGTTGGAAAAGATCCGTCATTTGAACCCGTAATTACGTTTTGTATCAATGAATCTGATGCTGTAACTGCAGTTTCAGAAAGTTTAAAAAAAGACACTTACACACATTTTAATACAACGAGAGAAATTCAAGTAATCCCTAATTTTATTGATTCAAAAGAAGAATTACCATTAAAATCATTAGAAAAAAGACGGCGATATGCTCTCGATCATGAACGGATACTTTGTCATATTTCCAATTTTAGAAAAGTTAAAAGGGTAGAAGATGTTTTAAGAATATTCGCAAAAGTAGTAGAAAAAATTCCTGCTAAAATGATTTTTGCTGGTGATGGCCCTGAGCGTAATAATTTAGAACGTTTATGCAGAGATTTAAACTTGTGTCAGCGTGTTATTTTTGTCGGAAAAGTGAGTGATACGACACATGTTTTAGAAATGTCAGATTTATTTATTTTACCTTCTGATACAGAAAGTTTTGGGTTAGCAGCTTTGGAAGCTCTAGCTGTAGGTGTTCCCGTTATTTCTTCTAATACAGGTGGTATTCCTGAGGTCAATGTACATGGGGAGACAGGATTTTTATCAGCTGTTGGGGATGTGGTAGATATGTCGAATAACGTATTGGAATTACTACAAAATGAAGCTAAATTTCAACAATTTAGAATTAATTCTTTGCGAAGAGCTAAGAAATTCAGTTTAGAAAAAATATTACCACTTTATGAAAATTTATATTTAGAGCTGATTGGTTAATTTCGAAAGTTTTTTATTTCTTATAAAGCTATTAGAAATGTTTAAAAATTATTTTAATTCATTCTAAATAAAGATAAAAGTTTTTATATTCGCAGTATGAAAATAGATGACGTACTTAAAACAGTTTTTGTATCCGTCCGAGCAACCACGTTATTAATCTAGCAGTTCACGATCAATATACTGCGGTAATAATTTATTAAGTTCTGATATTTTGGTGTTATTTATATTCTTGAGAACATAACACAACCACTTGATAGGATTAATTTCATTCTTCTTGCAAGTTGCAAAAAATGAATAATACATCGCAATATTTTTAGCTGCATCGTGTGAACCAGCAAAGAGATAATTTTTTCTACCAAGAGCAAGTGGACGAATAGCATTTTCAATAAGATTGTTATCGATTAACAGATTTCCATCTTTTAGATAATCGAGTAAAGTATTCCATCGGTTCAAACAATAGTCGTAAGCTTTACCTAAAGGGCTTTTTGGTAATTCTATTCTAGATTGCACAGCAATATATGTCCCTATTTCATTTAAAATGGGATGAGATTCGTTTAATCGTAAGGTTTTTCGCTCGTCAGGATCTAACTTTAATAAAGTTGCCTTTCGTTCTACATCATATAGTTTTTGAATTAGTACCATTATATGCGAGGCATTTGCTTTATTGTAATCCAATGCTTTTTCAAAATATCGCCGAGCATGTGCCCAGCATCCAACATGAGTAATCTCTTGCTTTTGCCCAAATTGTAAATAAGCACTGTAACCATCCGTTTGAAGATAACCTTCAAATCCGTTTAACATTTCTTGAGGACCTTCTTGTGTTCTTCCTTTCCGATAATCAAAATAAACACTTTTCAGTATTGGAGCATGATAAACCCACATAAAACCAGTATGTGTAGCTCCTTTCTTGTCCTTGTCTTGAACTTTTATCGGTGATTCATCTACTTGTAAATAACCATTCAATACAGTATGTTGATAATGGCATTCATACAGAGGACGAAGTAATTGAGATGTTAATTTAATCCAAGAGTCAACTGTTGATGGAGCAATATCTACACCTTCTCTTGAAAACCGCTGAATCTGTCTGTATAATGGTAAATGATCTACAAACTTATCGACCACAATTTGAGCTAATAAATCTGGTCCAGCAATACACTTTGGAATGGGACGAAAGTCTAAAGAAGCAATTTTAACTTCTTGGTTTCCTTGCTCATCTTCTGGAGTGATATATTTGTTTCGGATGTATCGGTTGATGTGTAATTTTGCTGGAGAATATTCTAATTCATCTGTAATTTCTTGACCGATTGATTTTAAACCGTCCACATTTTCTGTTGGTTCTAAAATGATTTCATTGACCAATAAATGAGATGGTAAAGCTAAACGTCCAGGATGATTTTTAGATCCTGCTTTTTTTCGTTCATAAGTAATTTCTTCAACAACAGCCTCAACAGCTTCAGCAACTTTTTGTTCATCTACTTCAAATGGAATCGACAACTGTTCTGGATTTTCAGAAGCAATGAAACGTTCTTTTTTAGAGCCATACATTGCTCGTTTAAATTGCTCGATCTGAAATTTTAGATAACTGTTCTCTTGTTCTGATTTTGAAAGCAATTCCAAAAGCTGATCTTTCGTATAATTATCATATAATTTCTGTATTTCTTCCATGTATCAAAAATACATAAATAAGTTCTTTTAAACCAGTGTTAACAAGGGATTTAATCAACACTTTTTTGTGATAAAAAACGCTTTCTTTTCTTGGTTTTCTCAAAATCTATTCCTCGTAAAATCATGAATAATTCATCTTGAGAAAGTTCACTGTTTGGAGTATTTATTCCAGCACTCGGACGTTTAAATGTACCTTTTTCCAAACGTTTGGAATAAAGAACAAGTCCATCCTGCTCCCAGTGAAGGATTTTCAACTTACTTCTGTCACCACTGATAAATACAAATAAATAACCACAAAGTGGATTCATCTGCATTGCATTTTGAACCAAACCATACAAACCATTAAATCCTTTTCGCATATCACATGGCTGTCCATAGAGAAAAACCTTTAACGAGTGGTCTATTCCGAACATTAACCAAAAACTGTTATTTTCAATCCTGACCGAGTGGTTAGCTCTATGACTTTGTTTATAGTCCGCACTACTGTAACATCAGGTAAAGTAATCTCTTTGAAAATTGGCGGAATATCTTGCTTTTCTTCCTTTGGTAATTTCGATTTATTTTGTTTGTTATACTTTGCTAACCAATAACCGAATTTATCTTTTGTAATCTTTTTATCTTTTAGAAAATCCAATTTCGATAATCCGCTATTTTTCCAGTCTTCAATCAACCTGAACATTTCGTCTTTTAACATCTTTTCTTTTTTAAGCAAAGATCAAGACTATTTAATTTTTAGAAAAGATGTGCTTAGTCGGGCGGATAC
>JACOTM010000038.1 GCA_016178305.1 Flavobacteriia bacterium | reverse complement strand
GAATGCTATAGCCGAAAGTGTTAATGCTAAAATTAAAGATGCTATTAGACAAAATAAAGGATCAAGAGATTTGGACTTTTTTCATTATAGGATTGCAATAATTATTTAAGCTCAGCACCTCAAAATAATTTTAACCCATTTAAAACCATCGTCCTTCCTATTTTTAGATTAAACTGTATCTTTGTAGTTACAAAATGACAAAAAACAGATCTCAAAAATTATTAATAATAGGTACTGTTTGGCCGGAGCCAAATTCTTCCGCTGCTGGATGGCGAATGCTTAACTTAATTTCTATTTTTAAAAATTTAGATTTCGAAATTATTTTTGCATGCTCTGCATCTGAAAGCACTTTTTCTTTTCCGCTGGAAAATTTAAATATCAAAAAACAACTCATCCAATTAAACAATGATCATTTCAATGATTTTGTAAAAGAAATCAATCCTTCAGTCGTTCTTTTTGATCGTTTTATGATTGAAGAACAATACGGCTGGAGAGTAGCTGAACATTGTCCAAATGCCCTTCGAATAATTGATACCGAGGACTTGCATTGTTTACGAGCAGCAAGACAATTGGCATTCAAAGAAAAGAGAGAATTTACATTCAAAGATTTAAATTCTGAAATTGCAAAACGAGAAATTGCTAGTATTCTGAGAAGTGATTGCTCCTTAATTATTTCAGAGTTTGAAATGGAAATATTAAAAAATCATTTCAAAATTGATGAATCGCTCTTGTATTATTTACCTTTTATGTTTCCTGCTATATCAGTCAATGAGACAACAAAGTTAAAAACTTTTGAAGAGCGAAAACATCTCGTTTTTATTGGGAATTTTTACCATGAACCCAACTGGGATGCCGTTTTATATTTAAAAAAAGAAATTTGGCCTAAACTTTCCAAACTACTTCCCAATACTAATTTACAAATATTTGGTGCTTATTCTTCTCCAAAAGTCCTTCAGTTAAACAATCCAAAAGAACGCTTTTTTTGTCTGGGTCGAGCAGAAAATGCACAAGAAATAATTTCAAATGCGAAAATATTAATTGCACCTTTGAGATTTGGAGCAGGATTGAAAGGGAAATTAGCTGAAGCAATGCTCTATGGAACTCCCTCAATCACAACATCAATCGGTTCAGAAGGTATGAATGGCAATTATCCTTGGAATGGGGGAATTAGCGATGACTATCATGAATTAATCAATGCTGCTTACACTTTATATACAAATGAAGAAAAATGGAAAAAAGCGCAACAGAATGGATTTGAAATTATTAACAATCGATTCAATATAGATACACTTATTCCAAGCTTCAACTCTTTTCTATCTGAGATTATCAAAAATAAAGTCATCCGAAGAGAATCAAATTTTATTGGGCAATTGTTAATGCACCACACCCTAGCCAGTACTAAATATTTATCCAAATGGATAATGGAAAAAAATAAAAGTTAAGTTGTTATTCTATCTTTTTTCACTTTCCTTCAATCCAATCTGTAATTTCTTTCGCATCTGGCTCAATTGTAGGAGCTATTACTTTCATTAAAAAACCATTTTCGTCGATTAAATATTTTTGAAAGTTCCATTTTACAGAATTATCTTCTAAACCATTCAATGATTTTTGTGTAAGAAATTTATAAATTTCACATTTATCTTTCCCTTTGACAACAACTTTGTCCATCATAAGAAAACTCACACCATAATTTTTTTGGCAAAATTCAACAATTTCTTCGTTTGATCCCGGTTCTTGCTGCATGAAATCATTTGAAGGAAACCCAACAATTACAAAATTTTGATCTTTGTATTTTTGATAAATTGCTTCCAGCTGTTTGTATTGAGGTGTCAAACCGCACTTTGAAGCTGTATTCACAACCATTATTTTCTTCCCTTTTAAAGTAGCAAAATCAAAATCTTTGCCCGAAATATCTTTTACGTTGTAAGTATGTATTGATTTTTTTTGCTCCGTAGTCATAGCTGTCAGTAATATAATTGATACTAAAAATAGAAATTTCATAATTGTATTATTTGATTCAAATTTAAGAGAAATAATAGTTTAATCAACTTAAATTTGATAAATGGTAAACAGCATCATGAATTGAAACAATTTAGATTGAAAATACATACCACGGTGCTTATAATTAATTTTATCGTTTAAGTTTTTTTTGTATATTTCGAATATAAAGTTAACACTATTTATAAACACTATTCATCATGGAAAAAGATACTAATAAAGACTTATTGGCAGAAATCGCTAATTTAAAAAAAGAATTAGATGATTTAAAAATGCTTTCACATCCATTTAAAGCTGATGGTAAAACCGTAAAGGTTCCTAGTGAAATTCAACCTTTATTTGATAAAGCTGAAGATTTGGTTGCGGAGTATTTTGATAAAATTATTGCCAATCCATCAAATGGAAAAATTGAAATTGGAGATGAGCGTTACGTTTTAATGCGTGCATCATCTTTATCTGTCGATTTTATGAATCGAATGAAAGTTTTATACGAAAATAAAGGTGAAAAAATGGCAGCTTCAATTGGCCGAAACTTTTTATTTGATATTTCTCACGTTATGGGTGGAGAGGATGCCAAAAACTTTCATAAAAAAATGAAGGTTGAAGATCCAATCGCTAAACTTTCTGCTGGACCGATTCATTTTGCCTATACAGGTTGGGCTTTTGTAGATATTTTACCCGAAAGCAATCCATCTCCGGATGATAATTACTTTTTGAAATACCATCATCCTTATTCTTTTGAGTCAGAATCTTGGATTAGTAAATCTATGAAATCTGATACGCCAGTTTGCATAATGAATGCTGGTTATTCATCTGGTTGGTGCGAAGAAAGTTTTGGTATTCCATTAACAGCTGTAGAAATTAGCTGTCGTGCAAAAGGAGATGCAAACTGTACTTTTATTATGGCTCCTCCGCATCGTATTGAAGAATATTTAATTGGAGAATCAATTGATAATAAATCTTATTTAAAAGAGGAAATTCCTACCTTTTTTGAACGAAAAAAAGAAGAAGAAAAATTATTTCGAATGTTAAAAGAAAAAGATGAAGTAATTAATGAAATCAATGAGCGGATAGAATATGAAATGAAAATTATCACAGAATTAATGAATTTTCAATATTTACATTCATCTACAGAAGAACAAACCAAAGAAAAATTAAAACAAGGCGTTCTTCGTACAAAAATTGTAATGCTAGCACGTGAAAAAAACAATGTAGCGAAGGACAATAAAAGAATAGCATTAGCAAATTATTTCAAATCAATCATCAAGTTAGCAGATGAATTATTTTCAAAATCTACACCTATCACTGTTGAAGTTAATGGATTTGAAGTGAGTCATTTTCCCGTAGATAAAGCTATTTTATCTGGATTGATGATTTATGAAATCATTTTAAATTTGAAAAAAGAAATGATTAATAGTGATGATTCAGCGGATATCCATATTGCATTTGAAGATTCGAATGAGGGCTATCAAATTTCAATAACAGACACAAATAAAACAGACTTAAACAACTTATTTACAACTAGTAATGAAGAAAATATTTTAAGCCATTCAATTATTAATTTTTTGAAAGAGATGCTAAAAGCAACTATTACAAACAATTTGAATGGAGAGGTTCGAATTGTATATGAATAAATAAATCTTTCAAAAAATTCAATCCTAAAATCCTAATGCAATTTAAACATTGTGTTAGGATTTTTTCGTAATCTTTTTAAAAAAAACATACAAAAAAGATGAGCTCCAAATTTACGAATTAGATAAAACAATCAGTTGAAACTATTTTTACTTTTTTTGTTGATTTTCTTTGTTTCCTAATCCAAAATTTGTATATTCATACATATATCTTCTGTTAAACTAATCCTATTGAAGAATGTAAAAAGATGGATTGAGATCGCTAATATTTTAATTTTCATCTTACAATAGCACTTTTACACAGAACGTATATTTATTGTTTTTGTGAGGCATAAATTTTTAAAATTATGAAGGATGAGTTATTCTTTTTTTAACTTGGAACAAAACGAATTAGAATCGATATTCCCTTTTTATATAGAAGTGGATCATTCATTAACAATTTCTCATGTGGGAAAAAGTCTAAAAAAACTATTCCCTTTAATCGAAGGTAAAAAATTAACAGAGGTATTCAAATTCAATAAGCCAAACATAGAAGACATACATTTTGAAGCAATTGCTAGTTTCATAAATCAAGATGTTGTTCTCGAATCTTTAGAAGATAAATCATTATTTAAAGAACAAATTATTATTTTAAAAAAAGAAAAAAGATTGTTTTTCCTTGGCACTCCTTATACACGAGATATCGAATCCATTGAAAAAATGGGATTAAATATGGCCGATTTTGCTTTTCATGACAAAACACCAGACATGTTACATGTAATGAGATCTCACAAACTAATGATGTTAGATGTAGCAGGAAGGTTGAAAAAAGTAAATCAGCAAAAAGAAGAAATAGAAAAAAAAGAGCGCTTAAATTCAATTCAATTTTTAATCTCAAAAGTATTAGCCAATGCCAATGATTTTGAAGTAGCAATACGAGAAATTATCAAGATAATATGTGAATTATTAGATTGGAAATGTGGAATTTTTTGGATGTCTTCAAATTTTGAATTTTTAAGAAGAAAAGAAAAGTCAGATGCAGCAACTGAAAATGTATTTTCTTTGAAATGCTTTTCTTACTGGCAAAATGAAAAGATAGCGCAAACTGACTTTGAAAAATGGATTTTAAGTCAAAAATACACTATTAATGAAACATTAATAGAAAAAGTAATTAAAGAAAATAGAAGTTGTTCTGAAAAAATGCTTTATTCAGCAGATATAATTGGAGATTTTCAAGAATTAACTACTATCAAAAACCTTGATTACCATATTGTCTTCCCTGTTGGAAACAATGGTGTTTTATTAGGTGTTTTAGAATTTTTCAGTAATCAAATTGAAAAAAGCGATGAAGATTTAGTCAATTCGTTAGTTGTAATCAATGATCAAATTCATCAATTTATACTAAAAAAACAATCCGATTGGGTCATCAAAGAAAACGAAAGACGATATCGTCAAATAGTAGAACAAGCAAGTGACATCATCTATAGAATGAGCGATGATGGTATCATAGAATTCATGAATCCTATTGCATATCGATTATTTAAAGGTGTTGAAACAGATTTTATCGGACAGCATTTTTCAATATTAATCCACAAAGATTTTCAAAAAAGTGTTATGAAACATTTTAGAGATCAATTAATTAACAACCGAAAAGTTAGTTACGTAGAATTTATTGCTAAAAGTATTGACCATGATGAATTTTGGATGGGTTTAAAGTCAACCCTCATATTTGAAAACGGAAAAGTTGCAGGTTTTCAAATGGTTGGTCGCGATGTCACCGAAAGAAAACAACATGAAGATCAATTGATTAAAGAAAAAGAAATTGCAGAAAACGCAAAAATTGTGAAAGAGCAATTTTTAGCTAACATGAGTCATGAAATTCGAACACCTATGAATGCCATTATCGGGATGACGGAATTATTGACCAATACAACGTTAAATGTTGAGCAAAAAGATTGTTTCAATGCAATTAAAATATCCGCAGAAAATTTATTATCGATTATCAATGACATTTTAGATTTCTCAAAAATTGAATCTGGAAAAATTGTTTTTGAAAATGCTCCTTTCAATTTAAAAGAAACAGTTGAAGGTGTATTAAAAATCTTTACATACTCAACTAAAAAAGAGGTTGAATTACTTGCTAAAATAGATGAAAATTTACCAATCGGTTTAATGGGAGATAGTCACCGTTTGAGACAAGTACTGATAAATTTAATGAGTAACTCTATTAAGTTTACAGAAAAAGGACGTATCGAAATTAATGTTCACCTACTCGAAAAAAGGGATGATAATTATAAGATAGGTTTTAAAGTTATCGATACTGGAATTGGAATTCCAAAAGAAAAAACAGACCAAATATTTGAAAGCTTTACCCAAGCGACGAATGAAACGACACGAAAATATGGGGGAACAGGTTTAGGTTTAACCATCGTAAAACAATTGGTTGAATTACAAGGAGGAACTGTTTTTGTTGAAAGTGAAGAAGGTGTAGGAACTTGCTTCACAATCATATTAACGATGAAAAAAACTGAAGAAGAAAAAAATGAAAAAAGTGAAAATACAAAAAATGGCTTGGATGAATTTTCAGAATTAAAAAATTTAAAAGTACTATTAGCTGAGGATAATTCAATGAATCAATTATTAGCGAAAAAAGTGTTTAAAAAATGGGAATGTATTTTAGACATAGCTGATAATGGTAAAATTGCTATTGAAAAATTGATTAATAACGAATATGATATTGTGCTGATGGATATGCAAATGCCGGTGATGGATGGTTACGATGCGACTGTTTTTATACGCAATAATTTAGCTGTTCCCAAATCAAACATTCCAATTATAGCATTAACGGCACATGCATTAGAGGGAGAAAAAAATAAATGTTTGTCATTGGGCATGAATGATTTCGTAACAAAACCTTTTAACCAAAAAGATTTATACGATAAAATTAAAAAAATAACGAATTATATTTTCACAAATTAAAAGATTAAATTAGACAATCTCTAAAATTGTGATTACTGCTGAATAAAATATTATAGATGTATTCGGAACATTTTTTGCTATTTTACGAATACAATTACAATGATGCGGATTTTATCAATATTTATATATTTAAATTTTAGCTTTTTTAGTTTTTCTCAAACTGATTACAATGGCTTATGGCAAGGATTTGTAATACAAAATGGGAAAAAAATTGACCAAGCTACACCTATCTATCTTAATTTAACTGTGAAAAATGGAATAGTCGAAGGCAAAATTCGAGAAGAAATAGTCAATACAGATTTATACGCCCTCAAAAAGACAAAATTTGAACTAAAAAACAATATCATTTCTTTCAAACAACTGCTAATCGAAAAGAAAAAAACTTCCTCTAAGGCTAATTGGTGTTTAATAAATGCGCAGCTAACTTACATTGATAGTACAGGTTATTTAGAAGGGAAATACTCGAGTACAGATTGCAAAGGTGTTTCAGGTAAAATTATTCTTTATCGCTCTCAATTGAAATTTTCTGAAAGTGAAATCCCTATTCAATCGCATTCTTGGATTGTCCAGTTTGCCAATGATTTGAAAAATGGGGAAAAAGCTCCTGAAATTAGAGCTTTGGAGCGTAAAAATTTTGTGTTTCAACCAATCTATTTTGATTATGATAAAGCGGAAATAAAAGAAGAATATTATGCTTTTTTAATTCAATTAATTAAAGTTGTAAATGGGCATACGGATTTACGAATCAAGGTTACTGGCAATACAGATAGCGATGGTTCTGATTTATACAATGAAGATTTATCAAGAAGAAGAGCACAAGCAATTACTGATTTTTTTGTCCAACATGGTTTAAAAGCTGATCGTTTAAAAATAGAATTTAATGGGGAAAAAAATCCGATCGATAGCAACAATACTCCCGAAGGAAAACAACACAATAGAAGAGTTGAATTTGAATTTATTTAAAACAAAAAAGGATAATTAACTATTAGTTTCCTTATCTTTACAGTCAAATTACATTCAGTAACAATCCATGTCTTTAAAAAAATACAGTGAAGTTCTTCAAACATCGATGAAGCTAGCAGGTTTAGATAAACCGACACAAATACAAAACTTATGTTTTTCTAAATATAAACAAGGAACAGATTTCATGGTCTTAGCTCCAAAAGGCACAGGAAAATCAACATCAATCGTAACTGGAGTTATTCAAAGATTAGAAAAAGCAACTGAAGATGATGCTCCTCGTGCAATTATTTACGTTGCAGATAAAGAACGGGCATTAGAAATGGAGGCATTGTTTCTTAAATTGGCCAGAAGAACAGATTTAAGAGTGGTCGTAGTTTATGATAAAGGTATCAAAGTTAGACAACGCATCGATTTATACCTTGGCTCAGACATTGTTATCGGAACGCCAAAACGAATTCAAGAAATGTATCATCAAAACGGTATTAATATTGCAAATGTTAAATTATATATCATCGATGATGCTGAAGAGATCATGAAACAAGGCTATCATACACCTATAAACAGAATATATGAAAGCATTTCCAAATGTCAATCAATTATGTATATCAATGAATATGATTCCCGGATTGAAAAGGCTGCTGAAATAATAATGAAGAATCCGGAGATTATTGAAATACCGGACGAAATAGAAGAAATAGATTAATAAATTGTCTAATTTTATGATGACGTCCATATTTTAGTCGGATTCTAACATTTTTCTTTGAATTAAGAATAATATTTTGTAATTTCCTTGCATCTTGTTAAATATAAAGCATGAAAACAGCAACAACTGAAGGAGTTAACATTACTGTGAGGACAAAATACAGAGCGGATTTATCGAATGTAATACAAAATCAATTTTTTTTTAATTATACAATTGAAATAAAAAATGAAAATCATTTTGATGTCAAATTAATGTATCGTAATTGGTATATTTTTGATTCAATTAATGAGCCTAAGTTAATTTCTGGAGAAGGTGTTGTTGGCGAACAGCCCATACTAAAACCTGGTCAATCTTTTTCATATACAAGTGGTTGCGATTTATTATCTGAAATTGGTTACATGAAAGGATTTTATACTTTTGAAAATCAAATAACTGGAGAGAATTTACAAGTTTTCATTCCTACTTTTGAAATGTATTTTCCTGGTAAATTAAATTAGTAACTCTAAAATTATTGGATAAAAATATTTTATTGGATTTTTTACTCAAAAAAGGCAAGATTTTTAGTAACAATGGATTTTTATTTCTTAAAAAATTAACGCGTTTTGAGAGGAAAAGACTTAAAATATTGAAATCATAATAAATTTAGACAGAGTTACTAAATGCTTTCTTTAGTCGTTTGACTGTACTTTTTATTGAAAAATAAAAACAAAAGAAATACTGATAATATAGTTATGAATCCTCCTATCAATAAATTCATATTGGTTCGCTGTTTTTTCATTTTTTCAAACATTTCCATCTCTCTTTTATCTTGAGCAAACTGATGTTCTTTTTCAAACAATAGCAAATCCATTTCAGCAGACTTTATTGTTTCTTCTTTGTCTTTTTCCATCAAATAACTTTTCAATTTTGAGTATTCTTCCATGAGTTGAAATGCTTTTAAAAAGTTTTTTTTGGATTTATAGACTAAAATAATTGCATTCAATGCGTCCATTTTCTCTACAATTAAGTGTTTTTTTGAAGCGATTTTTAATGACTCATTGTAATAAAACAATGCTTTTTTATAATCTTTTAATTCCAAATACAATTCTCCCAAGTTAAAATAGCTTTCCGCAATTGCTTTCCAATTATTACATTGAATACGGAGTTTTAAAGCTTTATCAAAATTCAATTTAGCTCCTTCCATATCGCCATCAGTAAAACAAACTATAGCAATATTATTATATCCATGAGAAGCCTGAATTTTTGAATCTGCCTTCAAATTTAAATTTTTACTTTTCTCAAAATATTTTTTAGCTTTTAAATTATCTTCTTTGATTTGATAAATAATCCCTAATCGTGTCCATGCATTTGCTTCTGAAATAATTTTTTTATATTTCTTGGCTTGCGCAATATAATGATAAATGATTTTTTCAGCTTTTGATAGTTCATTTAAATCTGTATATGCTTTTGCAATATTAATTTCAGCTAAAAATTTGGAAGTTGGATCAGGAGATTGTTTCCCTGCTTGTAACGATTTTTCATACCAAAGAAGTGCATTTTTAGGTTCTCCTTTTAAATTATATGCATTTCCTATTTCACTTAACGTTTCAGTTAATAGAAGATAATCTCCTATTTTCTCAAAATAAAAACGAGCTTCTTTTAAATTTCGGATTCCTTTCTCTGCTTTTCCATTACGAATCAAATAACTCCCCAATGTTCTTTTGCCAACAGCTATTGCGAATAAATTTTCTTTCTCATAAGCATCTTTTAATAATAAATTACCTAAAATATTTAAAGAATCTAAATTATTACCCAGATATTCTTCCCAAAGAAGTAAAGAGATTTTCGCCTTTTTATCCATATTCTTTTCATGAATAAAATCTTCAAAACGAAAAACCGTTTTTTGAGAAAATAATTGAAATGAAAGAATGGAAAAAAGTATCAGTAAGGTCTTCATAAACATAAAATAATAACAATGTTACAACAAATTTATATACGATTATAAATCTTTAAATAGTTTTTTAAATTCACACTAAAATTTATTGTCAGACTATTTACATTCACTAAATTTACCAAAAAAAAGTATATATGTCAAACGCGCTATTTAATGTTCCAAAAGCTATAAATGAACCTGTGAAAGGGTATGCTCCAAACTCTCCAGAGAAAAATGAACTTCTTGCAACATACCAAAAAATGCTTCAACAAGATCCTATCGATGTTCCGATGTACATTGGTGGAAAAGAAGTAAGAACAAACGATAAAAAAAGAATGGCTCCTCCTCACGACCATCAAGTGACTTTGGGACATTTCAATTACGGTACTGCTGAACATGTTCAACAAGCAATTGATGCGGCCATGGCAGCAAAAAATGATTGGGCAAATTTACCTTGGGAACAAAGAGCTTCCATTTTTTTAAAAGCTGCTGATTTATTAGCTGGTCCTTTTAGAGCCAGAGTAAATGCAGCAACAATGTTAGCTCAATCTAAAAATGTTTTTCAAGCAGAAATCGATGCTGCTTGTGAATTAATTGATTTCTTCAGATTCAATGTCCAATATTTAACTCAAATCTATCGTGAGCAACCAGAATCATTGCCTGGAATGTGGAATCGATTAGAATACAGACCATTGGAAGGCTTTGTATTTGCTTTAACTCCTTTTAATTTTACTTCAATCGCGGCAAATTTATGTGCTGCTCCTGCGATGATGGGAAATGTTGTCGTTTGGAAACCTGCAGATTCTCAAATGTATTCTGCTCAAGTATTAATGGAATTATTTCAAGCTGCAGGATTACCTGATGGTGTCATTAATTTAATTTCTGTTGATGGACCAGTTGCTGGGGACGTTATTTTCAAAAGTAAACATTTTGCAGGTTTACATTTTACTGGTTCAACAGCTGTATTTCGTCATTTATGGAAAGAAATTGGTAACCATATTGAGAAATATGTTTCTTATCCAAGAATTGTCGGCGAAACAGGCGGTAAAGATTTCGTTATGGTTCACAAATCAGCTGCACCTTCAGAAGTTGCTACGGCACTTTCGCGAGGAGCATTTGAATTTCAAGGACAAAAATGTTCTGCTGCTTCAAGAGCTTATGTTCCACAATCAACATGGAATGAAGTACAAAGAATTTTAGTGGAACAAGTGAATTCTTTTAAAATGGGTTCACCAGAAGATACTACAAATTTCATTAATGCGGTAATCGATGAGAAATCATTTGATAAAATTGCAGGCTACATTGATTTTGTAAAATCTCAAAATGATGCGACAATTATTTGCGGTGGAAATTTTGACAAATCTAAAGGTTATTTTATTGAACCAACTGTGATTGTTACGACAAACAAAAAATTTAGAACAATAGTTGAAGAAATATTTGGTCCAGTTTTAACAATTTATGTTTATGAAGATGATAAATTTGAAGAAACAATGGAATTGTTAGATCAAACTTCCGATTATGCATTAACGGGGGCAATTTTAGCAAATGATAGATATGCTATCAATTTAGCAATAAAAAAATTAGAAAATGCCGCTGGTAACTTCTACATTAATGACAAACCAACTGGTGCTGTTGTTGGTCAACAACCATTTGGAGGTGCTAGAGGTTCAGGCACAAATGATAAAGCTGGAGCTGCAATGAATTTATTGCGTTGGGTTTCTGCTCGAACAATTAAAGAAACATTTGTTCCTGCAACAGATTATAGATATCCATTTTTAGGATAAAAAAATAACTAAAAGAAAGAGGCTATCCAACATGAATAGCCTCTTTTTTATTCAGCATGGTTATTAATTCTCTACCATTTTATTATGAAAAGGACAACCAGCAGCTTTTGCAGCTTCTTTTACAATATCAACAGGAGTTGAAATTGGCCTTCTTCTATGTTGATCTTGAATAATTGGAAAAACAGATGTAAAGAAATTTGTCCAACCACCTGTACGAACACGTAATAAATCATATTGTTCCGGATTATCAACTGCAACAGAAAAAGTTTCAGAATTAGCAACTGTAACAGTTAATATATTTGAAGAATGCCCTTGAACAAATTGTTTCATAATTTGAACTAATTTTTCAACTGGAAAATTTTCATCGATATTATAATCTGTTGGAGCGCCATCTGTCATTAAATCTGTTCCTTTCCCTTCAAAACCTGCTAATGATTCTGAAAATCCAGCTAATTGATGTTCAATCGGTAAATCGGCTGGACTTGGTGCAGCACTTAAATCAGAAGCGACAGATGTCCCTAATCTCCTACCATCAGCACTTGCTCCATTCCAAGACCCCATTTCTACATGGTTTTCAAATGTACCCACTCCTGGTTGAATTTGTAATCCAAAAGGGAATTCTTCTGAACCAAATTTCAAAGCCATTGATTTTAAAGAATCATACATTTGTGGCCAAGGTTCAGTAAATGTTTTAACGGATATTTTAGCAACCTTTTCTACAATAAGATTTCCTAAAGCATCTAATTCAGAGTGCCCTCTACCATATTTTGGTTGATTCAATGCAAATTCTCTTAATCTTTTAAATCGATCCGCACGTTCATTAATTCGAGTGTCTCCAGCTAAACTACTAATAAATGGTTCTGTCATTTTGTATCCCCAATCACAACATAAACATTCTAATAATTCAGGTAATGTCGTAACTGCATTCTTTTCATCAAAAACCATCTTTTTAATCGCATAAAGCGAATTAATTGTAGAGCTTAAAGAAATGTAACATGGTCCATAAATATTGTATTTAGCACCACCGCTATAAAAATCTTGACCTTTAACTAAACAATCATCCATTAACACATTCAAAATTGGCGAAGGACAAAACTTTGTATTTGCTCCATACCCCATTATTTGACCATTGAATGCTTTTCGATTGAATAATTCAAAATGTTCAAAATAAATATCTACTAATTCCTCAAAAGTCTTGATTTGATCTGCAGGTTTTGAATTTAATGAGACAGTTTGTCCAAACAAATATCCTTGACCTGCAGAAGAATAAGTTCGCCCTTGATTTAAAGCACATTCTAAAGGCTGCAAAGTAGAAAAACCGCCTAAAGAAAACCAATTTTCGCCAGGAAATTGAGGTTCATAACAGCCATCACAAGCATAGTTTTGCGCCGACTTTAAGGTAACAGAAGGGTTCCAACTTTTAGTTTCTTCTCCTAACCTTCCTCCTACTTTATCTCCACTATGATATAACCCTTTAATGATTTTTTCATCATTCAATAAAATCGGGTGAGCTCCACCAGATAAAACAGCATGTGCAGCTTCATTTAAGATTTCTTCTGGAATATCTTTTCTAGTTCTCAAAGACAAACAAGGTGCATTTAATGGTAAACGACCTGATGCACGAATAAATAATTTTGTTACATCATTGTATGCCGGTTTTGTATCTTCAAAATTAACTGTTCCATCTGCAATTGTTCCACCCACAGTAATTTGTTGAATCCATTGACCAAGAGAAGCACCTTGGGGATACGGCCCTGAACTTCCACCCATTGCTAAATTTCCAAAAGGTTGATGATCTTCCATAAAGATTCTATTTTGCTGTACTTTTTCATCCAACTTGATGTAAAAAGCATCAATAACCTCTTGTGCCTCATCTTCAGAAATTGAATCTTTTTCATAAAAAGGCTGAAGCAATTGATCCATTCGACCTATTGCTGTTGGTTCAGCATTTAGATGCAAACAGTTATGAAGTGTAAAAATCATTTGAACTGCTTCGACGAATGTATCTGGTTTTTCGGTAGATAATTTCGTCATTCGGTGTGCGATTGATTCTAAATTTTCTTTTTCCCAAATTTGTCCGACATCCATTTTGGAAGCTGTTTCTCTAGCTAATTTAGCGTAATTTAAAAAATATTCTGAAATTCCTTCAATAGCCAAAAAAGAAGAAGTATATAAATCTTTTAGTTCCTGATTTTCAGCTCTTGATTCATATTGTAATATTTCATCTTTAATTGCATTTAATCCTAATTTTAATGCTTTTTCATAATTTGGAATGACATGTCCAACTCCGGATGCTTCACTTAAATTCGCTAAAAAACCATCTAATCTTTCTGCTTCAGATAAATATTTCATCACATACCGTCCTTCTCCAAGAGTTAAATTAGGCATAGCTCCCACAATTATTTCTTCTGGAGAAATTCGATAAGTATCTGAACCATAAATAACTTCCCCTTCTTTTTCTAGATAGGACGAATAAGGTACTAAAGAGCCATCTTTCAATTTGATACGTCGTCCTCTAAAGCCATATTCAGAAGAAGAAAAAAGACCTAAACTCAATCGAATTGCCCAACCTTTCCGAACCATAATTGACTCTTTCATGATGTCTGTTGGTTTAGCTGCACACTTGAAATCTTTTATATAATCTGAAATATCTCCTTTTATTTCTTCTTGTTTTCTATTGAAATACCAGTTGTCTTGCCATAAAGAAAACGTATTTTCTAATAAACTTAAAATCCGATTAGAAGGTGTTTTAAAAAATTTACTTTTATGATTAATTTGAGTTGACATATTAAACAAATAATTCTGATGGCTGTAATACATTAAACCATTTGCTGAAGAATTCGTGAAATGACGATCTAAGCGAGACCAATCAACACCTGGAAAACGAGACCAGTCACCTTTATCTAAAAAAGAAAAATCATTTGAATAATCTTCTATTTTATCTAAACCTAAATCATTTACACTTGGAATATAGAAAAATCCACCTAAATCAGATTTTAAATGGTTAAATAAACGATCATTCATAAATCCTTGATCAGGCCCAATTTGATTCCGAATAATATTCTCTAAAATTTTAACATCTTTACAAAATCCAGCAAAATAAATTCCCTCTTCATCAGAGACCGTAACTGATTTTGGCACTCTAAACCCACCTGATGATTGCTTTGCATTTCCGAAAGGCAAACCTAATCTTAAAACAGGAGTTGTATTTCCATTTTCATCTTGTAAACGTGCAGATTTAATATGCGAACGTGAATCTCTATCTGGAATTATTGTATCGTCTGTTTTTCTACCAATTAAATCTTCAATTTGAGTTTCAGTCATCATATTGATTTGATCCCAGTTAATTAAAAATCTTTGCGCTAAAACAAATGAACCCCCAAAATGAGAAATATCTTCTGTGCCTACAATTGAATGCTTCGCAATGGAGATTGGATCAGAAGGATTGTTTAAATTTTCAGAAAATCGACACCCTAATACTTTTCCATTGTGACCGCTTTTCTCACTTGATTTAGAGGCTGCTTTTTGAGAAAAATGTGCTTTCGTATTTGTCTTCAAGATCTCTGTAATAATCTTTAATACTTTTTCACAAGCAATTTCATCATCACTTTTAATATGAAACCAAACACTGCCATCTGATTCTTCAAAAACACCATTTGATTCTTCAAAAACTTTAGACTTTGTTGGTTCATTTTCTTGGGGATAACACAAACTCATACCTTTGGGAATCGTCATTTTATTTTCCTTGCAAATTATTTCCCAATTTTGAAACGATACCCCTAAAATAACAGATGTATTTTTACTTTTTAACTCTAAATCTGTATTAATTTGAAACCTGGTAGTAGCCATGAGATCAGCTAACTCGTTTTTTGTTGGCGTATTTTTCAACCAAAAAGTAGCAAAAATTGCATGTGGGGAAGGATAAACTAACCCTCTTTGTGTATGTTTCCATACTTCTTTAAATCTTTTTTCAATGTTCATTTTTTCCATTTGTAGATATGTTTAGTCAAAATTCAAACGGGACAATGTTCGCTAATATATTTCAATAATCAAAATTAAATTATTAATTACAACACATAATTTAGTTAGCACTATTATTTAATAATCAGTAAATAAGGAGGTAATTAACAAATAATATATTTTCAATTATTTATCAACAAAATTTTAGTTATACTTGTAATTATTACGCAACACAAATTACAGACTATTCAAAAAATAAAAAATGAGAAATTCAAAAAGTAATACTACAAATACATTCAAAGTAACTGCGATAGCGGGAACTTACGTTGTTTTGTTAACAATGGATTTAGATGAAAATTCAACAAAAGGTCTATTAGGATTTTCAATTTACAGAAAAGATTTAACTGAAAAAAATGAAGGTTGGTTATTAAGTTTTAAAACTTTTGAATCAACAATGCCTAATCCAAAACCTGGCGAATTGATATCTTCTGAAATTGCTCCGATTCAGGATTTCAAATGGGGAGATTATACTGCAAAACCAAACCATTCATACGTCTATAAAGTTATCCCTGTTTTTGGAACACCTTCTCAATTAAACCATTCTGAAAGTATTGAAATTGAGGTTCAAACAGAGGATGAAGATAATCAAACACATGCAATTTATTTCAATAGAGGAGCCGCAGGAAGTCAGGCATACGCTCGAAAATTTGGAAATAAAAGACCTGATGAAATTGGTAAAGAGGCTTATCAGTGGCTATCAAGAGGTGCCGAAGAAGCTATTTTAAGTTTTATTGGATTAGCGAATAATTCTTCATTTTCAATAAGAGCAGCAGCTTATGAATTTAGTCATTTAGGTGTTTTAACGGCACTTAAAACGGCTTCAGAAAATGGCGCGGATGTAAAAATTGTATATGATTGCCGAAAAGATGAACCTCAAGCAACAAGCAATCAAATGATTGATCAAGTTGGAATTCGAAATTTAATGATTCCTCGATCTGCAAACCCTAGTTACATTTCCCATAACAAATTTATTGTCTTACTGAAAGATAATCAACCAATTCAAGTCTTAACTGGTTCAACCAATTTTACAGATGGGGGAATCTATGGGCAATCCAATGTCGTACATATTGTTCGCGACATTGAAATTGCAAGTCAATATTTAAATTATTGGACAATACTATCCCAAAATACGGATGCGAAATTGTTAAGACCATGGACTATCAAAGAAACAAATGATCCCCTTTCTTCATTAGCCAAAGGAATTCATCCTATCTTCAGTCCCAGAAGCTCCGAAAATGTACTAAATTGGTATGCACAACAAATCGACAAAGCTGAAAGTTTTTGCTGTTTCACTGCTGCATTTGGAGTAAATAAAACAATCGCATCATACTTAACAACAAATACTCATAACAAACGGTATATCATGCTTGAAAAGAAACAAGCTGCTGATGAAATTTATATGAAAAACTCAAATAATTTTGTCTCCATAGGCGAAATTATTAACCAATCAGCTGTCGGAGATTCTGAATTTCATAGGTGGTTAGGAGAAAAACTTACTGGATTAAACAATTTCGTCAATTACCTCCACACGAAATATCTATTACAAGATCCTCTATCAGAAAATCCTCTAATAATCAGCGGTTCTGCAAATTTCAGTACAGCATCCACAATCAACAATGATGAAAATATGCTGTTAATTCAAGGAAACACGATGGTTTCAGACATTTATCTTGGTGAATTCATGAGGCTATGGGATCATTTTTATTTCCGGGATATTGCTGGAAGACTTTTAAAAACTAATGATAAATCAATTGACAATTCGAATACACTCTCTCCTTATTTATGGGAAGATGATCGTTGGACAAAAGATTTTTTTGGTAAAGATTATCGTAAAACATCTCAGAGAGAGATGTTCAGTAAAACTTTTGTAAAGACATTGCAAACAATTTAATCAAATCCCCCTCTTTTTAAACGGATTAATAAGGGAGGTTATTTTTTCTTAAAGACATAAACATCTTTAGTTCCTGCTTGTTGTTTTATTTTCAATTCTGTTTTAGAAGATGAAATAATATCAAATATTCTAGTATCAACATTGGGGTCATCAGAAAATGCCATTGTAATGGTTGCGCTTTTATAAACTGAATAAATTCCAGAAACTACTGTCGAAATAGAATTTTCAGTTGTTGAATAAGTTAATTTTCCACTAGCTCCTTTGCAATCATCAAATATTATACTTTGAGAATTATTTAAAGGCAAAGGCAAATCGTTTAAAGATGTCAAGTTCCACTCACCTTCTAATTTATGATTAATGACAACTTCTGGTCTGCATGAAGTTAATATCAAAAAACTAATTCCAATAATTGCTAATACTTTTTTCATTTCAATATTTAATAACCCTGCGAAAATAAATAAAAACATTTCAAATTCACATGATAATTATCAGTTCTTTGAAATTAACATCTGTAAATTCTTTCTTTCTAATTTTAGAACCTTTGCTCGATTTGAAAATAAGTCAATTATTATGTTGTTAGCTATTAAACTTATTGATATATTCGCAAGCTATAAACATAAGAATTCTGTTAAAATTTTAATTTATTCTATATGAGGTATTTTTTACCAATATTCGTACTTTTTTTAGTTTGTTCTTGCAAGAAAAAAGAGCAAAAAAGTCAAGCTGAAATTGACGAATCAATTATTGTAAAATACATTTCCGATCACAACTTAACAGCTACAGCAACCGGTTCTGGTCTATATTATGTGATAGACTCTCAAGGAACAGGGGCTAAACCAAATCCAACTTCTCAAGTTAAAGTTTATTATAAAGGCTATTTTACAAGTGGATCAACTTTTGATGAATGTAATACCTCAGGGATAACTTTCAATTTACAAAATGTAATTAAAGGATGGACTGAAGGAATTCCATATTTCAAAAAAGGGGGGATTGGTAAATTATTAATCCCATCTGCTCTCGCTTATGGTTCTCAAGGAACTAACGGAATCCCTGCAAATTCAGTACTTATTTTCGACATCAAATTAATTGATGTTTATTAATTTGATAACAATTTTAATCTATAAAGCAATTCTATGAAAAAACTAATTTTAACCTTAATTTTACCTTTATTAGGGACATTCGTGTTCGGACAGGACAAACAAAAAGCAGACAACATTGTAAGTGAAGGAGTTCAATTACATGATAAAGGGAGTTATGAGCAAGCATTGTCACAATACGATAAAGCATTGGAAGTGGATAAAAATAATTTCTATGCTTTATCCGAAAAAGCTTATACTTTATTGGTTATTGAAAAATATAGTGAAGCAATAAAATATTGTCAAAAAGCGATCGAATTTCATCCAGAAGAAAAAGAACTTAAAAATGTATATGTAACTTACGGCAATGCTTTAGACGGATTACACAAACCTGATTTAGCTATTAAAATGTACGAGGATGGGATTGAAAAATTTCCAGATTTTTACATGCTTCATTTTAATGCTGCCATTACTTATAGTGGGCAAAAAAAATACGATGAAGCCCTAGTTTATTTAAAAAAAGCTGTCAGTATTAATCCAAAACATGCCAGTTCACATAATGCTATTGCAATTATTTTAAATGTCAAAAACAAATCAATTCCAAGTTTTCTTGCTTCATTGAGATTCTTAGCACTTGAACCCGAATCAAATAGATCTAAAATACATTTAGCTTCCATCGAAAAAACCTTAAATGGTGGAGCAGAAAAATCGGGAAAAAATTCAATTAACATCAATATCAATGCTGATATTTTCGCTGACACTTTAAGTGATGGTTCTCATAATGAATATAATTTTTCAACTTCTGAAATGGTCTTAATGTTAAATTCAGCACTAGACTTTGATCAAGTAAATAAAAAAGAAACTGATTCTCAAGGATTTGAAAGAAAAATGAATAGTTTATGTGCATCCTTAGCTGAAACAAAAGAAAAAACTGGATTTTACTGGGAATATTATGTCCCTTATTTCTTAGAAATGAATGATAAAAAATTATTTGAAACATTTTATTATATCATACAATCCACTTCTGGAAATAAAAAAGTAAATAAGTGGATTAAAAAAAATCAAGATAAAGTCTTACAATTCTATATCTGGTCGAACGCATATAACTGGACTGATAAATACAAATAACTAAGGATTACTGAGATAAACTACTATCCTTTTGAAATACCATTAATTGAAACTTTTTTACAATAGTCAAGTGCAAGGTTTTTGAGACAAATACTTCGAAAATCTTGCACCAAAATTGTGCAACAAAACATCTTTTCGAAATTTTCAAACAATAAGCTGATAAATCTATCCAATTTTGTCTAAAGGTTCTAAAAAAAATCGATTTATTAGGTTGTAAATTTCACACGTAATTTCTTCTTTCTATTTCAAACATTTAAAATAATCAAAAGGTTCCAGACAATCTTTACATTGATATTGAGCTTTACAAGCTGTACTACCAAATAAACTAATCATTCGCGAATTCATCGACTTACATTGTGGGCAAGGAACTTTTGTTGGTTCGGCAAATAAAACACTTTTATCGACCTCATCTTCAGGTGGAGCTATTCCATATTCTCTCAATTTATTTCGCCCGTTTTCAGAAATCCAATCAGTACTCCAAGCTGGAGATAAGGTCAAATCAACCGAAATATTATTCACCCCTTTTTCCTTTAATTTTGCAATGATCTCCTCTTCAATCATTTTCATTGCCGGACAACCACTGTATGTTGGAGTAATGATAATTTTACAATTTTCATTCTCCATTTCAACAGACCGAATAACCCCTAAGTCAACAACTGTTAACACAGGGATTTCAGGGTCAAAAACTTCTTCTAAATAATTCCAAATTTCTTTTTCTGTTACCATGTCATATTTGGGTATGCACGCTGCATATACTGCAATTCAGTCAAAAGATAGCCCAAAGCTTCGGTGTGTAAACCTTTTCTTCCACCTTCTTGAATCCAGTTATTGGATGGGATTTCAAGTTTTGCTTCTGCTAATACTTCTGAAACTGTCTTAGTCCATTCAGCTTTTATTTCATCCCCCGAAGATATTATGTTTTCAGCTATTAAAACAGAATCTATGTCATCTTTATAAAAGATTTCATGCGTATATTTCCAAATAGAATTTAAAGAATCCTGAATACGATTATGGGATTCTTCTGTTCCATCACCTAAACGAATTACCCACTCTGATGTATGTTTCAAGTGATATTTCGTTTCTTTCAATGACTTTTCAGCAATAGCAGCTAATGTTTTATCTGAACTCTTTTGCAAACATTCAAATAATGGTTTACGATAGGCATCAAATAAAAATTGACGTAAAATCGTTTTTCCAAAATCACCATTTGTTTGTTCAACTAAAAGTAAATTTTTATATTCTCTTTCGTAACGTAAAAATGCTAAAGCATCTCCATCACGTCCTTTCCCCTCTAATTCTCCAGCATAATTCAACAAACTTGTAGCCTGTCCTATTAAGTCTAAAGCTAAATTCGTTAAGGCAATATCCTCTTCTAAAATAGGTCCATGTCCGCACCATTCTGAAACGCGATGTCCCAAAATTAAACTGTCATCCCCTAATCTCAAAACATATTCGTATAAAGCTTTTTGTTTTTCCATAATTATTTTCAGAATCAAGACTTCAAGACATAAGACTGGAAGACTTATTCAACTTTGTTAACTATTAATATTTTACATGTGCGAAATTCCGTCTGGAACATCATAAAATGTTGGGTGACGATAAATTTTTGAATCTGCAGGCGTAAATAAGGCATCTGCTTCCAAGGCATCATTTGCGAAAACATTGTTTGATTCAACTACCCAAATACTCACACCTTCTGATCTTCTTGTATAAACATCCCGCGCATTTTCAATTGCCATTGTTGAGTCAGAAGCTCTTAAACTTCCAACATGCTTATGATTCAATCCTTGCTTACTTCTGATAAACACCTCCCAAAGAGGCCATTCTTTTTTACTCATTTCTCAACTAGATATAAAGATTTAAAGATTCAAGATAAAAGACCTACTTGCCCTTTATCAACTTAAATCTAATTTTATTTATTAATATTCAAAATTCTTTTTTCTTAATGTCTTGAATCTTAAGGTCTATTATTTTTTCTTTTCTCTGCAAATGCCAAAGCAGCTTCACGAACCCATAGTCCATCTTCTTTTGCTTTTCTTCGAGCGTCAACACGTTCTTTATTGCACGGTCCATTTCCTTTTACAACTTCCCAAAATTCAGTCCAATCAATTTCGCCAGACTCATAATGTCCTGTAACTTCATTAAATTTTAAATCTTTATCAGGAATTGTTAAACCAATCATATACGCTTGAGGAACTGTAACATCAACAAATTGCTGACGTAATTCATCGTTTGTCATTCGTTTGATTTTCCATTTCATTGACTGAACAGTATGTTTAGATTCAGCATCATTTGGTCCAAACATCATCAATGCGGGCCACCAAAAACGATTCAAAGCATCTTGTGCCATTTCTTTTTGAGCTGGTGTTCCTTGAGCTAAATGAGCAATGATTTCAAACCCTTGTCTTTGATGAAAAGATTCTTCTTTACAAACACGAACCATCGCTCGCGCATAAGGTCCATAGGAACATCTACACAACGGAACTTGATTCATAATTGCCGCACCATCTACAAGCCAACCAACAGCACCCATGTCAGCCCAAGATAAAGTAGGATAGTTAAAAATAGACGAGTATTTTGCTTTACCTGTATGTAAATCATCAATTGTTTCCTCACGATCAGCTCCTAAAGTTTCAGCCGCTGAATAAAGATACAAACCATGTCCTGCTTCATCTTGAACTTTAGCTAATAATACAGCCTTTCTTCTAAGATTTGGTGCTCTAGTAATCCAATTTCCTTCAGGCAACATTCCTACGATTTCAGAATGTGCGTGTTGAGAGATTTGACGTATCAATGTTTGACGATAATCTTCAGGCATCCAATCATTTGGTTCAATTTTAACATCGTTATCAATCTTATCCTGAAATCGCTTTTCAAGTTCTGCAATGTTTAAGTCTTTCATTTATTTTTTCTTCGCTTGATACAAATCTACTGCTTTTGTTTCTTTTCAACAAATTGTATTTTTTCAATTTCACTTTTTTAGCTAAATTCTAGAATGATATTTTAAGTTAATTCACAAATCTTTCTTATTTTATCAGTACTGAAAACCACAAAAGTACATTTCACCCTTCAATTTCAACCATTCATAGAAAAAATGATTTTTTAGTATATTTTTACTTCAAGAAGCTTTAATTTTGACATAAACAAAAATTATATTTTCAACAAGTCTGTAACTTTTAAGAAAATAAAACATCAAACAATAAGTTAACAAAATACACAAATGATGAGTTTTAAGAATCTAATTTCATTTTTTTTAATTTTATTTAGTTGTATCTCTATTAATGCTCAAACAAAACACACTATTAGTGGTACATTAACAGATAAAACAACTGGCGAGGCATTAATTGGCGCTCAAATAAAAATCACAGATTTATCTGGAACAGGGGCAATTACGAATGAGTATGGATTTTATTCCATTAGTTTATTTGAAGGTAAACACACTTTAGAATTCATTTATTATGGCTATGAATCTCAAATTCAAGAAGTAAATTTAACTGAAAATAAAAAAATAGATGTCGCATTAACTTTGCCTGCAAAAGCTATTGAAGAAGTTACAATCACAGCAAAGAAAAAAGATGAAAATGTTAAAAGTGCACAAACTGGCGTTGAAACATTAGATCCGAGGCAATTAGCAAAAATTTAATCCTTTTGGATGAGGCTCCTGTTTACAATGCCTCTCATTTGCTGGGTTTTTTCTCTACTTTCAATAGCGATGCCATAAAAACAGCAACTATTTATAAAGGAACTCAGCCTGCACAATATGGGGGGCGATTAGCTTCTGTTTTAGATATTCGCATGAATGATGGAAACAATAAAAAATTTAGAGTCAGTGGTGGTTTAGGTTTAATTTCCTCCAAATTAAATATTGAAATTCCATTAATTAAAGACAAATCATCTTTGTTAATTTCAGCTAGACGAACTTATGCAGATGTCTTTTTAAAATTATCAAAAAAAGAAAATTTAAAAACTAGTTCACTTTTTTTCTATGATGTCAATGCAAAATTGAATTATAAACTAGGTAAAAAAGATCGTCTATATATTTCAGGATATTTTGGAAGGGATAAACTAGGTGTTTCTAGTTTTGGACTTACTTGGGGAAATGTAACAGGAACGGCTCGTTGGAATCACATTATTAATGATAAATTATTCTCAAATACATCCTTCATCATTAGTAATTACATTTATGACATTGGGATAAAATCGAATGGGGCAAAAATAAGTATCAATTCAACTCTTCAAGACTATAATTTAAAACAAGAATTTCAATATTTTGCAACAACACGACATAAAATAAAATTTGGTGGAAATTCTATCCACCATAGCATTATTCCTGGTCAAATTGAAGCAGGAGAAGGTTCAGGGGCTAACACAATAAAACAACGAGCTAAATTAAGTTGGGAAAACGCCCTTTTTATTTGTGATGAATGGACAGCAACAGAAAAAATAAACATCAATTTTGGACTACGTGGCTCTGGCTTCTCCTTGTTAGGTAATGGTGGTGATTTTTACATTTACAATACAAGTGGAAATATTATTTCAACGGACAATTATGCGATGAATAAGTTAATAAATACCTATTTTAAAATTGAACCTCGTGTTTCCGCTAGTTTTATTTATTCTAAAACAGCTTCTATCAAAGGTGGCTATTCTAGAAACATTCAAAATGTTCACTTAATTTCTAACACTACTGGGGACAATCCTACAGATATATGGATTCCCAGTAGTAAGAACATTAAACCAGAAATTGCCGATCAAATTTCTTTAGGTTGGTTTAAAAATTTTAAGGATAACCAATATGAAGTTAGTATTGAATCTTATTATAAAAGTATGCAAAACCAAATTGATTATCGCGATGGAGCAAACACTTTAGCGAATGATTTATTAGAAGGAGAATTACTTTATGGTATAGGAAGAGCTTATGGATTAGAAACATATATCAAAAAAACATCTGGTAAATTTACAGGATGGATTAGTTACACGCTTTCAAAAACTGAAAAGAAAATTAACGGAATAAATGCTGATCAATGGTATAATGCGAAACAAGATCGAACACATGATTTATCTATAGTTGGTATTTATGATTTAAATAAAAAAATTACTATCTCAGCAACTTTTATTTACTATACAGGTAGCGCAATCACTTTACCTTCGGGAAAATATTACATCAATAATCAAGTTCAATGGTTATATTCAGACCGAAATGGTGGTCGAATGCCTGCATATCACCGAATGGATATCGCTGTTACTTGGTACAGAAAACAAACCGAAAAATATGAAAGTAGTTGGAATTTTTCAATTTTCAATGTATATGGACATGAAAATGCATATAGCATCTCTTTTAGAGAAAATGCAGATCATACCAAAACGGAAGCAGTGCAAACCAGTTTATTTAAAATGATTCCTGCTATTTCTTACAACTTTAAATTTTTATAACTATGAAATCAATCCAAAACAAATTATTTTACTCTTTTATTGCTTTATTAGTCATACTTTCAAGTTGTCAAAAAGTCATTGTTTTAGATTTAAAAGACGCAGAAGCTAAATATGTGATTGAAGGTGAAATCAATAAAGATGAAACTGTACATTACATTTACATTTCGAAATCGGTCAAATTTAGCGAAGACAATACTTTTCCCTCTGTTAGTGGTGCAACAGTTGTAATTACGGATAATTTAGGAAATACTG
Organism: Flavobacteriia bacterium; assembly: GCA_016178305.1. Lineage (GTDB taxonomy): Bacteria > Bacteroidota > Bacteroidia > Flavobacteriales_D > Crocinitomicaceae > CAIUKX01. The sequence goes on along the minus strand of JACOTM010000038.1, from coordinate 14,985 downwards.
AAACGTTAACTGAAATTAATCCAGGAAAATATGCAACATCTAATTTAATCGGCGTGGAAGGACGAACTTATACAATAAATGTTAGCATAGATGGAAAAACTTTTTCAGCTACATCAACAATGCCTACGCAAGTAAATCTTGATTTAATTTACTTCATTGATGATGATTTTGGTGGAAAAGGTGGAAAAATTGCAATTCCAATTAGGCAAGACCCTGCAAATATCCAAAATAATTATCGCTTTGATATGTGGGTAAAACGAGTAAATGCTAATAAAGGCTGGGAAAGAGATTCTGCAATTATAATTCAAGACGACCAATTTGCAGATGGAGTTGTAACTCAACAACCAGTTTTTGGAACAATCGGTGCATTTATGCCTGGCGATTCATGCCTAACGACTATGATGTGTATTGATAAAAATGTTTATAAATACTTTTATTCTCTAAGTCTAAATAGTCCTGGAGGGGCTGCTACTCCATCCAACCCCGTTAGTAATTTTACAGGTGGATGTTTAGGGTATTTTTCAGCACAAACAAAACAAACAGTAAAAATTGAAGTGCAACCCTGATATTTATTTTAGATTTTAAATTTTGGATTTTACATCATCCAAAATTTAAAATCCAAAATTTAATTATTGACTTTTGGGTTTGCAAACATTACGACATCAGAAGCTGAAATTTCTTGATCACATAAAATTACTAATCGCTCAATTATATTTCTTAATTCTCTGATATTTCCAGTCCAATCAACTCTTTGTAATTCCAATAAAGCTTCTTCCGAAAAAGATTTTCTAACAATTCCATGCTCTGCACAAACCATCGTTAAAAAATGTTCTGCTAATAAAGGTATATCATCTCTCCTTTCATTTAACGAAGGAACATGAATTAAGATAACCGCCAATCGATGAAATAAATCTTCTCTAAAACGTCCTTCTTCAATTTCTTTACGAAGATCTTTGTTGGTAGCTGCAACAATTCGACAATCAACTTTAATATCTCGCTCACCACCTACTCGTTGAATCACATTTTCCTGAAGCGCACGTAAAACTTTTGCTTGAGCAGGTAAACTCATATCTCCAATTTCATCTAAAAATAAAGTTCCTCCACTTGCCAATTCAAACTTTCCTTTTTTATCTTTAACAGCTGAAGTAAAAGCCCCTTTTTCATGCCCAAACAATTCGCTTTCAATTAATTCAGAAGGTATTGCTGCACAATTCACTTCAATAAATTGCATTTTTCTTCGATTCGAATTATCGTGTAAGGAGCGAGCTACTAATTCCTTTCCTGTACCATTACCGCCTGTAATTAATACACGAGCATCAGAAGGAGCTACTTTCTCAATCATCTCTTTAATCTTAATGATTCCTACTGTTTCACCGATGATAGAACTACCTTTAAATTTCTTTACTGTCGTTTTTAATTGTTTCGTTTCTTCTACTAAGACTGTTCTATCTTTCGCATTACGAATAGTTACCAAGATTCTATTTAAATCCAAAGGTTTTTCAATAAAATCAAATGCTCCTTTTTTTATTGCTTGGACAGCTGTATCGATGTTTCCATGACCGCTTATCATGATAATTGGAGATTCTACTTTGGCTTTAATTAATTCTTCCAGCACCTCCATTCCATCCATGACGGGCATTTTAATATCACAGAAAATAATATCATACACCCCAGAAGAAGCTTTATCAAAACCTTCTTTGCCATTTTCAGCTTCTTCTACCTCAAAATCTTCAAATTCTAAGATTTCTCTTAATGCTCTTCTAATCGCTCTTTCGTCGTCTATTATTAATATTTTGCTCATATTTATTGTTTTGTTTACCGCAGAGTTGCACTGAGTTTGGCACAGAGTATCACTGAGTTTTATTTTCTCTGTGTGATTCTGTGAAAATACTCCTTTTACTCTGTGGTTCAATTTCTACTATTTTTTTACGGCAGAGTTACACTGAGTTCGTCACTGAGTATCACTGAGTTTTTTTTTTCTGTGAGACTCTGTGTATTACTCCTTTTACTCTGTGATTCGTTAAACCTATGTTAAATAACCACTCTTTTTATCCCATTCTTCAAAGATTTCACATTGAAATTAATCAATAATCCAACTTTGCATTTTGAGAGTTTTAAATACGTCAAAACTTGTGCCAAATGAACTTCGCTAAAGCTTTCAATAGATTTGAGTTCAACTACAACTTTATTTTCTACTAACAAATCTAATCGATAACCAGAATCTAATTTGACATCATGATAGACTAAAGGTAATACTTTTTGTTTTTCAACATTTATTCCTCTTAATTTTAATTCGTAAAATAGACATTCTTCATAGGCATTTTCTAGTAATCCTGGACCTAAAGCAGAATGAACTTTATAAGAACAATTTAGAATAATTTGGGTTAAGTCATTTATTTCCATTTTATTTAAGATAATTTACTCTTGAATTTAATTAAAAAATCTAATTAATCTACTCTTTTATTGATAAAATTTAAGTTCTATTGCGCTTTGAAAAATTTCCTTTACATAACGACTTTCAAATAAATAATAATTATCTTCGCACTACTTAAAATTAGAAAAAATGAATTACGACATTATAGTTATTGGAAGTGGACCTGGCGGTTATGTTACTGCTATCCGTGCTTCACAGTTAGGATTAAAAACAGCTGTAGTTGAAAGAGAGTCTCTAGGTGGAATTTGTTTAAACTGGGGATGTATTCCTACAAAAGCATTATTAAAAAGTGCAAATGTCTTTGAATATTTAACACATGCTAATGACTATGGAATTAGTGTTAAAGATGCGAAAATTGATTTTAATGCAATTGTTGAAAGAAGTCGTGGTGTAGCTTCAGGAATGAGTAATGGTATTCAATTCTTAATGAAAAAGAACAAAATTGATGTTATTAAAGGTACTGGAGTTGTTAAAACTGGAAAAAAAGTTGCTGTAACAGATGAAGCTGGAAAAGTAACTGAATATTCTGCTGATAAAGGAATTATTATTGCGACAGGTGCTCGTTCTCGCCAATTACCTAATTTACCTCAAGATGGTGAAAAAATTATTGGATACCGTGAAGCGATGACCTTAAAAACACAACCTAAAAAAATGGTTGTAGTTGGTTCAGGTGCTATTGGAGTTGAATTTGCCTATTTTTATAATACTATAGGAACTGAGGTAACAGTTGTTGAATATTTACCTAACATTGTTCCTATCGAAGATGAAGAAGTTTCTAAACAATTAGAGAAATCTTTCAAAAAAGCAGGTGTTAATATCATGACTAATGCCTCTGTTGAATCAGTTGATACAAAAGGAAAAGGTTGTGTTGTTACAGTTAAAACAGCAAAAGGAGAAGAAAAAATCGAATGTGATGTTGTTCTTTCTGCTGTTGGAATTGAAGCAAATATCGAAAACTTAGGTTTAGAAGAAGTTGGAATCGTTGTTGACAGAGGAAGAATTTTAGTTGGCGATTACTACCAAACAAATATCCCAGGTTACTATGCAATTGGTGATGTCATTCCTACTGCTGCTTTAGCACACGTTGCTTCTGCTGAAGGAATTATTTGTGTTGAGAAAATTGCAGGTCACCATCCAGAGCCATTAGATTACGGAAATATCCCAGGATGTACATATTGTTCTCCTGAAGTTGCATCAGTTGGATTGACTGAAAAAGCAGCTAAAGAAAAAGGCTTAGACATCAAAATTGGTAAATTCCCTTTCTCTGCATCAGGTAAAGCAAGTGCAGCTGGAGCAAAAGACGGATTTGTTAAATTAATTTTCGATGCAAAATATGGTGAAGTTTTAGGAGCTCATTTAATTGGAGCAAATGTAACTGAAATGATTGCTGAAATCGTTGCTATTCGTAAATTAGAAACAACTGGACATGAATTAATCAAAACTGTTCATCCACATCCAACGATGTCAGAAGCAATTATGGAAGCGGCGGCAGCGGCTTATGGAGAAGTAATTCACTTATAAAATTTCAAAAACAAAAAAATGGCTCTCAATAATTTGAGAGCCATTTTTTTTTCCAAATATATATTTATTAAAATGCTTTTCTTTTTTGTAAATCAGCACATACATCTTTTAATTGTTCTTGTGTGTAATTGATTCTTTTATCAAGCGATTCTGATTTTATAATGTATTCATTTGCTTTTGAATAATTTTTAGTCGCAAAATAATAATACGCTAATTCATAATAACATAAAGCTCCTACTTCTGAATTAACTCTTACTTTTTTCTCTTCTTCATTTAATTCTTTTAAAGCTTCTTCATAAATCCCTAAAGCTTTGATAATATCAGTGTCATTAGCGTCAAATGTTTTCGCCTCAATCCATTTTAATAATAAATCAGCAGCTTCATTAATATCTGTATAATCAAATTTACGAGATTTAATTTTTAAAGGAACATGCAATAAAGTTTCCAAACCAATTAAATAATTTGACTCTAACTTATAAAATGTTTGACGACTTATTGAATAAATCACTTCATTTTCACCTGTCGAAATTGCATTGTAATATTTCGTCTCTGCAGAAGGTTTGTCAGATGATGCCGTCTTATCATTTGTGATGTTTAAAGTGTTTTCCATATTTTCAGTATTTACAACTTCACCTGTTTTTTTGATGAATTTTACTGAAATATTATATTTTTGAGAACCTGTAGCGTAATAAGTTGTTACTGTATATGATTTTCCATTTTTATCTGTTTTTGTTTCTGTATTAGAAGTTGTTCTCATCGGTGAAATGATGCCTTTATTCAAGTTTACAGAAATAATTAAATCTGCTGATTCTCTATCTCCAACAATGGTGTAGATATTTTTATTAATGTCACTTTCTATAGCATTCTTAGCTTCATTGACATTATATCCATTTCCTTCAACAAAAATTGTTTTAACATCATTCAGTACATTTTGCATAGGTGGTTTATGGTATTCTGTTTGTGTTAATTTTGTATTATCAAGATTTTGTGCTGATAAATTTAATGACGTTAATAATGTTAATCCGTAAACTAATTTTTTCATAAGTATTATTAAATTAATGATTTTTAAAGTTGCAAATCTAAATCATTTTTTGAATAAATACGACAGTTTTTTTTCAAAAAAAAAAAATGTTAAAATTCTTCTACTAGACATTTCTTCTTTTGATGAAGATAATGTAAAAAAAATGCTCTCCTTTTTGTAGAAAGCATTTTTTTTAAGTCAAATATGAGACTTCTATCCTATATATTTTAGGATATTGAGAAACAAACATTATTGCTTTTTGGGAGCTTTTTCTTCTTTCATTGCAGCATCTTTTTTTAATTTAGCTTCATCTTTTTTCATTTGTGTTTCTGCTGCTTTTAAAGCTAATTTATCAGCTTTCATTTTTTCTTTTAATTTAACTTGAGCTTCCTTATCTTTTGCTGATTTAGCTTTTTCCATATCTTTTTCATCTTTTTTTAATTCGGCTTCTGCTTTTTTAATTTCAGCCTTATCTTTTTTTAAAAGCTCTTTGTCTTCTTTGAGTAAGTTTTTTTTATCAACTGCTTCTTGAGAAAAGAGTTGTGATTGAAAAGAAAATAGCAAAATGAGTAGTAATATTTTTTTCATAATCGAACGTTTTATTGGTTTCAATTAATTTACAAAATTACATTGAAACTTAAAAATGAATCGACTACGTAATTTCCTAGATATTCAAATCTTTTTTCAGTTTTGTAAAATCAATTTCTCTTAAAAGCTTCAATACATTTGGAAAAACATCTTCGTGATAACCAAATCCTCCTAATTGAAATTCTTTAATCGCTTCTTCTTTGGACCAATTTAAAAAAGCCATCCGATAAGCCGCAACAATACAACCAGTTCTATCTGAACCATGTTTACAGTGAATTAAAATTGGTTTAGGTGCTTTTTGTATTATTTTCAACGCTTCAATTACCTCATCATAAGTAATTGTCCAAGTATTAATTCTCTTTTTATATAAATTAAGTTGAGTTCCTTTACCTTCTGATTGATCATTTTGAAGATTACGAACATTGACAACAGACTTAATTCCAAGTGATTCCAATGCTGTCATACCTTCTTTAGTCGGTTGTTCCGAACGGTATAAATTTTCATCAACTTGATATAAATTATATAATGGAGTCAATTCGATTTTTTTTGCCCATGAAATTGGACGTTCATTTGATGCAATTGGGACACTAACACCACAATTACAAAGTATAAAAAACAAAAATGTAAAAATTAATTTAAAATTCATTAGTCAAAATTTATAATTTAAATATTATTCCAACTCCCAAGCACTTCTGTAAGAGTTGTTTTTTTCAATGTACTCCAAAAATTGTGCGTAAAAATCATCTGTTCCAATTGTAGAACTATCACCTATTACAAATAATTGCTCTTTTGCTCTCGTTAACGCGACATTCATTCTTCTATAATCATTCAAAAAACCAATGATTGATTCCGAATTAGAACGAACTAAAGAAAGAATAATAATTTCTTCCTCTTGCCCTTGAAAACTATCTATCGTACTAATCCGTATATTTTTAGATAAATTTGATTTTGCTAATTCAACTTGTCCTGAATAGGGAGAAATAACCGCAATATCTTTTTCATTTAATTTTTCTTGCACTATAATTTTTTGGACAATTGAAATTTCACCTTCATTCATCAAACTCATTCCATCTTTACCCGCTTCTTCTTCAAAACCTGTTCCCGCTGTATCAAAAAAAGTGATATGAATTCCTGTATCCAACAATTCAATTGGTGTTTTTAATTCCCCATTATAAAAATAATGACTTGAAAAATCAGCAATTGATTTTCGCATACGGTATTGAGTATTTAAGAAATGGATGGATTGGCAATTTTTGAAACATTGTTCTAAGATTGAAATATTAAATCCTAAGCGCTTGGCTTCATTGGATAAAATTGTTGGAGGAAGTTGTAAATGATCTCCTGCCAAAACCCATTTTTTGGCATAGGGAAATATACACCAAGCTAAAGGTTCTATACACTGCCCTGCTTCATCAATTATTAAAGTATCAAATTGTTGATTTGAATGTATAAAATCATGTAGCCCGATAGGTGTTCCTAAAATAACTTGCGCTTTTTCAAACAATTGACCCTCAAAATAATTTCTTAAATCTCGAATTTCTTTACGAATATTTTTGACTTCTCGTATCAATAAATTGCGTTGTTCACGTTCATCTTTCCCAAAACGACGTTTGTATTGATTCGCCATTTTACGCAATTCTTCCGCTCTAATCTTTAAATTTTTAATCTCTTTCTGTTGCTTGCTTTCAATCATTTTTCCTTCAGAAGTAAAAGGGAAAATCTCTGAATCAACTTTTGATAGATTACCAACGCGCAAAATATTAACTTGTGCTTTAATCAATCCTTTAGCAATGTTATCTACAGCAGTATTACTAGGAGCGGAAACGATAATTTTTTCACCTTTATTGATTAACTGAATAATCCCTTCGATTAAAGTCGTCGTTTTTCCTGTCCCAGGAGGTCCATGAACAATCGTTAAATAATCATTTGATTCAATTGCTCTTACTGCATTTATCTGACTTTCATTTAGTTGATTATTCCTTAACTCTAAGGTTACTTTTGAAAGTGTTTGCTCGCCAAATGCCTGAGAGCTTTGAACCTGCTTAAATAAATTAAAAACGGTTTTATTATTTTCTAGCTCTTCTAAACTTTTCTGCATGATTTCACTCGTGCGATGATCAGGAGCCAATTTGATTCCAATGCCCTTATCCTCGATCCAATCAGGGAAATCAGGAGCAAATATTCTGAACTCTCCTTTTGAACCATCACAGGAAAGAATAATACCTTTTACAGATTCTTCATTCTCAATAAAACACTCAATCGCACTTCCATCTCTAAAATTAGAAGTGTCACAAGGAAAAGACAAACGAAATGAAATTTCAGGATAATCAGCATAACCAAATGATTTTCGAGTTATATTGATTGGCTGAAGAGCAACACCAATTGATTTTAAAATCTTTAAACTGTGTTGTTGATCTAATTTATATTTTCCCTCTTGTTCTTTTATTTCAAGATCAATGCATTTTAATAGATGTATAATATGAGGATGTTGTTCCATGAAATATTTTTGTAATGTAAATTTAGATATTTCTTTTGGATTTGATTCGTTGATTCTTGGACATGTAATAATAAAAAAGCTCTTCCAAAATGAAAGAGCTTTAATTATTAATTTAAAAATTGATTAAATATCAATATTTGCATATTTCGCATTTTTCTCGATGAATTCTCTTCTTGGAGGAACATCGTCTCCCATTAACATTGAGAAGATTTGATCACACTCTGCAGCGTTTTCAATTGTAACTTGACGAAGTGTTCTGTGTTCAGGATTCATAGTTGTTTCCCATAATTGCTCTGCGTTCATCTCTCCAAGACCTTTGTAACGTTGAACGTTTACAGAAGATTCAGATCCAGAACCTTTAAACTCTTGAATCAAACGATCTCTTTGATTATCATCCCAAGCATAGCTAGATTTACCACCTTTTTTCACTTGATACAATGGAGGAGTAGCGATGTAGATGTAACCATTTTCGATCATTTCCTTCATAAAACGGAAGAAGAACGTTAAGATTAACGTTTCGATATGAGAACCATCCACATCGGCATCACACATGATGATTACCTTGTGATACCTTAATTTTTCTAAGTTTAATGCTTTTGAATCTTCTTCAGTACCAATTCTTACACCTAAAGCAGTATAAATATTTTTGATCTCTTCGTTTTCAAAGATTTTGTGATGCATTGCTTTCTCAACGTTCAAGATTTTACCCCTTAAAGGCATAATTGCTTGGAACATTCTATCACGACCTTGTTTTGCAGTTCCACCCGCAGAATCTCCCTCGACAAAGTATATCTCACACATCGCAGGATCTTTTTCAGAACAATCTGCTAATTTCCCAGGTAAACCGCTTCCTGTTAAAACGTTTTTACGTTGAACCATTTCACGTGCTTTACGAGCAGCATGACGCGCTCTAGCAGCTAAAATTACTTTTTCAACGATCAAACGAGCTTGAGAAGGATTTTCTTCTAAGTAGATCGCTAACATTTCAGAAACAGCTTGACTTACAGGTGCAGTAACTTCTCTGTTTCCTAATTTCGTTTTCGTTTGACCTTCGAATTGTGGTTCTTGAACTTTAACAGAAACAACAGCAGTCAATCCTTCACGGAAATCATCACCATCAATTTCGATTTTTTCTTTTGCAAGAATACCAGATTCAGTAGCGTATTTTTTTAACGTATTTGTTAAACCTCTTCTGAAACCAGATAAGTGCGTACCACCTTCGTGTGTGTTAATGTTATTAACGTAAGCGTGAATATTTTCAGTATAAGAAGTGTTATAAGTAATAGCAACTTCAACTGGAATGCCTTCTCTTTCTCCTTCGAAATGAATAACGTCTGGAATTAAAGCTTCACGGTTACGATCTAAATATTGCGCAAACTCACTTAAACCTCCTTCTGAATGAAATGTAGTTGATAAAGGTTTACCGTTTTCGTCATTCTCACGATTATCTGTAAGAGAGATTGTAATACCTTTATTTAAGAAAGCTAACTCACGCATACGCGCTGCTAACGTTTCAAAGTTGTAGATTGTAGATTCGAAAATCGTACCATCTGGCTTGAACGTTACGTAAGTCCCTGTTTTATCAGAAACACCAACTTCTTTCACATCGTATTGAGGTTTACCAATACAATATTCTTGTTGGAAAATTTTCCCCTCTCTGTGAACCTCAGCTAATAAATGAGTTGATAACGCATTTACACAAGAAACACCCACACCGTGTAAACCTCCAGAAACTTTGTAAGTATCTTTATCGAATTTACCACCAGCATGTAAAACAGTCATAACAATCTCTAGAGAAGATTTTTTCTCTTTGGTATGCATTCCTGTTGGAATTCCACGTCCGTTGTCTTTTACAGTAACTGAGTTATCTTCATTGATGAAAACATCGATTTGGTTACAGTAACCAGCCATTGCCTCATCGATTGAGTTATCTACAACCTCATAAACTAAATGGTGTAAACCTTTAATTCCTACGTCACCAATATACATGGCAGGACGTTTACGAACGGCTTCTAAACCTTCTAATATCTGGATATTATCCGCAGAATAATCTTGATTCTTTAAATCTTCACTCATATTTTTCCTTTGAATTCGGGATTGTTTGATGAACTCACAAATATAGTGAATGAAGTTGGCTTTTAGTCTGTGAAATGGGATTTTAATTGAGGATTTATCAACAAAATATTAACTTTATTTTTGAGAATTTGAATTTTGTTTATATCTTTTTAATGAAAAAATAGCCTCGTTTTAAACGAAATAAATATATAATTCACTATTTTAGTTAGACATAAAAAAAGAAACGATTATGAAACTGTTAATAACTCTTGTTTTCACTATAAATTACCTTCTGCCTCCTGTGGGGTCTTGTATTGGAAAATGGACCACATTTGATGATGAAACAGGAAAGAAAAAATCAACCGTGGAATTATATAAAGTGGATGGAAAACTTCATGGCAAAATAATTTATTTATATCCAAAGGAAGGGCGAGAAGATGACCCATTGTGTACAAAATGTTCAGGAGAGAAAAAAAACAAACATATTGTCGGAATGCAAATTGCAAGTGGTATGATTTGGAATGGTTCTGAATGGGAAGATGGCTCTATTTTAGACCCTGAAAATGGTAAAACCTATACAGTTAGTATGTGGCTGGACAAAGAAAACTCGAACAAATTAAATGTTAGAGGGTATATAGGAATTTTTTATAGAACCCAAAAATGGGTGCGGGCAGATTAGCGTATAGCTCTATCATTAAATATAACAAAACCATAGCTAAACTGAATACTTAGAGGTGCTGTTATTTGTTTGGGGAAATAATTTAACGTCGCACGAACAGGCCCTAGAAAAGTGTGGTAAATCAAAGAGGCCGATGCGATATAAGTTTCTCCTTTAAACAAATTTGAATAACCAAAACTCCCATCATTATTTTTTACTAAAAAAACAAAAGGTTGATACAAATAGGTGTCAAATCTTAAATCGACTTTTCGTTTAACCGTGAAGATAACATTCGTTCCAACTCCGATATGCTGTGGCGATCGATATTCAGGCAAGAAGAATGTTTCAATATCAGGAACCGGAGAAAAAGATGACATCGCCAATAATGATGCTGTGTAATTATTGAATAATGATTGTGTATTAAACACCCCTTTCGCATGAATTCCAAGATGAAAAGCTGAATTATTTATTAGAAACGTTCTTAATTCACTACTAAATGACAGCCAATTATGTGTTTTTGTTATATGAAAATGATTTGAACTTGTGCTGCCTCCAATACTATTTTCTGTTCCATTAACATATTTTACTTTTATTGAAAATAAATTACCTTCTGACGCGAATTGCTTTCTATTTAAAGTGTTTTTTATAAATTCCCATGAAGTATTTATTCCATTAAAATATGTTTTATCCGTAGTGTCTTTATTGGTGAAATTAGGTGTTTGATAATAATCGTCCTCTAAATCGAAAAAACGAACATCAAAAATGCTTTTAGATGTATTTTCAATAGGATGCGTTAGTTTTAATCCATAATAAATTTCATTTTGAATTAAAAATGATGGTTTATTTATTTCAAAAAAAGTAGAGAAACTTCTGAAATAATCCCAACGATTCATCACAAAATAAGGGGAAATCGAAATCGGATAAGCTGATGGAAAATCAATCGTTAATTCTGTTTTTAATGAACCATAAAACTTTCCAAAATAGGAATTTCCTTTTAAATTCAACCCAATCTTTCCCATTCTGCGATATGATAAAGAAATATATCCTGTATTGATTGGTCTTGATGAAAAATGCCCTCCTCCTTCTATTTTAAATTCTTTTGATTTTCTAATTTCTAATTTAAGCGAATAAGTACTATCCGTTTTTTTAGTTAAAATAGGATACATAAAATCTACTTGAGGAGCGGAATATAAACGGTAATATCTGCGTTCAAATTTATTTTCAGAAACAATTTTTTTTCTTTTTGGATTATACAATGATCTTTCAGCAAATCTTATTGAAGTATTTGAATTAGAAATCGTTGTGATTGATTCAATGTTTAACGGAATGATCTTTGAACGAAATAATTTTCTTTTTTCACTTAATTCTTCTTTTGAAATTTTATGTGTAACATGTTGTTCTATTGAATCTAAGTATAAAAGAGTTGAATTATACCCATCTTGTATTGCTTGTTTTACATCGTTAAAATCAAACGTGGTAACATTCGTTTTAGGCTGAATAATGATCCCGTGTTCACATGGCAATTCAAATGTGGTGTACGAAACTAACATATTTGTTACTTGGCTAATCAAATCATCTTCAGCTGGTGGATCAGCATTGTATGAAACGTTACTACCTATAATATAATCAGGATTGAAGTCTGAATACATGATATTTGCAGGGAAATTATTATACAAACCACCATCAAATAATAGATTACCATTAACTCTTATTGGACATAAATAAAACGGAAAAGTCATTGAAGCTCTTACAGATTGATTTAAATCCCCATTGGAAAAAACAATTGATTTTTTGTTTGTTATATCTGATGCAACACAGCGAAAAGGGACAAATAGTTGATTATAATCTTTTCCATAAGATGCGCTTACACTTCCGAATAATTTCATCATTTCAAAATCAAGATATGTTGATGTAATGAAATTTGTAGGGAGTGATTTTTTTAAAATATCTTTATAGGTAAACGTAAAATTTACAAAGTCCGCATCGTTTTCATCTTCTCTTAATGAAAAACGCTGATTGGCTTTGACTTTTCCGTTCGTCATCAAAATAAATTCATCACTTAAAACATATTGCTCAATTTCTTCAGGACTATAACCACAAGCATACATCGCTCCAACTAATGCTCCTGCTGAAGTACCTGTTATATAATCAATTGGAATACCTCTTTCTTCCAAAGCTTTTAAAACGCCAATATGAGCCAAGCCGGTTGCACCGCCACCACTTAACACCAACCCTATTTTTTGTTGTGAAGTAGCAGTGCTTATTTGAGTAAAAAAAGCAATTAATAAAACAATATATCGATATTGTGGCTTCAAATTCGTTCTTTTGTACAAAATTAGAAAGATTTTCGAAAGATAAACAATTGAATATGATAAACGGTGCTAATAATCAAGATGAAAATATACTAATAACTTTGAAAACGTTATTTGGTTTTGAAGAGGTTTTAAAGGAAGAGTTAAATGAATTGGGATATGATGAAGTCAAAATATTGAATCGAGCAGTTCAAATTTATGGGACTTGGAGAGATGTTTATTTTTTGAATTTATATTGTAGATGTTGTATTTCTATTTTGGTTGAAATTGAGAAATTCTTTATTCGCGATGAAAAGGATTTGTATAAAAAATGCATGAAAATAGATTGGTCAAAATATTTTGATGTTCAAAAAACATTCGCCGTAAAAGGAGCCGTTTTTTCTGATTTGTTTTCACATACACAGTATCCATTTTTAGTTGTGAAAGATGCTATTTGCGATGTTTTTAGAGATAAAGATGGTATTCGTCCAGATGTAAATATTAAAACACCACAAATATTATTTGACGTTTATATAAACAAACAAAATGTAATCGTTTCATTGAACACAAGTGGTGCACCTTTATTTCAAAGAGGTTATCGTCAAGCAGTTGGTGATGCTCCGTTAAATGAAGTAGCTGCTGCTGGATTAATCAGAATGTCTGGTTGGGATCGAAAATCTATGTTTGTTGATCCTTTTTGTGGTTCAGGTACTTTGTTAATTGAAGCGGCATTATTAGCTTCTGGAATTCCTTCAAATATTGAAAGACAACATTACGCCTTTAAAAATTTCGCCAATTACGATGCAAAAGTTTGGGAAGAAATTTATGAAAATGCCCCTAAAAGAGCTTCTTCTTTGCCTTGTAAAATAGTAGGTTCGGATATTAGTTCGGAAATGGTTTTAAAAGCAAGAAGAAATTTAGGTGGTTTACCAATCGGCCGTTTTGTGGAAGTTGAGAATTTATCGTTTGAAGAATTGAAAAACCCAGTTGAAGCAGGTGTAATGGTAACAAATCCACCTTATGGGGAACGAATGGGCGAAGATATCGAAGAATTGTATTCTAAATTAGGCGATTGGATGAAAGCTGAATTAAAAGGATATACCTGTTGGATTATTTCTTCCAGTGAAGATGGCTTTAAAAATGTAGGTTTAAGGCCAGAACGAAAAATAAAATTATTTAACGGTGATTTAGAATGTAGTTTCCGTAAATATTCCATCTATGATGGTTCTAAGAAAGGAAAATATTTGAACTCAGAGGAAGAAGGTTAAAAGACTGTGTTTTATACTCCAAAGCTAACTGCTGGTTTGAATTTTAGAAACTAGAACTACTTCCGATAATCGGAACAAATTGCATTATTTAGACACCTAGACTTGATTGGAGATTCCGATCACGTTGAATACTCTATTCTGGAATTCGCTGACCAGGTATTTTGCTATTCGTCCAAACGACACAATTTACACCGTAACAAATTGATTCAAAAATAAATACAAATCGAAACAACATAATCACACCCTCTAGAATCTCCAACAATTTTAACCAATTGAAATAAAAAACCAACAACTTTATGCTGTTCGGTTTTTCATTTGTTCGTTTATTCAATACTTCGTTAAATTTTAATATAAATAGCTGAAATTCAGTAAAATAAATGATTTAAAAATAGGGTAATTCATTGATTATCAGTATATTAGATATATTTCTCAGGTACGCAAAAATATGAGTTTTCAAGAATTATCCCAGTTCAAATATCAGGTTAAAAATTTATTAAACAAAATGGTTGGTCTTAATAAATGCAGAAAAGATTTTTTCATCAGTACAATGAGTTTGTTTCTGAGTATAAAAGGACGGATTAATTTTTTACAATTGGAACGATTTGGAGATAGCGATGAGCAAAGTTTTCGTTATCAATTTGAAAAGCCATTT